>NZ_CP043473.1:2445585-2751283 GCF_008275125.1 Chromobacterium paludis
CGCCCTTCGATCTGATCCGCGCCGAACATTTCGCGCCGGCGCTGGAGCGGCTGATGGACGAACACCGCCAGGCGGTGGAAGCCATCGCCCACGATCCGGCCCCGGCCAGCTTCGCCAACACGGTGGAGGCGCTGGAAGCGGCCACCCTGCCGCTGAAGCGCGTTTCTCTGGTCTTCCACAATCTGTGCAATTCCCTCTCCTCGCCGGCGCTGCGCGACGCAGAGCGAGAGCTGGCGCCCAAGCTGGCCGCCCATCACAGCGCCATCTACCTGGACGAGAGGTTGTTCGCCCGCCTGGACGCCGTGATGCGGCAGGCAGAGGAACTGGAGCTGGACGAGGAGGCGCGCCGCCTGCTGCAGCGGCTGCACCGCGACTTCACGATGTCCGGCGCCTGTTTGCAAGGCGAAGCGCGGCGCGAGTTCGCCGACTGCGTATCCGAACTGGCGACGCTGAGCGCGCGCTTCGGCCAGAACGTGCTGGCCGACGAGGCCGAATACGCGCTGCAGCTGCGCGACGAGGCCGAGCTGGCCGGACTGCCCGAAACGTTGCGCGAGGCCATGGCCGAAACCGCGCGCCAGCGCGGCCTGGAAGGCTGGGCCGCCACGCTGGCCCGCTCCTCGGTCACCGCCTTCCTCACCCACGCCAGCCGCGCCGACCTGCGCGAAGCGATCTGGCGCGCCTGGACCAGCCGCGGCACGCAGCCGGAACGAGACAACCGCCCCATCATCAGCCGCATCATGCAGCTGCGGCAAAAGCAGGCCCGTCTATTGGGCTATGCCAATTACGCGGACTATGCCTTGACCGACCGCATGGCCGGCACGCCGCAAGCGGTTTATCAGCTGCTGGACCAAACCTGGGAGCCGGCCAAGGCCTTGTTCGAGCGCGAAAAGAAACAGCTGCAGGCGCTGGCGCGCAAGCTGGGGCTGAGCGAGGACATCGCGCCCTGGGACTGGCGCCATCTGGCGGAAAAAGTGCGGCTGGAACACTACGCGCTGGACGACGCGGAAGTGAAGCCCTACTTCAGCCTGGAAAACATGCAGGCCGCCATGTTCGACGTCGCCGGCCGCCTGTTCGGCTTGAGCTTCGAAGAGAAAGAGGATCTGCCGCGCTACCATCCGGACGTGCGCGGCTGGGAAGTGCGACGCCATGGCCAGCTGATAGGCGTCTTCCTCAGCGACAATTTCGCCCGCCCCGGCAAAAAAGGCGGCGCCTGGATGAGCGCCTATCGCGCCCAGGGACTGCATGGCGGCGTCTCGCTGCCCGTCATCGTCAACAACACCAATTTTGCCAAGGGCGCGCCAACGCTGCTGAGCTTCGACGACGTGCGCACCCTGTTCCATGAATTCGGCCACGGCCTGCACGGCTTGCTGTCCCATGTGCGCTACCAACGGCTGTCCGGCACCCAGGTGCCGCGCGACTACGTCGAATTGCCGTCGCAGCTGATGGAAAACTGGGCGCTGGTGCCGGAAGTGCTGGACCGGCACGCGCACCATGTGGACACCGGCGCGGCCATCCCGCCGGCGCTGGTGGCCAAGATACTGGCCGCGCAAAACTTCCAACAAGGCTATGCCACGGTGCGCTACTGCATTTCCGCCCTGCTCGATTTGCAGCTGCACCAGCAGGCAGATGGCGTGGACGACCCGGAAGCCTTCGAGCGCGAGCTGTGCGCTCGCTACGGCCTGCCGCCGGAGGCCGGCTTGGCGCATTCGCTGCCGCATTTCAACCACTTGTTCAACGGCGGCTACGCGGCCGGCTACTACGTCTACCTGTGGGCGGAAGTGCTGGAGGCGGAGGCCTTCGCCGTGTTCGAACGCAAGGGCGACGCCTTCGACGCCGAGCTGGCCGACAACCTGCACCGCCACGTCTACAGCGTCGGCAACGCGCGCGACCCGCAACGCAGCTTCCAGGCCTTCTGCGGCCACGCGCCCAGCGCCAGCCCCATGCTGCGCAAGCGGGGGCTGCTGGACTAGGCCGCGCCGCAACACTCAATAGCATCGCCGCCCGGCGGCGCGGCGATGCCATTGAAATATTGCTTTGCAAGCGGGATACTTAATATCTTGTAAGCATAGGATTCATGGAGCCATCATGCGCATAGCCGCAGCAAGCTGCCTCACGGCCCTGGCGTTGTCCTGCAGCCAGGCTCAGGCTTTCGACCTCGGATCGGTACTGAACTCAGTCAACGAGGCCGTTGACACCGTCAAGAACGTGGGCAGCGTCGTCACTCACCAGACGGGAGACCAATCGAACACACCGCGCCTAAAACTGACCCAGCCCTCGCCAGTGGGGTCCCCGCTACCGGCCAAGCTGGACGAAAGCGATCATGTCTACAAGGAACTGGACGAGATGACGATGTTCCTATCTCGTCCCAACCTGAATCAGGATGGCTCCATACGCGTCGCCAAATCGGAGCTGATGCGCGGCCAGGTCTACAAGGACGCCTACGAGCACCCCGCCACGCAAAGCACCCTGCAAGTCTGGGCCGCTTACAAGAACCAGTTGGGGCAGCAGGGCTATCAACTGGATTTCGTCTGCGACAAGCCTTGCAGCAATAACTCCGACGTATGGGAAAAGACCTTGGGCCTCATCGTCTATCAGAAAACCGACCGCTATCTGGTAGCGCACAAGGCCAATACCTGGGTGGCGGTCGCCGTGGGGGAAATCAGCGACCATCCACGCTCCAGTGTGAATGTCGTAGTCCGCGACAACTAATCCCGCGCCCGCAACCGGCGCGGACTATGCGAAACTAAGCCATACCAACCATGGGAAACGTCATGACCACGACCATTGCACGCAAGGAGGAGGAACGCAGCCTGGATACCCGGGCGGCCGTAGAGATTTTCTTCTACGCCTACAAGGCCCTGACCACCAAGCCGGACGAAATGTTGGCCAAGCGAGGTCTGGCGCGCGTGCATCACCGCATTCTGTTCTTTGTCGCGCGCTATCCCAAGCTGTCGGTCAAGGACCTGCTGTCCTTCCTGGGCGTCACCAAGCAGGCCATCAACATCCCCTTGCGCCAGCTGATGGAAATGGAGCTGATCTGCAGCCAGGCCGCCCCGCACGACAAGCGCGTCAAGCAGCTGACCCTGAGCGAGGAAGGCGTGCGCCTGGAAGAAAACCTGCACCGCGAACAGCAGCGCCTGCTGCAGACGGCCTTCGGCGACTGCGGCGACAAGGCCACGCGCGACTGGTTCTTGATCAACGGCAAGCTATCCGAGCACATGCTGCCCTGAGCCGCGAACCGCGAAAACGCCAACGGCCCGGAATCATCCGGGCCGTTGTCTTTTCTCGTCCGCTTTAATCCAGCCGCTGGTAACTGACTTCCAGCACCTCGATGTCCTCATCGCCATCCGGACCGCGGAACAACACCGTATCCCCCTCTCGCGCCTTCAACAGCGCGCGGGCGATGGGGGAAATCCAGCTGATGCGGCCGCGCGGCAGGTCGATCTCGTCCACGCCGACAATGGACAGCCGCTGCTCGCTGCCGTCCCCGCGCTGGATCAGCACGGTGGCGGAAAAGAAAATCTGGTCGGTCTCTTCGCGCGCTTCCGGGTCCACCACCTCGGCGATCTCCAGCCGCTTGGTCAGGAAACGGATGCGGCGGTCGATTTCGCGCAGGCGGCGTTTGCCATACAGATAGTCGCCGTTTTCGGAGCGGTCGCCGTTGCTGGCGGCCCAGTTCACCACCTGCACCATCTCCGGCCGCTCGCGGTTGACCAGGTGGTACAACTCGTCCTTCAGACGCTGCCAGCCGGTCGGCGTGATGTAGTTCTTGGTCGAAGCCGGCAGGCGCCGTTCCGCCGGCAGATCGTCGTCCTGCTGTTCGTCTTCCCGAGTGAATGCCTTACTCATTGCCTTGTCGATTCCCTGCCTAGAACCTCAATGTTTCATTATGCCTGAGTTTGCGGCAGCGGCTCGCCTTGCAGCAAGGCCAGGCAATACGGCAGCAGGGCCTTGGGCCGCAGCCGGACCCGCCGCAACGCCACCGCGTCCAGCCACACCAGCTCGTAGTGATTGTCCGGCGCCAGCTTAGCCAGCTCCGGCCCGCCCAGCCGCAACATGCCGCGATGCTCGCTCGCCACGAAAACATGCTCGGTGCGGCTGCCGCTCTCCAGCACGCAAAGCTCGCCGCCCAGCCACACGTTCAGTCCGGTCTCCTCGCGCGTCTCGCGCACACAGGCCATGGCCGGCGTCTCATTCTTCTTGATGTTGCCGCCCGGCAACACAAAGAACTCTTTCTCCGGCTTGACCCGGCGCATCAGCAGCAGACGACCATGCTCGACGATCACGATGGACGCGCGCCGCTTGCGCGGCGTCGTCAGTCCCCATGCCGCCAGTGTCGCCTCTTCCCGCTGTTCCATTTCGCTTCCCGCAATAAAAAGCGGGCGCCGCCTCATGGCGCTCGCCCGCGTTGTCGACACCAGCCGCTGATTACTCGGCGCGCGCCGCCTTGGGCTTGCGCGCGGAAGGACGGCGCTGGCCGCCAGCCTTCTTGCCGCCGGTCACAGTCAGGTTGGACCACTTCATCACGGCGGCCACCTCGGCGGCATTCAGTTCGTAGAACTGGCCGCGCTTCAGCCGCGGCGGCAGGCCGATATTGCCGAAGCGCACGCGCATCAGCCGGCTCACGGTCAGGCCGAAATGCTCGAACATGCGGCGCACTTCGCGGTTGCGGCCTTCCTTGATCACTACGTTGTACCACTGGTTGGCCGACTCTTCCTGGCCGCCAGTCTGGAAAATGCGGTCAAAGCGCGCCTCGCCGTCTTCCAGCTCCACGCCCTTGGTCATTTCCTTCATGATTTCCGGGGTCAGCTCGCCCAACACCCGCACCGAGTACTCGCGCTCCACTTCGAAGCTGGGGTGCATCATGCGGTTGGCCAGCTCGCCGCTGGTGGTGATCAGCAACAGGCCGGAGGTGTTGACGTCCAGGCGGCCGATGGCCACCCAGCGGCTGGACTTGGCTTGCGGCAGGCGGTCAAACACGGTGACGCGGCCTTCCGGATCGTCGCGGGTGACGATCTCGCCCTCTTCCTTGTGGTACATGATCACGCGCGGCAGGCGGTCCGGCCACTTCAGCTTGATCGGGTCGCCCTTGACCGTCACCTTGTCGTGCGGGCCGACTTTGTCGCCCAGGCTGGCCTTCTTGCCGTTGACCAGCACCAGGCCGGCCTCGATCCACTCTTCCATCTCGCGGCGGGAGCCGACGCCGGACGAGGACAGAGCCTTCTGCAGACGAACCGGCTCGATCTCGTTCAGATCGACGCGCACTTCCTTCAGCTTCTGCGCCTTGTTCTTGATGTCCTGGCTAGGGCTGCGCAAACGCAGCTTCTTGGCCCTTTGCACCAGCTGCTTGGGCTTGGCGTCGCCGCGCGGCTTGGCTTCCGCCTTTTGGCTGGCTTCGGCTTGCGGCATATCCGCGGCCGGCTTGCCGCGGCCCTTGGCCTGGTTGCCGCTGGCCGCCGGACGAGCGGCGTTCTTGTTGCCGAAGCGCTTCTCGTGATCCAAAGCCACATTGCCGTTGACGTCGCCATTGCTGTCGCGCTGGTACTGCGGCTTGCGGTTGCCGGCGGCCAGCATTTGCTGCTCCTGCTCGCGACGGCTCAGCTTGAACAACGGCACGCCATCCTGCTGCGGCATGATGGGATTGCCGTATGCGTCGCGCGCCGGGCGCGGGCCGCCGCGGCGAGCCTGCTGGCCCGGCTGCTGCGGTTGCGGGAAGCGCGGCTGGATGCCGGCGGAGGGATTCTTGCCTTGGCGCGGCTGGCCTTGGCCGCGGCCCGCGTTCTGGCGCGGCTGCGAGGTTTCACGGCCCTTGACACGCGAAACCGGTTGGCGGGCGTGGGTACGTTGTCCTTTTGTAGACATGTGTTTGCTCTTTCCATGCGAGCAACTGGCGGAAGCGTTATTCCGCGACTGGCTCTAAATTGTCCGCCTCATCGTCGAGGGGGAGATCGTCTGCGCCCGCGTCGGGGCTATCGTCTTGCGTTGGGACGTCCGGCACCACCAGGCTGCCCAACTCCGCCAGCGGCGGCAGGTCGTTCAGCGAGACAAAGCTCAGATCGTCCAGGAATTTTCGCGTCGTGGCGTACAGGCCGGGGCGGCCCGGTACGTCCTTGTGTCCGATGACCTCGATCCAGCCCCGCTCCAGCAGGGTCTGCATCACATTGGTCGATACCGATACGCCTCTGATCGCTTCGATGTCGCCACGGGTCACAGGTTGTTTGTAGGCGATGATCGCCAGGGTTTCCATTACCGCGCGCGAGTAGCGCGGCGGCTTTTCCGGGTTGAGCCGGTTCAGGTATGGCGTGAACTCGGCCCGGGCGCGAAAGCGCCAGCCCGAAGCCAGCTTGACCAGCTCAATGCCCCGCCCGCGCCAGTCGCCCTGGATGTCCTCCAGAATATCGTTGATCAGCGCCGCTTTCACGTCCTCGGTGAACAGCTTCTTCAGCTGCGAAACCGACAGCGGCTCCTGGGCCGTCAACAAGGCGGTCTCCAGCACGATTTTCAGATATTTTAAGTCGGTAATGGTGGACATTAAACCGGGAAGCCGGAGATTCAGGGGTTGCTTGAGCGCGGGAAGCCGTGGATTCTACACGATTTTCCAGCCGCGCGAAACTATCGCATCAAGCTGGCCAGCGAAGTCAGGCTGAATCGCCGCAGCACGCTGCCATCCGGCTGCGGCATGTCGTCCATGCGCTGTCCGCCGCAGGCCTCTATCGTGCGGACCGCGGCGAGATTGGCCGCGTCGCACACCAGCACCCAGTTGCCGCAGGCCGGCGCCGCGGCCATGGCCTGCACGTATTGCAGCAGGACGCGGCCATAGCCATGGCCGCGCCAAGCCGGCAGCACCTCGAAACCAATATGGCCGATCTTATCCTGAATCACCTCGGTCTCGCCTTCGCGCAAACGCGCCGCGCCGACGATTTCGCCGTCATCGGTCAACAGGAACCAGGTCTGACAGGGCACCCAGCCATCCGGCAGCCCTTCGCCGTCGGCATGCTGCACCACCTTATGCAACCATGCGTCCGCGGCATCGGCCAGGCCGCGGTAGTATTCAAAATCCTCGGCGCGACATGACTCGAAATATCGCCGATAGGCGGAAAGATGCTGCTCGCTCGCGGCTTCAATCTTCATGGATGACTCTCCAGATCAATACTCCCATCGTAAACGCCTGTTCGGAGAGGTCAAGGCTTTTGCGCAAGCCGACGCCGGCTGTGCGACAATCAGCGCTTGCATCGTAGCGAGCCTCCCATGAGCCACACCCCGCAAGCCATCTTGCTGATGGGCCCCACCGCCTCAGGCAAAACCGGCCTGGCGCTGGAGCTGGCCCGTCGTTTTCCCGTTGAGATCATCAGCGTCGACTCCGCCCTGGTCTATCGCGACATGGATATCGGCAGCGCCAAGCCCACGGCCGAGGAGATGGCGGCATGTCCGCACCATCTGATCGATATCATCAGCCCCTTGCAGAGCTATTCCGCCGCGCAATTCCACGCTGACGCCAATCGGCTTATCGTCGATATCCAGGCACGCGGCAAGCTGCCCTTGCTGATCGGCGGCACCATGCTGTACTACAAGGCGTTGTTAGAGGGCTTGTCCGACCTGCCGCAGGCCGACGCCGCGCTGCGCGCCGAGCTGGATGCCGACGCCGCTTTGCTAGGATGGCCGGCGATGCATGCCAGGCTGGCGGAGCTGGACCCAGTGACCGCGGCCCGGCTCAATCCCAATGACTCGCAGCGCATCCACCGCGCGTTGGAAGTGTGCCTGCTCAGCGGCAAGCCGATGTCGGAGCTGATCGCCCAAGGCAAGGAGGCCGCTGCCGGCTTCCGCTTCCTGCCGCTGGCCCTGGTGCCGCGCGAACGCGCTTGGCTGCACGAACGCATTGGACAGCGCTTCCGCGCCATGCTGGAGCTGGGCTTCCTGGACGAGGTCAACCGGCTGCGCGCCAAGTATCCCGAACTGACGCTGAACTTGCCATCCATGCGCTGCGTCGGCTATCGCCAGGCTTGGGAACACCAAGACGGCCTGTATGGCTATGACGAATTCATCGAACGCGGCGTAGCCGCCACGCGCCAGCTGGCGAAGCGCCAGCTGACCTGGACGCGCAGCCTGGATGTGATCCCGGTGGACGCGCAGCAAGACGGACTGGCCGACCTGCTATCCGCCGCCGTGGAGGATTTCCAGGCGGGCCGAGAAGCCAACCCGGCCCTGCGCTACTCCGGCGACTTCTAAACGACGCGGCGGCTCAGGGGCTGACGCTCATCCGCAAGGTGTGCGTCCAGTCGTGATCGCTGGCCGACACCACATAGCCATACGTCGCGTAAGTCATGCCCTCGCCTGGCCACGGATTCATCATGTAAAGGTAATTGCCGCCGCTGCCGCTCTGGTAGCCGCGGCCGACGATGAAATGTCCGCCGCCGCCGGTCCAGCCATAGCGGATGACAAAGGGGCGCTTGGCCTGGATGTCCTGCTGCACGTGAGTCCAAGACAGGTAGTCGTAGACGGTGAAGTTGGGCACGCCCCAGTTGCGCAAAATGTCCTGCAAGCTGCCGTCGCCGCCAAACATATTGTTCGGACGATTGGCATAGCTGTTCCAATTGAAGCTGCTGTTGCCGCAGGCGTAGCTGATGCCAAAAGCCCAGTTGACGATGGCGCATTGACTGGGCGTTTTGTTGTACGCCGCCAGCACCGCCTTGCTGGAGCCGGCCCAGCACCACTGGCTATGCTCCTGCACGGTCAACGGCACGTCCAGCAGCTTGCTGTCGGCCTGCGCCGCCGTAGAGGCGGCCAGCATCGCCAGCGCCAGCATGCCTTTGCCCAAAGCCTTCTTTTTCATGATGACCTCTCCTTCAGCGCCAGTTGGCAAGGTTGCTGCGCACCGCTGCGCGCAAAGGCTCAAGCAGGGCGCTGCCATCCAGCAGCGCGGCATCCGTCTCTTTCTGTCGCGTCAGCGCCAGCGACGCGTAGGCAGAGTTCAGCGGCGCGAAACGCGGCTTGCCGCCCCCCGATGGCGTCACCTCCAGAAAGTCCGATTGCGCCTGGTAGACTCGCAGAAAGCGCATGCCGGCTTTGCCCGATTCGCCATGGGCGGCCTGCAGCGACGCCAGATTCTGCGCCAGACCAGCCGCGCCAAACGCTACCGCCTGCCAGCGGCCCGCCACGCTCTCCACCGTCACCAGCCCCACTGGCCGCGCTAACTGGTATACGGTGAAGCGCCAGGCACCGGTTGGCGACATCTGCCGGCTCAGATCGGCATCCTTGGCCAGGACTTGCTGCGGCGTCACGCTGTAAACCAGAAAACCAGCGCCCAGGCGCAGCGTCGCCAGTGCGCGCGCGTCGCTCACCGCCAGCGGGTAGTCATCGGGCAGCCGGGCGCCAAATTCGCGCTCGCCCTGCCTGACCAGGTCCGCCAAACCCAGCCGCGCGGCTGTGGCCGCATCCTCCTGCTGCTGCAGCAATTGGTCCGCCGACAAGGGCGCGGCATGCGCCGGCGAGGCGGAAAAAATGGCCAGGCCCAGCCAGGCCGCCATGATCACGGATTTTGACCGCATGTTTCGACTCTCCCAGGTTGAAGTTCGCTTGCCGCTCACCCCGCCCCTGCCAATGCCAGAGGCATGCCTGTAGTCATAGCAGTCCGAATCGCCTATCCCCACCCTCGCAAAATCACCTATCCGATTGATTGAAATAGGAAAAAATCATAAATATCAGCCCCTTGCTCAATGCGCTTAAAGTGGCATGGAAATTTCAACTTACCCCTTAGGCCAGGCCCCGGCCTATTGGAAAGCCAGCCCATCGCCTATGTTGAACTGTCCTACCCAGATGAGGATCTGCCATGAGACGCCTGCTATTGATCATCTGTCTAGGCCTGGCGCAGCTCGCCCTCGCCACGACACCGCCCGGCAACGCGCGCATGCCGCCGGACGAGGCCTTTCAAGCCTGCAATGGCAAGAAAGCCGGCGACGCGGTGAGCTTCACCACGCCGCGCGGCGAAAAAATGAGCGGCAAGTGCAAGATGATGCCGGCCCGGCTCGCCGCCGTGCCCGACCATCCTCCGCCGCCGCCCGGCCAATGAAAAAAGCCCGCGGCCTTGCGGCTGCGGGCTTAGGCGCTATGCGCGGCGGATGGCGCGGTCAGCGCGCGGCGACCAGCTTGATTTCCACCTTCCAAGCCGGATTGGCCAGCTTGGCCTCCACCGTGGCGCGGGCCGGCACATGGCCGGCCGGCACCCAGGCGTCCCAGGCGGCGTTCATCGCGTCGTAGTCGGCCAGATTGGCCAGGAAGATGGTGACATCGACGATCTTGGTCTTGTCGGAATCCAGCTCAGCCAGCAGGGCATCGATCTGGCCCAGCACATTCTCAGTCTGACTGCGGGCATCCGCCTCCGTATTTTCCGGCACCTGGCCAGCCAGGAAGATCAAGCCATTGCTGACTACGGCCTCGGCCAGACGGGCGCCCTGCTTGTGACGGTAGATGCTCATATCGTTCTCCATATGCGGTGGGTTGTCCTCACCGATTCTAACGGCAACGCGGCAAACTGTCCCGGGCGGATGGCCACGCAAAAAACAAAACCCCCGGCTGCAGCCGGGGGCTTTCGGCAAGACTGCTGGCCTCACGCCAGCGCGGTTTGACGCAGACTCAAGGAGAAACGCTGCAGGGCGGCGATGCCGGATGCCTCGGCGCGCGCGCACCAATCCTGCAACTCGTGCAGCAGCTGCTCACGCGACAGGCTGGAACGCTCCCACAGCCGGGTCAGCTCTTGGCGCATGCTATAGATGGTGGCCAGCACCTGGCTCTGCGCCAGAATCTTCTCCAGCTGGACGCGCTCGGCCTCCGGCGTATCCTTCGCGTCCTGCTTCAGCCAGGTCTTCATCTTGCGCGGGTGGATGCGCGGCAGTTCCGGCAGGCTCAGCTTGGCCAGCTCCGCGCGATATTCCGCCTTCAATTCACGCGCGTAGCGCGAGGCAATGGCGTAACGATTGGCGATGATGGCCTGCAGGTGTTCCATATCGAGCTGCGGGCGCGACGGGTCCTGCGCCAGCTGCGGCGCCACCTTGCGCACGGTGGCCAGCTTGAACGCGGCCAGGATGCGAATGTACATCCAGCCGATGTCGAACTCGTACCACTTGTACGACAGCTTGGCCGAAGTGCCGAAAGTGTGGTGGTTGTTATGCAGCTCTTCGCCGCCCACCAGGATGCCCCAAGGCACCAGATTGGTGGACGCGTCCTCATTTTCGAAGTTGCGGTAGCCCCAGAAGTGGCCCAGGCCGTTGATCACGCCGGCGGCCCAGAACGGAATCCACACCATCTGCACCGCCCAGATCGTCAGGCCGAGCGGGCCGAACAGGATCAGGTCGATAATCAGCATCAGCACGATGCCCTTGGCATTGTGCTTGCCGTAAACATTGCGCTCCAGCCAGTCATCCGGCGTGCCATGGCCGAACTTGTCCATGATGGACTGGTCCTTGCAGGCGGCGCGATACAACTCCGCGCCCTCCCACAGCACCTTCTTGATGCCGAGCACTTGCGGGCTGTGCGGGTCTTCCGCCGTTTCGCAGCGCGCGTGATGCTTGCGGTGGATGGCCGCCCATTGCTTGGTCACCATGCCGGTGGTCAGCCACAGCCAGAAACGGAAGAAATGGCTGGGGATGGGATGCAAGTCAAGCGCGCGGTGAGCCTGATGCCGATGCAGGAAAATGGTGACGGATGCGATGGTGATGTGGGTCAGGATCAGGGCGGCGACGATATAGCCCCACCACGGGAGATCCAGCAAACCATTGAGCCAGTTCATGTATCTGAGACGTCCAACTATAGAGACAAAGCTCTATTCTATAGCACAGCGCGGTCTGATGTCAGAGCGTTTTTTTCGCCCCGACGGGCGGAACAGCGCATCCGCCGCGCCATTGGTGTACCATAGGACATCATTTCACCCTAGTTCAGAAAAATACTAGTGTTGCCAAAACGTCGACTGATCATTGCCGGCGCCGCCCTCGGCGGCCTGTTTGTCCTGTACGCGGGATCCAGCTACTGGGCCGGCATCAAGGCCGAGGACACCTTGCAGGAGCAGTACCGGATGCTAGCCGGCCTGCCGCTGTTCAAGGTCAAATCGCACAGTTACGAACGCGGCTGGTTCTCTTCCACCGAGACCACCGAGCTGGTGTTCAACCGCCGCCTGTCCGGCCCGTATGAAAACATGCTGCCGGACAATATGAAGCCGTTGCTGAACGCCACCATCAAGTTCACCAACCACATCCAGCACGGGCCCCTGCCCGGCCTGTCCGCGTTTGATTTCCGCCCAGGCCGCGCGCTGGTGAAGACCGAGTTCGCGATGAGCGAGGCCACGCGCAAGACGCTGAAGACCTTCTTCGGCGACAAAGAGCCCATCACCATCGTCAACCATATCGGTTTCGGCGGCGGCGGCCTGCTCGACGTCAGCGTGCCGGCCTTCGACTACGAAGAGGCGCTGTCTGGCGTCAAGATGAAGTGGAAGGGCTTCGACCTCAAGGTCGACTACTCCCATAACTACCAGGATTACAAGACGGAGGCGCTGTCGCCAGGCTTCCTGCTGGAGGCCTCCAGCAAGGGCAGCGTGT
The DNA here is from genome assembly GCF_008275125.1 of Chromobacterium paludis. NCBI lineage: Bacteria > Pseudomonadati > Pseudomonadota > Betaproteobacteria > Neisseriales > Chromobacteriaceae > Chromobacterium > Chromobacterium paludis. Next base: position 2,458,170 of record NZ_CP043473.1, read on the forward strand.
CATTCGACAGCGTGCATTACGCCTCCGACATGCGCATGGGCAGCACCGGCGTCAAGCTGGGCACCAGCGAACTGACCATAGGCAATGTGCAGCTCAGCTCGCGCGAAAGCGTGCCCTACAGCATCAAGCTGAACGAGCTGATCTACCTGATGACGCGCGTGCGCGTGGGTGAATTCGTCAACCCGTCCGGCGAATTCAAGCCCTCGGCCGTGGCCTTGAAGAACTTCAGCTACCAGATCGTCACCAGCGAACAGGATGACTTCGTCAATACGCGCGGCAAGGTCAATTTCGCGGAATTGAACATCAACGATCGGCACTACGGCCCGATGCGGCTGGACGTGTCGGCCAACCATCTGCATGGCCCCACCCTGGTCAAACTGGACAAGGCGATAGGCGCGATCCCGTTCGAAGGCGTGGACCCGGCGGTGCTGCGCAAGCAGTATGTCGACACCATCAAGAAGAACGCCGTTCCGCTGCTGGAAAACAATCCCAAGCTGCAGATCAACGAGTTCTACCTGAAAATGCCGACCGGCGAGGCCAAGCTGCAAGGCAGCCTGGGCATCAACGGCATGCAGCCGGCGGACCTCAACGACATCACGCTGCTGGCCAAGCGCATCGAAGCCGAGGCCAAGCTGAGCCTGCCGCGGCAGACGCTGGAAGACCTGGTGCTGGCGCAAGCGCGCAATCTGTTCACGGTGGACCAGTCCGCGGAAGACCAGCCCAATATGCAGGAGGTGGACGACCTGGCCAAGAGCCTGCTCGACAGCCAGCTGACGGCGTGGAAAAACGGCGGCTACATCGTGGAAGACGGCGGCCAGATCTCCACTGAGCTGAAATACGATGCCCAGGGCCTGACCATACACCAGAAGAAGGTGCCGCTGCCGTGGCAGGAGGAGGTCGACCCCGCAGGCGAGGCCTCCGCACCCGCAGCACAACAGGCCAAGCCGGCCGCAAAGAAATAGACCGCGCGCGTTCGACAAAAAAGGCTGCCTTCCCGGCAGCCTTTTCTTTTGCGCCTCGCGCAAACTCAGGACGCGTCTTCCATCTGGCTTTGCAGATAATTCTGCAGGCCCACCTTCTCGATCAGGCCGAGCTGGGTCTCCAGCCAGTCCACATGTTCTTCTTCGCTTTCCAGGATGTCTTCCAGCAGATCGCGGCTGACATAATCCTGGACGGTTTCACAGTAGGCGATAGCCTCGCGCAGCAGCGGCAGCGCGTCCATTTCCAGCTTCAGATCGCACTCCAGCATCTCCTTGGGGTTTTCGCCGATGTGCAGCTTGCCCAGGTCCTGCAGATTGGGCAGCCCCTCCAGAAACAGCACGCGCTCGATCAGCTTGTCGGCGTGCTTCATCTCGTCGATGGACTCTTCGTACTCGTGTTCGTTGAGTTTCTTCAGGCCCCAGTTCTTGTACATGCGCGCATGCAGGAAGTACTGGTTGATCGCGGTAAGCTCGTTCTTGAGAATCTGGTTCAGATACTTGATGACCTTCTTGTCGCCTTGCATGTCATGCCCTCCTGAAAAATCATCCAGGCATTATGGCACAGCGAGAGGAGAGCTCAAGACGAGAAGGCCGCAGGGCCCGCCGCGGCAATCAGGCAGCCGTGCGCGCCACCGAGCAGGCCGACAGCTCGGCCTGGGCATCCTTGCGGATCTGGTTGGCGGTGCAGGCGCACTTGCCGCAGTCGGAGGCGATGCCCAGCTCGCGGCGCAGATCGCACATGCGCGTGGCGCCGCCATGCACCGCCTGGCGGATTTGGCTGTCGGTCACGGCATTGCACAGGCAGACATACATGGAATGGCCTCTCTGACATACAATCAAGAATAGTTATCATGATCATAGAGACAAACAAGAATGATTGTCAATAACATCGATAGAGTATGGAAGCCGAATGCCACAGTCGCCGCCATTATCGAACATGAGGGCCGCTTCCTGATGATTGAGGAGGACACGCCGGAGGGCCGCAAGCTCAACCAGCCCGCCGGCCACCTGGAGCGCGGCGAAACCCTGCTGCAGGCCGTCATCCGCGAAACGCGCGAGGAAAGCGGCTGGCGCTTCGCGCCGCGCGGACTGCTGGGCGTCTATCTGGCCGACAAGCCAGATAGCGACATCACCTACCTCCGCTTCGCCTTCTGCGGCGACGCCGCCGCTCCGGAAGGCGAAGTCCGGCTAGACGACGGCATCGTCGCAGTGCACTGGCTGAGGCGCGACGAGATCGCCGCCCAAGCCAACCGCTTGCGCAGCCCGGTGGTGCTGCAATGCATAGACGATTATCTTGCTGGCATAATGCACCCACTGGAAACAATCCGCGATCTGCGCTGACCCACCCACCGGATGCCCGACCATGCCCAGACTCCTGCTGCCCCTGCTGTTGCTGCTCACCCTGACGCCCGCCTTCGCCGACGCGCTAAACATCTGTTATCATTACCGATGTTCCAGACAGGCCTCATTCGAAGTATCGGACGAGGCGCATGACTGGCTGGCCGCCCGGCTGGCCCGCGCCGGCACAGCGGAAGCAGAGCGCGCCGCGGTGTCCGACGCGGTGCAGACACTGTATCTCCTAGCCGCGCAGCACTCACCCATCTGGCAGGACAAGGGCGGCAATTTCCACGACGGCCCGGCCGAAGGCCGCATGGATTGCGTGGACCACAGCAGCAACGTCACCACCTTTCTGCGCTACCTGGATAGCCAGGGCTGGTTGAAATTCCACCATGCGGCGCCACCTGAATGGCGCGCGCCGCATATTCTGGACTTGCACTACACCGGCGTGCTGCACGATACCGCCGCCAATCAGGACTGGGCGGTGGACACTTGGTTCAAGGATTTCGGGGAACCGCCCGTGGTGGTTCCCCTTTCAGTTTGGATGACGGGTTACGAGCCGCCGGCCGTACCCGCGCCTGTCAAACAGGCAAGCAACAGCAAGGAAGGAAGCACCCCGTGACGGGTAAGAAACGCATCGTCGTCGGCATGTCCGGCGGCGTGGATTCGTCGGTGACCGCCTGGCTCTTGAAGCAGCAAGGCCATGAAGTGATCGGCGTGTTCATGCAGAACTGGGAAGACGACAACGACGACGAATACTGCTCGATCAAGCAAGACGCGCTGGACGCGATGAGCGTGGCCGACATCGTCGGCATCGACATGGAAATCGTCAATTTCGCCAAGGAATACAAGGACCGCGTGTTCTCGTACTTCCTGAAGGAGTACTCGGCCGGCCGCACGCCCAATCCGGACGTGCTGTGCAATGCCGAGATCAAGTTCAAGGCCTTCCTCGACTACGCGATGGCGCTGGGCGCCGACTGCATCGCCACCGGCCATTACGCGCGCAAGCTGGAGCAGGACGGCACCCACTACCTGATGAAGGCGGTGGACCACACCAAGGACCAAAGCTACTTCCTGTACCGGCTGCAGCAACACCAGCTGGCCAAGGCCATCTTCCCGCTGGGCGACATCCGCAAGACCGAGGTGCGCAAGCTGGCGGAAGAGGCGGGCCTGCCCACCGCAGCCAAGAAGGACTCCACCGGCATCTGCTTCATCGGCGAACGGCCGTTCCGCGAATTCCTGCAACGCTATCTGCCCACCTCGCCCGGCCAGATGGTGACGCCGGAAGGCAAAGTCGTCGGCGAGCACATCGGCCTGATGTATTACACCCTGGGCCAGCGCAAGGGCCTGACCATAGGCGGCAGCAAGGACGGCAACGGCGAGCCGTGGTTCGTCGCCGGCAAGGACATCCCGGCCAACAAGCTGATCGTGGTGCAGGGCCATGACCACCCGCTGCTGCTCAAGCCCACGCTGGCGATGGCGGACCTGAGCTGGACGCTGCCGGACGCGCCCGCCGCCGGCGACTACAGCGCCAAGAACCGCTACCGCATGGCGGACGCGGCCTGCAGGCTATCGCCCATCGTCGACGGCCAGGCCACGCTCACCTTCCAGGAAAAGCAGTGGGCGGTGACGCCGGGCCAGTCGGCCGTGCTCTACCACTGCGACATCTGCCTGGGCGGCGGCATCATCCAGTAAGCAGTCCCGCCAAACAGCCAAGCCCCGCGCAAGCACGCGGGGCTTAATGTGATGGTCAGCCTGACCTAAATGCCTCAGCAGGCGTCAAACCTGCTGAGGCATTTCTTCTTCTTCTTCGGGGAGAGCATCATGGCAACCGTCACACTCATCGGTCTGGATATCGGCAAGCACAGCTTTCATCTGATCGGGCACGACCCGCGCGGCAACCCGGTCCTCAAGAAGCAGTTCAATCGCAACAGTCTCATCGAATTTCTCGCGAAACAGCCTCCCTGCCGCATCGTGATGGAGGCCTACTGCGGCGCGCACTGGCTGGCACGCAAGCTGACGGGCTTCGGTCATACCGTACAACTGATCGCACCGCAGTACATCCGCCCGTTTGTCTTCGGCAACAAGAACGATTTCATCGATGCCCAGGCCATCTGCGAGGCGGCTACGCGCCCGACCATGCGCTACGTTGCCGCCAAGAGTGCCGAACAGCAAGCCTTGTCGGCACTGCATCGCCTGCGGGAATCTCGCATTGCCGAACGAATACAGACCAACAACCAGATCCATGCGCTGCTGCTGGAGTTCGGCATCGCGCTTCCTGTCGGGGTACGGGGGATCACGCAGCTGCCGATGCTGCTGATGGACGAGACCAACGGCTTGCCCGTCAAGGCCCGGCAGATCCTGCAACGCCAGCTGGATCACTACCGTCTGCTCAAGACCGAGATCGACGAGCTGGATCACGAGATTGCCACAGAAGCCCGACAGGACGATGTCGCCCGGCGGTTGATGACCATTCCCGGCATCGGTGCGATCACCGCCAGCCAGTTGTCGGCGGACGCCGGCAATGCCAAGGGCTATGGCAATGCCCGTGACTTTGCGGCATCGCTGGGTCTGGTCCCGCGACAATACTCGACAGGCGGGAAGTCCAAGCTGCTGGGCATCAGCAAACGCGGTGACAAGAGCCTGCGTCGCCTGCTGGTGCAATGCGCACGGGTGATCATGCAGAACGCGCCGCGCTGGAAGAGTGCGATGGCAGCGTGGACGGTGGCGCTGATGCAGCGTCGCCACTCGAATATCGTGGCCTGCGCACTGGCCAACAAACTGGCACGGGTCGTGTGGGCGCTACTCGCCAAAGGCGGCGAGTACCGTCCCCAGGCCCGCGCACTGACTGAAATGCAAACCGCCGGGTAAACCCGGCGGCGAGTAGAAGCCTGCTTTTGCCAAGACAGATACTGATGACGACAACCGGCCCACGGCCTGCAGGATACCCCGATCGTAAAAACAGTCATGACAGACTGAGGGCTTTTTAGGGACTTGCAGGAGCGGCTCACATCATGGATCGGGCTCTATTGTGCCCATCAAGAATCCGGATAGATTAGAGCAAGCCTACCCCGTCATGATTCATCAGCACGCTGTTCTTGCAAAGGTCAGGCTGACCATAGATTTTGCGTCCGCGCCAATCTCAGCGCGCCGCCAAGGGCGGCAGTCGGCGCAGGCGCAGCGCCACCGCCAGCAGCGCCAGCAGGCCCGCCGCCAGCGCGGCGGCCACGCCATGCCAGCCGCCGCGCCCCCACATCAGGCCGGACACCGTGCCGTACACGCTGGAGCCCAGGTAATAGCAGCTCAGGTACAGCGCGGAGGCCAGCGCCTTGGCCTCGCCGGCGCGCAGGCCTATCCAGCTGCTGGCCAGGGAGTGGCCGGCGAAGAAGCCGAACGTGAACAAGGCCACGCCGGGGACCAACAGCCACAGGCTGTCCGCCAGCGTCAACGCCAGCCCCGCCAGCATCAGTCCCACCATCAACCACAACACATTGCGCCGGCCCAGCCGGTCCGCCAGCTTGCCCACCCAGGCCGACGACCAGATGCCGACGATGTAGAGCGAAAACACCCAGGCCAGCATGCCCTGGCTCAGGGAAAACGGCGCGGCCAACAGGCGGAAGCCCAAGTAGTTGTACAGGCTGACGAAACAGCCCATCAGCAGGAAGGCCGTCAGGAACAGCCAGGGCAACCCGCCGTCGCGGCCGATGGCGGACAACTCGCGCCGCATGCGGCCAAAGTCATGCCGGCGCGGCTGGAAATGGCGCGACGGCGGCAAGCAGCGCCAAAACCACCAAGCGCCGGCGCAGCCCAACAGGGCCAAAGCCAGCACCGCGCCGCGCCAGCCCAGGCTTTCGGCCAATGGCGCGGCGATGAAGCGCCCGCTCATGCCGCCCAGCGCGTTGCCGGCGATATACAGCCCCATGGAGTGGCCCAGCGACTTGCCGTCCACCTCCTCGCTCAGATACGCCATCGCCACCGCGGGCAGGCCGGCCAGCACCGCGCCGAACAGCGCGCGCAACCACAGGAATTGGCCGAAACCGCCGACGAAGGCCGATAGCAGCATCAAGGCCGCCGCCAGCGCCAAAGCGCCGTTCATCACCGGCCGGCGGCCGAAACGGTCGGCCAGCAGGCTGGCCGGGATCAGGCTCAGCGCCAGCGCGCCGGTGGACATCGACACCACGCCGCTGGCGGCCGCCGGCGTCAGCCCGAAATCATGCGCGAACATCGGCATCAAAGGCTGGGTGCCATACAGCATGGCGAAGGTGCAGAAGCCGCCGACGAACATGGCGCGGGCGGTGGAGCGGAAGGCCGGCGTGCCGGCTTGCAGCTTGCCCGCGGCGGCGGACGGAACGATGGCGGGCTGGGACAGGGCGATGGGGGCGACGGGGGCGTTCACGGCGGATACTCATTCAGGCTTGCGACGCCGTCAGCTTAGGCTTGGCCCAAACCAGGGTCCAATATATATTTCAGTCAAGATTGATACTTATAAAATATCAAATGGAACTGCGACACCTGCGCTATTTCCTCGCCGTGGCCGAGGAGCTGCACTTCACCCGCGCCGCCGAGCGGCTGCACATCGGCCAGCCGCCCTTGAGCCAGCAAATCCAGGCGCTGGAGGCCGAACTGGGCGCGCCGCTGTTCCGCCGCCATCAGCGCAAGGTGGAGCTGACCGCCGCCGGGCTGCAGCTGCTGCCCAGGGCCAGGCAAATCCTGGCCGACAGCGCGGCCGCCATGGCCGCGGCGCGCCGCGCCGCCGACGGCGAGATCGGCGAGCTGCGCATAGGCTTCACCTCCTCCCTGCCCTTGACGCCGATACTGCATCGCAGCCTGCGGCGCTATCGCGAACGCTATCCGGAGGTCAAACTGACCCTGTGCGAACTGTTCACCGCCGCCCAGTTCGACGCGCTGGAAAACAAACAGCTGGATCTCGGTTTCGTCCGCTTCAACGGCCCGCCGCCCCGCGACGCGATCCAGGTGCGGGAACTGCACCGCGACCGCCTGCTGGCGGTGCTGCCCAGCGCCCATCCGCTGGCGGGCGCATCCGCCGTCACGCTGAGTCAATTGGCCGATACGCCGCTGATAGGCTACCCGCGGGAGGCCGGCGCCGGCCTGCGCGACGTGATCCTGCAACTGGCGAGGCAAAGCGGCGTGGAGTTGCACGTGGTGCAGGAGGCGGGCGAGGCCATCACCCAGATCGGCCTGGTGGCGGCCGGCGTCGGCGCCGCCATCCTGCCCTCCCCGCTGGAATGCGTGCAGATCCCGGCCGTGCGCTATGTGCCGCTGGCCGACGAGGATGCTTACCTGGCCATGGGCATCGCCACCCGGCGCGACGAAGACTCGCCGCTGGCGGCGCATTTTCTGGCTGGCGTGGCCGGAGACTAACGGCCGCCGGACACGTCCAACAGGCTGCCGGTGCAAAACGACGCGGCATCGGACAGCAGCCAGACGATGGCTTCCGCCACCTCCGCCGGCTGACCGCCGCGTCCCAGCGGGACGGACGGCGCCAGCCGCGCCACGCGGCCCGCCTCGCCGCTGGCGGCGTGGATATCGGTTTCAATCAGGCCGGGACGCACCGCGTTGACGCGTATACCCTCCGCCGCCACTTCGCGCGCCAGGCCCAGGGTCAGCGTGTCTATCGCGCCCTTGCTGGCGGCGTAATCGATGTATTCGCCGGCAGAACCCAGCCGCGACGCGGCCGAGGACACGTTGACGATGGCGCCGCCGTCGCCGCCGTGATGGGTGGACATGCGCCGCACGGCCTCGCGGCAGCACAGCAGCGGGCCCAGCACATTGACGCGCAATATCCGTTCTACCCTTTCGGCGCTGTAATCCTCCAGCCTCCCCATGGGAGCGGTCACGCCGGCATTGTTGACCAGGCCGTCCAGGCGGCCGTAATGGCACAGCGCATCGTCGAATAGCCTGACGATGGCCTTCTCTTCCGACGCGTCGGCGCGGAACAGCTCGACGGCGTCGCCCAGTTCCGCCTTCAAAGCCAAGGCGCTGGCCTCGTCTTCGCGGTAATTGGCCGCCACGCGCCAGCCTTGCGCAACCAGGAGCCGCGTCGTCGCGGCGCCGATGCCCCGCGTGCCGCCAGTGACCAGAGCGACTTTTCCAGTCATCGTCTTATCCTCTTCGCAAGAATTGCTGATGCCAGCGCGTGCGCGCGGCGCGCGCCTCGCCGAACAATTGATTCAGGCCCGCGGCGTCGCCCGACTCCAGCAAGGCCGCCAGCCGGCTCAGGCCGGCCTGGTATTCGGCCAGATCGGCCAACAGCGCCTGGCGGTTGGCCAGACTGATGTCGGTCCACATCTCCGGGTGGCTGCCGGCGATGCGGGTGAAGTCGCGAAAACCGGTGGCGGCGAAATCGAAACAGCGCTCGGCGTCGGCCTTGGCCGCCACCTGATCGACATAGGCGAAGGCCAGCAAGTGGGGCAGATGGCTGACGCTGGCGAACACCGCGTCGTGCTCGGCCGGGCTCATGGCGTGGATTTCGGCGCCGCAGGCGCGCCACATTTCGGAGACGGTCTCCGCGGCCGCGGGCAGGGTCTCGTCCAGCGGCGTCAGCACCACGCGGCGGTTTTCATAGAGCCCATACTGGGCCGCGGAGGCGCCTGACAAATCCGAGCCGGCGATCGGATGCGCCGGCACGCACCACGGCAGATGATCGGGCAGATGCTGGCGGTACAGCGCCGCCACGTCGCTCTTGGTGCTGCCGCCGTCGGTGACGATGGCGCCCTGCCGCAGCCGCGGCGCCAGGGCGCGCATCAACGCGCCCATCTGCCCCACCGGCGCGGCCAGCAGCACCATGTCGGCGAGATGGGCCACGGCGGCGATGTCCTGGCTGACCTCGTCGGCCACACCCAAGGCCAGCGCCTTGTCCAGATTGGCCTGCGTGCGGCCGACGCCGATGACCCTGCGCACCCGGCCGGCTCGCTTGAGCGCCAGCGCGAACGAGCCGCCGATCAAGCCTACGCCCGCCACCACCAGCGTATCTATCTGCTGCACCTGCATCCCCTTGTCCAGCCGCCACCCGCGCGGCGCAAAGGACTATCATAAACAATTTTGCCGCCCTGACCAGCCCGGAGACGCCATGACCGCCACGCTGTACTGCTATTTCAAAGCCCCTGCCGAACGCGACAAAACCCTGGCGCAACTGCGCGCGCTGCAAGCCGAGCTGGCCGCAGCCGGTTGGCCTGGCGAACTGTTGCGCCGCTGCGATGACGCCGACACCTGGATGGAGATCTACCCTGGCCTAGCAGACCGCGACGCCTTCCGCGCCGCCTGGCAGGCCGCCCGGCTGCGCCACGGCCTGGCGCTGCCGGCGCATGAGGAGTGGTTTCAGCCGCTATAGGCAAGAAAAAGGCCGGGCATCCGCCCGGCCGCAAAGTCACGAGAGAAACCGGTATCCGCTCCGGCCAACGGCCCAAGCCCGGTTATCCTGCTACTGTAATTCGCTTTGGCGACAATCGACAAATTATTTATGCTGCTTAGTTAATCTTATTTAGCCATTTTGCATGGCTGGCCGCGCCGGCAAGGCCAGCCGCTCCACCCACAGCGCAATCACGCCATCTCCCGCCACATTGCAAGCGGTGCCAAAGCTGTCCTGCGCCAGATAGAGCGCGATCATCAGCGCCAGCGCGGCTTCCGGAAAGCCCAGCACGCTGGACAGGATGCCCAGCGCCGACATCACGCCGCCGCCCGGCGCGCCCGGCGCCGCCACCATGGTGACGCCTAGCAACAGGATGAACGGCAGCATCACATCCCAGCCCGGCAAGGCCAGGCCATCCGTCATCAGCATCACCGCCGTGGCGCAGCTGACCAGGGTGATGGTGGAGCCGCACAAATGGATGGTGGCGCACAGCGGCATGACAAAGCTCACCACCGGCGAGGCCACTTTCATGTCGGCGGCCGAGCGCAGCGCGACGGGGATGGTGGCGGCCGACGACATGGTGCCCAGCGCGGTGAAGTAGGCCGGCAGCATGGCGCGCAGCAAGGACAGCGGGTTGCGCCCCAGCAACAGGCCGCTCACGCCGTACAGCAGCGTCAGCCACAGCGCGTGCAGGCCGATGGCCAACAGCAGCACCACGGCAAAGGTCTGCAAGGTGGCAAAGGCGGTGCCGGCGGCGGCCATGTCGGCGAACACGCAGGCGATATAAGCCGGCAGCAGCGGCACCAGCACGCGCGACAATACCCGCTCGACGATGTCCTTGCCCTGCTCCGCGATCTCGCGCAGCCGCGTCGCGCCGGTAGCGGAAATGCCCAGGCCAAACACGAAGGCCAGCGTCAGCGCCGTCATCACATCGAACAGCGGCTTGATTTCCAGCTTGAACAGCGGAGCCAGTTTGACAGCGTCTGCCGGAGCCGCCGCCGCCGCGCCCACCCATTGCGGCAAGAACGCGGAAGCCGCGCCGAAGGCCAGCGCGCCGGACAGGATGGTGGAGGCATAGGCCAGGCCCACGGTCCAGCCCAGCATGCGGCCGGAGCCGCTCTCCAGCGAGGCGATGCCATGCATGATGTAGAACACGATGATCAGCGGGATCATGAAGCCGATGAATTGGCCGAACAGGCCCTTGAAGGTGAGCAGCAGCGACTGCACGGCTTGCGGCGCATACAGGCCCAGCGCGATGCCCAGGGCCATGCCGGCCAGCAATTTCAGGATCAGTTTCAAAAGCGACCTCTTTGTCCATTGCCCAAGCGCTCTCGCGCAGGCGACAGCCTGCCGCTCCGGCCCAAGCCGAATGGCGCGCGATCATGGAAATGCCCGCGAAGCGCGGGCGGCGAGCGGCGGCGGTTTGTCCCTCCGCGCCGGGCTCAGGCTTGTTGTAGCAAGGCTTGCCGCAGCGTCTGCAGCAAAGGGGAAGGCGACCAGGTCTTGTCGCCCAAGCGGGCGAGCGGCCAGATGCCCATCAGGCTATTGGAGAGAAAGGCCGCCTCAGCGTCAATCAAATCGGCGGCAGAGAGTCGCGATTCTATACATTTCAGTCCGAAATCCGCAGCATGGCTTGTCAACCAATCACGCACCGCGCCGTTTACGCCGCATCTATCCAGCCGGGGGGTCAGGATTTGCTTGCCGCGCAGCAAGTAGACATTGCTCATGGTCCCCTCCGCCAGCCAGCCATCCTGATCCAGCAACAAGCCCTCCTGGATGGCCGCGTCGTCCCATTCGGAACGCGCCAGCACGCTTTCCAGCCGGTTCAGGTGTTTGATGCCGGCCAGCGCCGGCTGCAGGGACAGCCGCAGCTCGCACCAGCGCGCCGTCACGCCGTTTTCGCCATACGCGGCCGGATAGCCGGCCCAGGGCGACACCGAGACGATGCGCGTCGGCGCGTTCGCGCCGGCCATGGCATAGCCGCGCGCGCCCTGGCCGCGGGTCAGCACGATCTTGGCCACCGCCAGCGCATGCTCGCGGCCCAGCGCCATCAGCTCGTCCAGCAGCAGCTGCTCGTCCGGGGCTTCCAGCCGCAGCCGCGCCGCATCGGCCGCCAGCCGCGCGTATTGCCAGGACCACATCCACGGCCGGCCATGGCGCAGCTGCAGCGTGCGGAACACGCCGTCGCCGTAATTGAGGCCGCGGTCCAAGGCGGGGACCATGTCGCCCGGCAGGCCGTTGATGAGCATGGCCATCAAGCCTGCTCCACTCCCAGCGCGCGCAGCAGGCCGCGCGCCTTGTGCCGGGTTTCCATCAGTTCGCGCTCGGGATCGGAATCGGCCACGATGCCGCCGCCGGCGCGGAAGCGCAATTGACTGCCCTCCTGCATGAAGGTGCGGATCAGGATGTTGAAGTCCATGCTGCCATCGCGGTTCAGATAACCCAGGCTGCCGGTATAGGCGCGGCGGGCGCCGTTTTCCAGCTCGCGGATGATCTGCATGGTGCGCACTTTGGGGCAGCCGGTGATGGTGCCGCCGGGGAACAAGGCGCGCAGCACGTCTACCGGCGCGATGTCGTCGCGCAGCTGGCCGCGCACATTGGACTCGATGTGGTGAACGTAAGCGTAACTGGCCACCGCCATCAGCTCGTTGACCTCCACGGTGCCCGGACGGCTGATGCGGCCCAGGTCATTGCGCTCCAGGTCGATCAGCATCACGTGCTCGGCGCGCTCCTTGATGCTGCTGATCAGCCGCTTTTTCAGCTCGGCGTCTTCCGCCGGATCTTGCGAGCGCGGATGGGTGCCGGCGATGGGCCGCGTCTCGGCCCAGCCCTCGCGCACGCGCACCAGGCGCTCCGGCGACGAGCTGACGATCTGCGCCTCGCCAAAGTCCGCCAAGGCCGAGAACGGCGCCGGGTTGGCGCGGCGCAGCGCGGCGTACAGGTCCGGCGCGGCAATGCCGGCGGCCAGTTCGGCGCGCCAGCCGCGCGAGATGTTCACCTGAAACACATCGCCCTCGTAGATGTAGCGCTTGAGGCGGACTACCGCCTCGGTATACCACTCGGGCGGGTCTTCCTCCAGCGAGGACAACGCGACGGCCTGGGCCTGGAATGCCGGACGCTCGCTGACCAGTCGCTCCAGCCGGTGCCAGTCATCGGCCGTCTCGCCCACCAGCCAAGCCTCCTGGCGCGCCCTGTCCACCAGCACCGCGGCCGGCGCGCGCGCCCACACCGCCAGCGGGAAACTGTCCGGCAAAGCCTGCTCCACATGCGGCTCGAACTCGGACAGCAAGTCATAGGCCAGGTAGACGAACCAGCCGCCGACAAAAGGCAGGCCATGCGGGTTGGACACCGCGTGCGGGCGGAAGGCGCGCATTTCATCTAAAAATGCCTGGCCTTCGCCGCTATGAAACACGCGCCGGTCGCGCTGCATCAGGAGCAAGTCCCAGCCGCTGTCGCCGGACGACTGCATCAAGTAAGGGAAATTCTCGCGATCGGAAACGTGCAGCGCCAGCAAGTCGGGAATGAAATCGAGTTTCTGCGTGAACATCGGGCATCCTGGGCCGGCAAGGCCCGGCATTGATTGGCAATCACCGCCGGCCAACCTTGCGCGCGGCGGCAAAAAAGAAAAACCGCTGCGAGTGTAGCGCAGCGGTTCGCTCTGTCAATCGAATGTTTCGACAGTCTTACACGCGCTTGAACACCAAGGTGCCGTTGGTGCCGCCAAAACCGAAGGAGTTGGAGATGCCCACCTCGATCTTCATGTCGCGCGCGGTGTTGGCCACATAATCCAGATCGCAGCCGCCCTCGATGTCCTGCTCGACCAGATTGATGGTCGGCGGCGACACCTGATGATGGATGGCCAGGATGGTGTAGATCGCCTCCACGCCGCCGGCGCCGCCCAGCAAGTGACCGGTCATCGACTTGGTGGAGTTGACCACCAGCTTCTTGGCGTGGTCGCCGAAAGCCATCTTGATGGCGTTCGTCTCGTTGGTGTCGCCCAGCGGCGTGGACGTGCCGTGCGCGTTGACGTACTGCACCTGGTCGGCATGGATGCCGGCGTCGCGCAGCGCGTTGCTCACGCCGCGGGCCGGACCCTCGGTACTTGGCGCGGTGATGTGGTGCGCGTCCGAACTCATGCCGAAGCCGATCAGCTCCGCGTAGATTTTGGCGCCGCGCTTCACCGCGTGTTCGTACTCCTCCAGCACCAGCACGCCGGCGCCCTCGCCCATCACGAAACCGTCGCGGCCTTTGTCCCAAGGACGGGAGGCGGCTTCCGGATCGTCATTGCGCGTGGACATCGCCTTCATCGCGGCGAAACCGCCAATGCCCAGACGCGAGATCGCGCCTTCGGCACCGCCGGCCACCATGATGTCGGCGTCGCCGTACTGGATCAGGCGAGCGGCGTCGCCGATGCAGTGCGCGCCGGTGGTGCAGGCGGACACAATGCCGTAACTCGGCCCCTGATAGCCCTTCAGGATGGACACCTGGCCGGCGATCAGATTGATCAGCGAACCGGGAATGAAGAACGGGCCGATTTTGCGCGGACCGCCTTCCATCAAGGCCACGCCGGTTTCCTCGATCAGCGGCAAGCCGCCGATGCCGGAACCGATGTTGACGCCGACGCGGGTCTTGTCCAGGCCGGGGATGTCATCCAGCCCGGCGTCGGCGACGGCCTGCAGGGCCGCGGCGATGCCGTAGTGAATGAACAAATCGTTGCGGCGCGCTTCCTTCGGCGAAATGTAGTCGCCGATATTGAAGTCCTTGACCTCGCCCGCGATCTGGCAAGCCATGTCGCTGGCGTCGAAACGGGTGATCTTGCCGATGCCGCTCTTGCCGGCGACCAGATTGGCCCAGCCGGTGGCGACGTCATTGCCGACCGGGGACACATGGCCCAGGCCGGTGACTACTACTCTGCGTTTGGACACGAAGAATCTCCGTGAGAGATGGGAGGGCAGTCTCCCGTTGAGACCAGGCGCGTGGCCTGCGCCGCGGCGCAAATCAAACGCGCGTTTGGAATCCTCATAATAAAAGAACCTCTGCGGGCGAGCCGAAGCAGCACCGGGCAGAGGTCCTGGTCCCGAAGAAAGGGATTACTTGTTCAGGTGAGCGGTGACGTAGTCAACGGCTTGCTGAACGGTCGTGATCTTCTCGGCCTCTTCGTCCGGAATTTCGCACTCGAACTCTTCTTCCAGAGCCATTACCAGCTCAACGGTGTCGAGCGAGTCGGCGCCCAGATCGTCCACGAAGGAAGATTCGATCTTCACTTCGGCTTCGTTCACGCCCAGTTGCTCGGCGACGATCTTCTTCACGCGCGCTTCGATGTTTTCCATTTGTATAAACCCTTGACCTTTCTGATTCGGGATCACAAAACCCCGGTATTCTACAAAAAAAAATTAGAGCAGCCTACCTAAATCTCATCCAGACATTTGCCGGACCAATTTATGGCATCAGCATGCCACCATTTACATGCAATGTCTGACCCGTGATGTACGCGGCCCGGTCCGACGCCAAAAATACAACGGCATCGGCAATATCTTTGGCGTCGCCCAAGCGGCCCAGGGCGATCTGCCCCACCAACGCCTCGCGCTGCGCTTCCGGCAGCGCGCGGGTCATGTCGGTGTCGATGAAGCCCGGCGCCACGCAGTTGACGGTGATGTTGCGGCTGCCCACCTCGCGCGCCATGGACTTGGTGAAGCCCATGATACCCGCCTTGGCGGCGGCGTAGTTGGCCTGGCCGGCATTGCCCATTGCGCCCACCACGGACGCGATGTTGATGATGCGGCCGCTGCGGGCCTTCATCATGCCGCGCATCACGGCCTTGGAAGCCTTGAACACGGACTTCAGATTGGTGTCCATGATGGCGTCCCAGTCCTCGTCCTTCATCCGCATCAACAAGCCGTCGCGGGTAATGCCGGCATTGTTCACCAGAATGGCCACCGCGCCGAATTCCTTCTCCACCGCGTCCACCAGCGCCTCCACGGCGCCGTCTTCGGTCACGTTCAGCACGCGGCCGGCGCCGCCCTTGGCGGACAGGCGTTCGCCGATGGCGGCCGCGCCGGACTCCGAGGTGGCGGTGCCGATGACGACGGCGCCCTCGGCCGCCAGCGCGTCGGCGATGGCAGCGCCTATGCCGCGCGAAGCGCCGGTCACCAGCG
Organism: Chromobacterium paludis; assembly: GCF_008275125.1. Taxonomy (NCBI): domain Bacteria; kingdom Pseudomonadati; phylum Pseudomonadota; class Betaproteobacteria; order Neisseriales; family Chromobacteriaceae; genus Chromobacterium; species Chromobacterium paludis. The sequence goes on from NZ_CP043473.1 coordinate 2,474,012, forward strand.
CCACTTTGCCTTGCAGACTCATAAGGTATGTCTCCATTGTGTCGGCGCCCGCCCCGCCCGGGGCGCGACGCCGCGAACCGGCCACGGACCGGTCCGCCTGTTCGGTGCGCTTACTGCAGTTCGGCGCTCGCCGCTTCCAGCGCGGCGCGGTCGGTCAGCGTCAGGCACTTGACGTTGCCGTCTATGCGCTTGGCCAGGCCAGCCAACACCTTGCCCGGGCCGCACTCCGCCATCAGCGTCACGCCGTCGCCGGCCAGCTTCTGGATGGTTTCGGTCCAGCGCACCGGCATGTAAAGCTGACGGACCAGCGCGTCGCGGATTTGCGCCGGATCGCTGTAGCTGGCCACGTCGGCGTTGTGCAGCACCGGAATGGCCGGCACGTTCAGGTGCACGTCCTTCAGCGCCTCCGCCAGACGCTCGGCGGCCGGCCGCATCAGCGAGCAGTGCGAGGGCACGGACACCGGCAAGGGCAGCGCGCGCTTGGCACCCTTGGCCTTGCACGCCTCCATGGCGCGTTCCACGGCCGCCTTGTGGCCGGCGATCACCACCTGGCCCGGCGAGTTGAAATTGACCGGCTCCACCACCTCGCCCTGCGCGGCCTCCGCGCAAGCGGCGCGGATGTCGTCGTCGGACAGGTTCAGGATGGCGGCCATGGCGCCGGCGCCGGCCGGCACCGCGGCCTGCATGGCCTCGGCGCGCAGACGCACCAGCTTGACGGCCTCGGCGAACGGCAAGGCGCCCGCGGCCACCAAGGCGGTGTATTCGCCCAGGCTATGGCCGGCGACCACGGCCGGCTGCTTGCCGTTCAGGTCCTGCCACGCCAGATAAGTGGCGTAGCCGGCGGCCAGCATGATGGGCTGGGTATTGACGGTGGCGTTGATGGCGTCGGCGCTGTCCGCCTGCAGCATGCCCCACAAGTCCACCGACAGCGTGTCGGAGGCCTCTTCGAAGGTGTGCTGCACGACCGGCAGGTCGGCGAAGCCATCCATCATCTTCAGGCTCTGCGAGCCTTGACCGGGAAACAGAAAAGCAAAAGTCATTGTCGACTCCACTGAATTCGACGCAAAGGATGACGCAAGTCCGCCCTCGCTGCCAAGCCCGATCCGCAAAAAAACCGCTGATAATCGGCGAAATGGCGGCGAAACGCCGTTTTCGCATCACCCGCTTATCAATAGATCAGCAGCGCGGCGCCCCAGGCGAAACCGCCGCCTATGCCCTCCAGCAACACGGTCTGGCCGCGCTGGATGCGCCCATCCCTTACCGCCACGTCCAGCGCCAACGGAATGGAGGCCGCCGAAGTATTGCCCTGCTCCGGCAAGGTGACGATGACCTTGTCCATGGGCAGGCCCAGATGCTTGGCGGTGGATTCGATGATGCGCAGATTGGCCTGATGCGGCACCAGCCAATCGACGGCGGACTTGTCCATGCCGGCCTCGGCCAGCGTGGTGGTGGCGATCTCGGACAGCGACTTGACGGCGAATTTGAACACCGCCGGACCGTCCATGTGCAGATACGGCATGCCCTGGATCTTGCCGCCGGAAATCTGCGCCGGGGTGTTCAGCAGGCCCTGGTAGCGGCCGTCGGCCGCCAGCTTGGCGTGCAAGATGCCCGGCTCTTCGGACGCGCCCAGCACCACCGCGCCGGCGCCGTCGCCGAACAGCACGCAGGTGCGGCGGTCATCCCAGTCCAGCACGCGCGACATGATCTCGGCGCCGACCACCAGCGCCCGCTTCGCCATGCCGCTCTTGATATAGGCATTGGCGGTGTTCAGGGCGTAGATGAAGCCGGCGCAAACGGCTTGCACGTCGAAAGCGGGAATGCCGGGCAGGCCCAGCTTCTCCTGCAAGATGCAGGCGGTGCTGGGGAAGATCATGTCCGGGGTGGTGGTGGCGACGATGATCAGGTCGATCTCGCCCTTGTCGATGCCGGCGCTGGCGATGGCGGCTTCCGCCGCCTTCAGCGCCAGGTCGCTGGTCTTGTGCTCGTCATCCGCAATATGGCGCGCGCGGATGCCAGTACGAGAGACGATCCACTCGTCGCTGGTCTCCACGCGTTCGGCCAATTGCGCATTGGTAAGCACCTGGGACGGCAGAAAGCTGCCAGTGCCGAGAATGCGGGAATAGCCCATGTATGTCAGTTCGCTTCTGCCTCGGGTTGCTTGAGCTTGTCTAGTTGTGTGGCAACCCGTTCGGCAATGTGACCAATCACGTCGGAGCCGGCCTCCTCGCATGCCTGCGCCAACGCGTAACGGAATCCTGTGACGTCGGCGCCGCCGTGGCTTTTCACCACGATGCCGCGCAGGCCCAGCAAGCTGGCCCCGTTATAGCGGCGCGGGTCGATGCGCTTCTTGAAAAGCGCCAGCACGGGCAGCGCGGCCAGCGCGCACACGCGCGTCCACCAGCTGCGGCCGAACTCTTCTTTCAGGAATACGGCGAACATGTGCGCCAGCCCCTCAGCTGTCTTGAGCGCCACATTGCCGGTGAAACCGTCGCAGACTACCACATCCACCGTGCCCTTGCAGATGTCGTCGCCTTCCACGTTGCCGTAGAAATTCAGCTCCGACTGGCGCAGCAGTTCGGCAGTCTTCTTGATGTTGTCGTTGCCCTTGATATCCTCGCTGCCGATGTTCAGCAGACCGACGGAAGGATTGGCCTTGCCTTGCAGGCCGGCCACCAGTTCGGAACCCATGATGCCGAACTGCAACAATTGTTCTGGAGTGCAATCGACGTTGGCGCCCAGATCCAGCACGCAGGAAGTGCCCTTGACATTAGGCAGCAACTTGGCGATGGCGGGGCGGTCGATGCCCGGAATGGTCTTGAGGACGAAACGCGCGGTGGCCATCAGCGCGCCGGTGTTGCCGGCGGAAACGGCGGCCTGCGCCTTGCCTTCCTTGACCAGATTGATCGCCACCCGCATCGACGAATCTTTCTTATTCTTCAGGGCGAGCTGAGGCGCCTCGTCCATGCCCACCACTTGAGTGGCATGCTGGATGAGGATGCGCTCACGCACGGCGCCCGCATGCAGGGCCAGTTCCGCCTCAAGGGCAGGCTGGTCTCCTACGAGAATCAGTTGGGTGTCGGGGTGGTCTTGCAGGAATTGGATCGATGCCGGGACGGTAACCTTGAGGCCAACGTCACCGCCCATAGCATCAACCGCGACGGTGATAGTCATCAACGATTGCGGTAAAAGTGCCTACTTAAGGATAGGATGCGAAAGACAGGAGCGAATTACTCGCCCTTGGTCTTCACAACCTTGCGGCCACGGTAGAAGCCGTTCGGGCTGATGTGGTGGCGCAGGTGGGCTTCGCCGGTGCTGGCTTCAACTGCCAGGGCCGGGGCGGTCAGAAAATCGTGTGCACGATGCATGCCGCGCTTGGACGGGGACTTTTTGTTCTGTTGAACAGCCATGGTCGACTCCTAAGAAATTCAAGTAGATTCGGTATAGCGAATCGGGGTTACTCGGACTTGGGTCTCTTAAGCGCCGCCAGCACCGCAAACGGATTGGGCTTGTCAGCCTTGGCGAGCGAGAGAGTATCCCTGCCGCATTCGTCGTGTTTCGGCGCATGCGGCAAGCCCATAATGATTTCGTCTTCGATCAGCGCAGTCGCGTCGAACTCGGGCTCGGCGAGAATCGCATCCAGCGTGTCGTCCAGTTCGCAGGCTTCTTCCAGCTTGTCTTGGCTGACAAACAGCGTGAGCACCGAATCGGTGTCCAGGCTGAACGGCATGCCGTCCAGACAACGTTGGCAAACGACGTTCAACGCGGCGGTCAGACGAATGCGCAGCGCGGGGCGCTGCAATTCATCGATAAAACCGTCGAGCTGATACGACACTTCGCCGGAAGCGTCTGCTAGGTCGCCACGAATGCGCTCGTCGAGTTCCGCCACCGGCGTATTGCCGGACAGCGAACGGCCCTCCCGGGCGAACTTGAGCGGATCGATCAAAATCGGTTTAGACATAAACTCCGCATGGTACAATCCATTCCCCTGATTTGTCAAAAGAAACAAGGCAAGGCCGCAGCATGGCCGCGGACGATTCCGCCGCCCCTCCGGCATGGCCGCCAACCGGCTCGAATCATGCACATCGTACTGGCTTCCACTTCCCGCTATCGCCAAGAAATCATCGCCCGCCTGGGCCTGCCCTTCGGCGCCGAACCTCCCATCTGCGATGAAACGCCGCTGGAAGGCGAAAGCGCGCTGGAAACCGCGGTGCGCCTGGCCCGCACCAAGGCCCAATCGCTGGCCGGCAAACACCCGAACGCGCTGATCATAGGCTCCGACCAAGTGGCGCTGCTGGACGGCAAGCAAATCGGCAAGCCCGGCAGTTATGAAAACGGCGTGGCCATGCTCAAATGGATGAGCGGCCGCACCGTGGTGTTCCACTCGGCGCTGGCGTTGTACAACAGCCACAGTGGCAAGCTGCAAGAATGCGTGGGCATCACCAAAGTGACGCTGCGCCAGCTGACGGAAGCGCAGATCCGCAACTATCTGGACAGAGAGCCGGACGCGCTGCATTGCGCCGGCAGCGCCAAGAGCGAAGGCCTGGGCGGCGCGCTGCTGGAGAAAGTGGAGTCAGACGACCCCAACGCGCTGATCGGCGTGCCGCTGTTCCAGCTAATCACCATGCTGGGCAATGAGGGCGTGGAGGTGCTGAAATGAGCGGCACCCTGTTCCTGATCCCCGCCCCGCTGGGCGATGAAAGCATTGCCTGGCTGCCCGAGGGCGAGCGCGCCAAAGTCGTCCATATCACCCACTTTGTGGTGGAGGCGGAAAAAACCGCGCGCAAGCATCTGAAAGCGCTGGGCGTGACGACGCCGATCCGCGAGCTGGCCATGAGCACGCTGAACGAGCACACCAAGGAGACGGACGTCGCCGCCCTGCTCGCCCCGCTGAAGGCCGGCCATGACGTCGGCCTGATCTCCGAGGCCGGCTGCCCGGCCGTGGCCGACCCCGGCGCCCAGCTGGTGGCGCTGGCGCACCGCCACGGCATCCGCGTCGAACCGCTGATCGGCCCCTCCTCCATCCTGCTGGCGCTGATGGCCAGCGGCGCCAACGGCCAATGTTTCGCCTTCCACGGCTACCTGCCGGTAGACGCCGCCGAAAAAGCCAAGCAGGTGAAAGAGCTGGAACAGCGCTCGCGCCAGCGCAACGAGACGCAACTCTTTATAGAAACGCCTTACCGCAACAACGCGCTGCTGCTACAGCTGCGCGAAACGCTGGCGCCGTCCACCCGTCTCGCGGTAGCCTGCGATCTGACCCTGCCGACGCAAACCATCGTCAGCCACCGCGTGCAGGATTGGCCCAAGGACGCGCCGGACCTGCACAAGCGGCCAGCCATTTTCGTGATCCACGCCGCCTGAGACGCGCCGCCATGTCCAAGACCACGCCCATCATCCAGTCGCTGCTCGATACCGACTTATATAAGTTCACCATGCTGCAAGTGGTGCTGCACCAGTTTCCGGCCGCGCACGGCGAGTACGAGTTCCGTTGCCGCAACCACCCGGATACGCCGCTGTCGCAGCTGAAGACGCAAGTCGAACAGCAACTGGACCTGCTATGCCAGCTGCGCTTCCAGCAGGATGAGCTGGACTACCTGCGCGGCCTGCGCTTCATCAAGAGCGACTTCGTCGACTACCTGGAACTATTCCACCTGCAGCGCCGCTTCATCACCGTAACGGAAGAGGGAGAACAACTGGCCATCCGCATCAAGGGTCCGATGGTCCAGGCCATGTTCTTCGAAATCTTCGTGCTGGCCATCGTCAACGAACTGTACTTCCAGCCGCTGGACAACGAGGCCGTGCGCCAGGAAGGGCGTCGCCGGCTGGAGGCGAAGATAGACACGCTGGAACGCTTCCAGCGCGAAGAAGCCGCCAGCCAGCGCTTTCCGCTACTGATAGCGGACTTCGGCACCCGCCGCCGCTTCAGCCGCGACTGGCAGGCCCATGTGGTGCAAAGGCTGAACCACGCCCTGCCGCAAATCTTCCGCGGCACCAGCAATGTGGACCTGGCGCGCAAGCTGGGCATCACCCCCATCGGCACCATGGCGCATGAATTCTTCCAAGCCTTCCAGGCGCTGGGGGTCCGGCTGCGCGACTTCCAGACCGCGGCGCTGGAATCGTGGGTGCAGGAATACCGCGGCGACCTCGGCATCGCGCTGACCGACGTGGTCGGCATGGATGCCTTCCTCGCCGACTTCGACCTCTACTTCGCCAAGCTGTTCGACGGCCTGCGCCACGACAGCGGCGATCCTTATATATGGGGCGACAAAGCCATCGCCCATTACCGCAAGCTGCGCATCGACCCGGCCAGCAAGATGCTGACTTTCAGCGACGGACTCAGCGTGGACAACGCGCTGGAACTGCAGCGCCATTTCAGTCCGCACATCCAGGTCAGTTTCGGCATCGGCACCCACTTTACTAATGATATGGGGCTGGAGCCGCTGCAGATCGTGCTGAAGCTGGTCAGCTGCAACGGCCAGCCGGTGGCCAAGCTATCGGACAGCCCCGGCAAGATCATGTGCAGCGACGAAACCTTTCTCGCCTACCTGCGCCAGGTCTTCAAGATTCCGCAGCCGGGCTAAACCCCGTCAACGCGGCGCGCACCCGCTCGCGCGCCGACTCGGCCAACCGCTCGCCGGCCAAGGCCAGCGTCTGCAAACCCATGGCCCGATACGCCGCCGCCGCGCCGGCATCGGGCAACACCGCCAGGTGCCCCATCACGGTCTCGACATCGCCGCGCAAGATCGGGCCAGTCAACGCCTGATACGGCCCCAATGCCAGCGCATTGTCCAGCGTTTGCCGCATCAAGCCGCCCAGCAAATCGCCCAGCAACGCCGATGGCACGCCAGCCTGCCGCTCCAAGCCTTCAGCCATGGCCGTCAGCGCCACCAGATAATTGGAAGCGACGGACAGGCCGGCGTGATAAGCCGCTTTGCCGCCCGGCGCCAAACGGAACGGCCGCCCGCCCAGCAGGGCAACCAAGCCCTCCAAGCACTCGCAAGCCTCCCCATCGCCTTCCAGCGCGCACAGCGTGCCGGCAAAAGTCTCCACCGCGCGCTGCGGATCAGCGAAGGAAAACGCCGGGTGCAGGCTGGCGATGCCCACGCCCTGCTCAGCCAACGGCGCCAGCAAGGAAGACTCGCACGCGCCGCTGGCATGAAACACCACGCTGCCGGCAGGCACCACCCGCCATTCAGCCAAGGCGCGCGCGCAGTCGGCTATCGCGCCATCCGGCACGGACAGCAAGTAGATCTGCGCCGGCGCCAGCACGCGCCAATCCGTCACCACCCGGCCGCCACCGATAAAGTCCCGCGCTGCCTCCGCGCGCCCGGCATCCCGCCCCGCCACATCCACGATGCGGCAGCGCCCGGAAGCACGGGCCAAGCGGGCCAAGACCCTTCCCAACCTGCCCGCGCCCAACACGCTCATCTCAATCATCCCCACCTCCCCGCGCCAATCCCATCTCCCATGACAACATTACAACAGTTCCACATCGAGACACCCGCATCAGCACAATCAAACAATCCATTTAAAAACAAAAGGTTATAAATATTTTCTTCACAAAAACCAGATAAATCCAGAGCATTTGCTCAATTTACATAGTTCATGCTTTCTATTAGAATGTTCGGAAGCGAATTCAAGTAGATGCAATCCGCAACCGCCTGGATTCACTTCAAGTCACGTTGATTTTTAAGCCCGCTCGACAAAGCGGGCTTTTTTTTTCGCCAACTGCCCACCAACCATCCGCCAACAAGCCCGTCATTACTGAATATAAGTCTTTGATGTATTTTTGCAACAGCAGGCACCACCCGTTGGATGCTCAATACAAACCAAGACAATTCAATAGCTTACCACGACATAAAATGAAAATTGTAGCGGCAAAAATGTGACAATAGTTGCTCATCAGCAACAGTTTTAGCCGCCCTTAGTTGCATTTCCACAACCCAGCCAATAGCATTTGCTCACATTCCTAAACCTAAATAAGGATGACTTGACCATGAAAAAGAGTCTGATCGCCCTGCTGGTAGCCGCTATGCCGGCCGCCGCTTTCGCTGACGTAACCATCTACGGCGCCATCAAGGCTGGCGTGGAAAACCTGGACAAGGGTGGCAACACCACCAAGGTCACCAACATCGACGACCTGGGTTCCCGCATCGGCTTCAAGGGTTCCGAAGACCTGGGCAACGGCCTGAAGACCATCTGGCAAGTTGAAACCGGCTTCAACATCGACGGCACCGCCGGCACCGGCTCCCACAGCGGCACCTTCGCCAACCGCAACTCCTTCCTGGGTCTGCAAGGCGGCTTCGGTACCGTGCGCTTCGGCAACGTGTCCAACTTCCTGGACAGCGACATGGGCGTGGTTGATACCTGGACCTACAACAGCTCCATCCTGGGTCTGGGCACCTTCACCCGCGACGGCGACCGTCTGAAGAACTCCGTACGCTACGACCTGCCGTCCGTGGTTCCGGGTCTGACCGCCGCTCTGCAATACGGCGCGAAGGAAACCCGTGGCGCCGCCACCCCGTCCGACCGCGAAAGCACCATTCTGGGTCTGGGTTACGAGAACAGCGGCTTCTTCGGTAAGTACGCTTACGTTCACGAAGCTCCGAAGGCTGCTGCCGGTGTTAACACCGACAAGCACCAACTGGAAGTTGGCTACAACGCCAACAACCTGTTCGTGGGCCTGGGCTACAAGCAATCCAAGGGTGACGACGCTAGCTACCAAGGCGACTACACCGCCAAGGACACCAAGGCTGTTGAGTACGCTCTGACCGCCAATTACACCTTCGGCGCCATCACTCCGAAGTTCACCTACGCTCACGGCGACAACCTGAAGGTTGCTGGCGTGACCAAGGACAACACCGGCTACGACCAATACCTGCTGGGTGCCGACTACGCACTGTCCAAGCGCACCACCGTTGGCGCACAATATGGCCAGCTGAAGTTCAAGGGTGCCGACACCCAAAAGGCTCTGGGCCTGAACATGGTTCACACCTTCTAATTCAACGGTTCGACGCAAGAACCTGCGAACTAGATGCAGAAAAGACCCGCCTGGGCGGGTCTTTTTCTTTGCTGCACAAAAAATCGCGGCAACAAAAAACCGCTGCCATGCGCAGCGGTTTCTCTCCAACAGCAGCCGGGATCAGAAAGGCAGTTGGTAAGCCGGATTGCGCGTATCCGCGCCCTCTTGCTTGATGCGCTCCAGCTCATGCTTGAGCGCCGCCTGCAGCCATTGCTCGCGCATTTTGTCGCCCTCGGGATGCTCGGCCAGCGTGCGGTACAGCGCCATGCCGTGCATGGTGGTCATCATGGTCAGCAGGGTGGCGAAGAAGCCGGTGGAAATGGCATAACGCGGGAACAGCGAGGCCATCAAGGCGACGAAGCGATCGCGGAAATAGGTGCTGGCGCTGCCAAGGAAAATATCGCGCAAGTCCGGCGTGGTGCGGGCCGCCATCAGCAATTCCAGCAGCACGATGTGGCGTGGCGCCGTCACCAGCGCGCGCATCAGTCCGACGATGCGCTCCTCCTCCGGCATGCCCGGCGCTTGCTGGCCAGCCAGCGCCAGGGCGGCATCGAAGATATCGTCCACCACCTTGCGCCCCACCGGCAGCATCAGTTCGTTCTTGGTGGCGAAATGGCGAAACAAAGCGCCTTGCGAAACGCCGGCGCGATTGCAGATCAACTGCACGCTGGTGCCATGGTAGCCGCTCTCCATCAGGCACTCTATCGCCGCCTCCACCAGCTTTCCTATCGTGGACTCCCTGCGGCTTTGCTGTGTTCGTCTGGTTTGCATCTTGATTTTATCGTTTATCGGCCCATGCCCTGCCCCAAGCGTGCAAGACGCCTTCGAGCGAGGGTGAGCACATTCTAAGAACAAGCTAGACACGCCAGCGATCCGGCGTTCCTCTCTCCCCTGGCGAGCGGCATCTCGCCGCCCGCGCTCTTCCATACTACCAAAATAGCCGGCCCTTCAGGCAAACAGATGCCGAGTGGCCCCGACGCCGCCAGCCCGGCGCCGGTCTGGCCCGTCCACGCCCTGGCCGCCGCCATGATGACGCTCTCGCCTTATCCATGCCTCTGCGATCCCGCAAGGCAAACTCAAAAAGCGACTGCTCTATTTTAAAACAGCGCAGCTTACTTTAGCGTGACCGCGGCAAAATTGACTCGACCGTAGGGATTGACCGCGAAACCGCTCACGCCCTGGCGTGCCAGCGCATAGGCCGTGGGATGGGCGAGCGGCAACCATAACGCTTGCTGATGGATGATGCGCTGCGCGGCCTGGTACAGCTTGCCGCGGGCCTTGAAGTCGGCCGTTTTCTTGCCGTCGCTGATCAGCTTGTCCAGCTGTGGGTCGCAATAGCGCGCGAAATTGGTGCCCGATTGCACGGCGGCGCAAGAAAATTGGGGCGTCAGGAAGTTGTCCGGATCGCCGTTGTCGCCTGCCCACCCCATGAACAGCATCTGGTGTTCGCCTGCCTTGCCGCGCTTGATCAGCTCGCCCCACTCCAGCACCTGAATGCGCAGGCGGATGCCCACCTTGGCCAGGTCCGACTGCAGCATCTCGGCACCGGTCTTGGGGCTGGGATTCAGCGTGCTGCCGCTGGGCCGCACCCAGACGTCCACATCAAAGCCGTTGGGATAGCCCGCCTTGGCCAGCAGCTGCTTGGCGCGCGCCGGGTCGTAGGGATAGGGCTTGATGGTCTTGTCGTAGCTCCAGGTATTGGGCGGGTATACCAGATTGGCCGCGCTGGCCGTATTGCCGAACACCGCTTTCAAATAGCTGGCCTTGTCGAAGGCCAGGTTGATCGCCTGCCGCACCAGCGGATTATCCAACGGTTTCTTCTGACTGTTGAAGGCGACGAAGGCGGTCATGAAGGCAGGCGTCTGCAACACCTGCAGGCTGCCGTCGCTTTTGGCCGCCTGCACATCTTGCGGCTTGGGCGACAGGGCAATCTGGCATTCGCCCGCGCGCAGCTTCTGCAGGCGCACGCCCGCATCCGGCGTGATGGCGTAGATCAGCGCCGGCACCTTGGGCGCCCCGCCAAAATAGGCCCGATTCGGCGCGTAGCGCACCAGCGCGTCCTTGGCGTAGCTCTTGAAAATGAAAGGCCCGGTGCCGATGGGCTTGCTGTTCAAATCCGCCATGCGGCCGCCGGCTTGCAGCTGCGCGGCGTACTCAGCCGAATAAATGGAGGCGAAGGCCATGGTCAGGCTGGATAGAAACGTCGCTTCGGGATAATTGAGTTCGAAACGCACGGTCAGCGGATCCAGCTTGCTCACCGACTTGATCAGCTTGGGGAACTGCATGGCCTGCGCATGCGGATAGCCGCCCGGCGCCGTCTTATGCCAGGGACTATCCGGGTTCAGCATGCGGTCGAAAGTGAACAGCACATCGTCCGCGTTCAGTTTGCGCGTAGGCTGAAAATAATCCGTGGCGTGAAAGGCGACATTGGGGCGCAGATGGAAGGTGTAGCTCAGCCCATCCGCGCCGGCCTCCCAGCTGCGCGCCAGGCTGGGCTGCAGCTTGCCGCTGGCGGGATCGTAATCCACCAACCGGTTCATCAGCACATCGGCCGAGGCATTGGCGGTGACCAGGGAATTGTACTGCACCACGTCGAAACCTTCGGGGTTGGCATCGGTGCAGACGGTGAGCGGCTTGGCGGCGTACACGGACAAGGGCAGCCAAGCCGCCAGCAGGGCGACGGTCAAGGTTTTCATGGCATTCTCCTAGCGGCGCCCGATCGATGCCAGGCGCATGTTTGGCAATAGGGTAAGCCAATCGCGCTCGAAAACCAACGAATTAATGCGGCTAAGATTATAAGCCGCTCACCGCCTCATAAAATCAACTGGGCGAATAGATTGGCCGGCAGCGCCGGGCTGCACAGAAAACCCTGGTACTCCTGACAGCCCCGCTCCGCCAGCCAGCGCAATTGCTGCGGCGTCTCCACGCCTTCCGCCACCATATTCAGCCCCATCATGCGGCACAAGGTGGTGATCATCTCGGCGATGGCAGGCCGCCGCTCCAGATCGGCCACGAAAGAACGGTCTATCTTCAGCGAGGTCAGCGGATAGCGCTGCAGATAGGCCAGATTGGAATAGCCGGTGCCAAAGTCGTCCACCGCGATGCGCACCCCCAGCGAGCAGAGCGACTGCAGCGTGGCCATGGTTTGTTCGTCGTCGCCCAGCAGTACGGACTCGGTGATTTCCAGCTCCAGCTTTTCCGGCTGGCAGCCGCTGTCGCGCAGAACCTGCTCCACCATGTCGGACAAGGCCGGATCGACAAACTGGCACGGCGACAGATTGACCGAGACCATCAGGTCCAAGCCGCGCTCGCGCCACAGGCGCTGCTGGCGCGTAGCCTGGCTCAGGATCTGCTTGCCCAGCTCGCGCACCATGCCGCCCTCTTCGCATAGCGGTATGAAAGTGTCCGGCATCAGCACGCCGCGCATGGGGTGCTGCCAGCGCGCCAGCGCCTCGGCGCCGATGATGCGGCCGCTGGCCACGTCGACGCGCGGCTGGAAGTATGCAACAAACTCGCCGCTGTCCAGGCCGCGGCGGATATCGCGCTCCTGCGCCAGCTGCGCCTGGCTGCGATCCTCCAGCGAGGGCGCGAAGAACATCAGGCTGTTGCGGCCGGCATCCTTGGCCGCGTACATGGCCAGATCGGCGTGGCGCATCATCATCTCGATGTCCAGCCGCCCCTCGCCACAGATGCTGATGCCGATGGAGGCGGACACGCTGACATCCATGCCGCCCAGCCGCATCGGCTTGGACAGGCTTTCCAGTATGCGCCGCCCCAGCGCTTCCGCGCGTTGCGCCACATCGGAAGCGGCCAGCATCACCAAAAACTCGTCGCCGCCCAGCCGCGCCACCTTCTCGTCATGGCCCAGCAACTGCGACAGGCGGCCGCTCATGCGGATCAGCATCTCGTCGCCGCTGGCGTGGCCCAGCGAATCATTGACGTTCTTGAAACGGTCCAGGTCGATGAACATCAGCGCCACCTGGCGCCCATCACGCAGCGCTTGCTGCAAATAAGGCAGCAGTTCGCTGCGGATGCCGTTGCGGTTGGGCAGGCCGGTCAGTACGTCATGATTGGCCAGGAAGCTGGCGCGAGCCTCCGCATGCTTCAGGTCCGTGATGTCGACTTCCGTCACCAACAGCGCCTCCTGACCCGACACGCCGTCGTGGCAGGCCCGCACCGCGATCTCATGCCAACGCATGCCTTGGCGCGTATGCACCTGGGCCAGTTGCCGCGCTTCGCCAGCGGCGGCCACGCCCTGCTGCAGCGCCTGCCAGTCGCCGTCATGGATGAAGTGTTGACGCCAGGTTTCGCTGGAATACGCCACCTTGGCGCGCGCGGACGGATTGCGGTACAACACCATGCCGGCGGAATCGTACAGCGTCACCATCATCGAGGTATGCATCAGCGCCTCGGCGCTGCGCAGGGTGGTGGGATCGACGGACAAAGTGTTCTGCGCCTCGCAGAACATCATCATTTTCCCGTCCACGCGGATGCCGCGAAAAACCACCTTCAGCAGGCGCGGCACGCCCTTGGGGTAAAGCGTCCAGCTTTCGGTGAAAACGGCATTGTCCCGCTCGAAATCCTGTTGGTACTGGCTCAGCCGCTGCGCGACGGAGACCGACATGTCTTGCGACATCTCGCGAGCGCGCAGCTCTTGCAGGCTCTCGGCCCCCCAGACCTCCAGTGCGGCATCGTTGGCCCAAAACACGCGCTTGCTGTCGATGTCAAACACCCATACCGGAAGGCTGAGGGCCTCCAGCATCGGCAAATTGTCTCCCTGCCAGGAAATGACGTTCATAGTCGGCATGATTGCCGTTAACCTTTTATTTATTCATCAAAAATTCTGCCCGCCGGCACACCGGCGGGGTTTGCAATTGTAGCAAACCCCGGCCTCTCGCCGCTGGTATTTTGCACCCCACTCAATGATATTGTCCTAATCGGCCGGCGCTCGCAAAAAAGCAGGGCACGCGCCCTGCTTCTTCCTCCACTCCGCCATTCAATGCGTCGGTTTGCGCGCGAACAGCCTAGCCATGCTGTGGTGATGCGCCCAGCCGTGACTCAGGTCCAGGGCATATTCTTCCTGATAGGCGAGCGGCTCCAGCGCCCCGAATTGCCGCCTCAATTCACCCGGCTGGTAATAATGCCGGATGTAGGCGGCGGTCTCGCTGGCGCGGCCGCCTCTGCCGCAACATCCGGGATCGTCCCGCAGGAAGACCGAAACAAACAGAAAGCCCCCCGGCACCAGCCCCTCCATCATGGCCTCAGCCAGGCATTCGCCAGCCGTCGGATCCAGATGATCCAGCAGCGTGTAAGCCACGATAATGCGGTAGGTGCGCGGCTTGATGTCCACTTGCGCCGAATTGCCCAGATCCGCCACCCTGCCGCAGACATCCAGATGCAGCTTGTCGGCGCGCTCGCCCAGCGTGGCAATCGCCTCCGCGGACTGGTCCATGCCGCACATGGAAAAACCGCGCTCCGCCAAAAACAACGCGTTGCGTCCCTGGCCACAGCCCAAGTCCAGGCCCAAGCCGCCACCTTGCACATTGTATTTGTCCAGATAATAAATCAGAGACAGGGCGGGCCTGTCTCCATAAAACGATGCATTGTCGCGATAGAAAGCATCAAAATCAGCAGCGCCCATTGTCTTACCCCTGCTCGTTGACTACTCCAAAATGCCGCCAACGCCCGGCCATCGTCCGCAGGCGGAAACTACTACCTAGTAATAGTTCGCATGGGAAAGTATGACTACTTAGATATACATACTAAGTAATTACACCTAATTTCTTACGCTAGCCAAGAAAAAACCCCGCCGGCGGTCGCCAGGCGGGGTGGTAAACAAACAGGCACCAGGCTTACATATAGCTTTCCGTGCTCGGGCAGCTGCACACCACGTTGCGGTCACCGTAGACGTCGTCAATGCGGTTCACGCTCGGCCAGAACTTGTTTTCCAGCACGTAAGGCAACGGGAACAGGCCCTGCTCGCGGCTGTACGGACGGTTCCAGTCGCCGGCGATATCGGCCTTGCTGTGCGGCGCGTTGACCAGCGGGTTGTTGTCCGCCGGCCACACGCCGTTCTGCACCTGGTCGATCTCGGCGCGGATGGCGGCCATCGCGGCGATGAAGCGGTCCAGCTCGGCCTTGGGCTCGGACTCGGTCGGTTCGATCATCAAGGTGCCCGGCACCGGGAAGCTCATGGTCGGGGCGTGGAAGCCGTAGTCCATCAGGCGCTTGGCCACGTCCACTTCGGTCACGCCGGAGGCGGCCTTCAGCGGGCGCAGATCGATGATGCACTCGTGGGCCACGCGGCCGTTGGCGCCGGTGTACAGCACCGGGAAGTGTTCGGCCAGGCGGGTGGCCAGATAGTTGGCCGACAACAGCGCGTTTTCCGTCGCCTGCTTCATGCCTTCCGCGCCCATCATCGCGATGTACATATACGAGATGGGCAGGATGGAGGCGGAGCCGAACGGCGCGGCGGACACCGCGCTCTGGCCTTCTACCGCGCCCGGCACCGAAGCCACCACGTGGTTGGCCATGAACGGCGCCAAGTGGGCCTTGAGGCCGATCGGGCCCATGCCCGGTCCGCCGCCGCCGTGCGGGATGCAGAAGGTCTTGTGCAGATTCATGTGCGACACGTCGGCGCCGATGTCGGCCGGACGGGTCAGGCCCACCTGCGCGTTGAGGTTGGCGCCGTCCATATACACCTGGCCGCCGTGGGCGTGGACGATCTCGCAGATCTCTTTGATGCCCTGCTCGAACACGCCGTGGGTGGACGGATAGGTGATCATCAACGCGGCCAGGTTGGCGGCATGCTGTTCGGCCTTGGCCTTCAGATCGGCCACGTCGACGTTGCCGGCCTCGTCGCACTTCACCACCACCACCTGCATATTCATCATCTGCGCGGTGGCCGGGTTGGTGCCGTGCGCCGATTGCGGAATCAGGCAGATATTGCGATGGCCTTCGCCGCGCGACTCATGGTAACGGCTGATGGCCAGCAGGCCGGCGTACTCGCCCTGGGCGCCGGAGTTGGGCTGCATGGAGATGGCGTCGAAGCCGGTGATCGCCTTCAGCTGCGTCTGCAGGCCTTCGATCAGCTCCAGATAACCCACGGTCTGCTCGCGCGGCGCGAACGGGTGCATATTGGCGAATTCCGGCCAGGTGATCGGAATCATCTCGCTGGTGGCGTTCAGCTTCATGGTGCAGCTGCCCAGCGAGATCATCGAGTGGTTCATCGCCAGGTCGCGGTTTTCCAGCTTCTTCATATAGCGCAGCATCTCATGCTCGCTATGGTGGGTATTGAACACCGGATGGGTCAGGATGGCCGACTCGCGCTTCAGCGCAGCCGGAATCGCATCCTGGGCGGCAGCGTCAAGCTGGGCGATGTCCGCCGGCTTGCCGGTGAACAGCTCGATCAGCTTGGCCAGGTCGGCCTCGGTGGCGGCTTCGTGGAAGGCCACGCCCAGCACGGTCTTGCCGACGCGGCGCAGATTGTAGCCTGCGGCCAGCGCCGCGGCGTAGATGGCGTCAGCCTTGGGCGCGTCCACTTGCACGGTGTCGAAGAAACGGTCGAACACCAGCTTGCCGCCCGCAGCTTGCACCGCGTGGGCGAAGATGGCCGCCAGGCGGTGGATGCGGGCGGCGATGCGCTGCACGCCTTCCGCGCCATGGTAAACGGCGTACAGGCCGGCGATATTGGCCAGCAGCACCTGGCTGGTGCAGATGTTGGAATTGGCCTTTTCGCGGCGGATGTGCTGCTCGCGGGTTTGCAGCGCCATGCGCAGCGCGGTTTTGCCCTTGGCGTCGATGGAGACGCCGATGATGCGGCCCGGCGCCGAGCGCTTCATCTCGTCCTTGAACGCGAAGTAAGCCGCGTGCGGGCCGCCAAAGCCCATGGGCACACCGAAGCGCTGGGTATTGCCCAGCGCGATGTCGGCGCCCATCTCACCCGGCGACTTCAGCGCCACCAGCGCCATCACGTCGGCGGCGACGGCGACCACGCCGCCCTTGGCCTTGATCGCGGCGATGTGCGGCGTCAGGTCGATAAGGTCGCCCGCCTCGCCCGGATACTGGAACAAGGCGCCGAAGTAGTCGCCATTGCCAGCCTCTTCCGGATGGCCGGACACCAGCTCGAAGCCAAAGTATTTGGCGCGAGTCTTCATCACGTCCAGCGTCTGCGGCAGCACGCGGCTGTCGACGAAGAAGCTGACGGACTTGGACTTGGACACGCGCTTGGCCATCGCCATCGCCTCGGCGGCGGCGGTGGCTTCGTCCAGCAGGGAGGCGTTGGCCATTTCCAGGCCGGTCAGGTCGATGACCATTTGCTGGAAGTTCAGCAGCGCTTCCAGGCGGCCCTGGGCGATTTCGGCCTGGTACGGGGTGTAGGCGGTGTACCAGCCCGGATTTTCCAGCACATTGCGCAGGATGACGGCGGGCGTCAGCACCGGGTAATAACCCAGGCCGATGAAGGACTTGTTGACCACGTTCTTGGCGGCGACGGCCTTCAGGGCGGCCAGCGCCTCGGCTTCCGGCTGCGGCGACGGCAGCTCCAGGCGGCGGTTCAGGCGGATGTCGGCCGGCAGGGTCTGGTCGACCAAGGCATCGATGGACGGCGCGCCGACGGCGGCCAGCATCTCGGCGCGCTCGGCGTCGGACGGGCCGATGTGGCGGGCGATGAATTCGTGACGGTTGAAGAGTTCGGCAAGAGACATACAAAACCTTTCTTTTGCCACGAAAACCACGAAAGGACACGAACGCCTGATGAGCAGCCGAAAAGCCGCTCACCCTGAGAAAAGCCGGAATAGGCTTACTGTTATCTTTTGTGTCTTTTCGTGGTTTTCGTGGCTAAAAAACAAACGCCCCTGTGTCTTGCGACTAAGGGGCGTATCACATCAGGCGCCGATTTCCTTGGCGTAGGCGGCGGCGTCCATCAGGCCGTCCAGCTCCGCGGCGTTGGCCGGCTTGATCTTGAAGAACCAGCCGTCGCCATACGGATCGGTATTGGCCAGATCCGGCGTGCCTTCCAGCTCGGCGTTCACCTCCAGCACTTCGCCGGCGATCGGGCAGTAGACGTCGGAAGCGGCTTTCACCGACTCCACCACGCCAGCCTGCTCATCCTTGGCCAGCGCGGCGCCCACTTTCGGCAACTCGACGAACACGATGTCGCCCAGCAGTTCCTGCGCGTGCGCGGTGATGCCCACGGTCACGGAGCCGTCGGCTTCCAGGCGCAGCCATTCGTGGCTTTCAACGTACTTCAGTTCGGCGGGGATGTTGCTCATCTCGGTTTCTCCAGTCCTAGCTATGATCGGGGATGGCGGCGCGAGGCGCCTGCCGGTTTATTCGAATACTTTCTTGCCGTTGCGGACAAAGGGCATCTTCACCACGCGCACATCGGTCAGCGTGCCGCGCAGGTCCACCTGGGCGGTGGCGCCGGTGGCGGCCGGCACGCGGGCGATGGCGATGGAGTGTTTCAAGGTGGGCGAGAAGGTGCCGCTGGTGATCACGCCTTCGCCCACGCCCTCCACCACTACCTTCAGGCCTTCGCGCAATACGCCGCGGCCTTCCAGCACCAAGCCGACTTGCTTCATCTTCACGCCGGCGGCCTTTTGCGCTTCCAGCGCCTCGCGGCCGTTGAATTTGCGCTCGGCCGGCTCCCAGGCGATGGTCCAGCCCATGCCGGCTTCCAGCGGCGACACGGTTTCGTCCATGTCGTGGCCGTACAGATTCATGCCGGCTTCCAGGCGCAGCGTGTCGCGCGCGCCCAGGCCGATGGGCGCGACGCCCACGGCTTGCAATTGATTGAAGAAGGCGATGGCCTGATCGGCCGGGATCATGATTTCCAAACCGTCTTCGCCGGTATAGCCGGTGCGAGCGTAGAACCACTCGCCCTGCGGCAGGCCTTGGAACACTTTGAGCGCGCGGATGGCCTCGGCCAGCTCCGGCTTGACGGCGCAGACTTTGTCTATGGCTTGCGGGCCTTGCACCGCCAGCATCGCCAGGTCGCGGCGCACCTTCAGCGCCACATCGAAACCAGCCTTCTGGCTTTCCATCCAGGCCAGGTCTTTTTCGGTAGTGCCGGCGTTGACCACCATGCGGTAGCCGTAGGAAGTGAGATAGACGATGAGGTCGTCGACAACGGTGCCCTGCGGGGTCAGCATGCCGGAATACAGCGCCTTGCCTTCGAAGCCGAGCTTGGCCACGTCGTTGGCGATCAGCTTTTGCAGCCAGGCCTTGGCGTCGGAACCGGTGATGTCGACCACCGTCATGTGGGACACGTCGAACATGCCGGCGTCGCTGCGCACGATTTCATGCTCTTTCAGCTGGGAACCGTAATGGATGGGCATTTCCCAACCGGCGAAATCGACCATCTTGGCGCCGGCGGCGATATGGGCATCAAACAGCGGGGTACGTTTCGGGGCCGTCATGGCGCGGTTCCTTAGAGAAAAGTGTGGATAGCCTCATCAACCACACCCCTCTGTCCCTGCACCTGAGATTTTCCGGCCGGATAAGCCGTTAGCCCCTTCGGTGGGCGCCGCGCGGGCGCCGCTCTCCAGATTGCGCAGGCCGGCAGCCGCCAACCTGATGATACAGTCCTTTTGCCTGAGCGATTAGCGGGTGCGCTTGCGCCTTCGGCGGCGGCCCAGAGCCGCTCTCTCCTGTATGACCCGGCGATTATGGTGGCGATGTCCCCGCCTTGGCAAGCCGTGTTTATTTCGACATGAAACAGTCAGCAAAAATGTTTTTCAAAGAAAACATTCGCGCCGATTAATTCATAATATATATTCGAAAACGAAAAAAGCGCAGGCTGACGCGCTGCGCTTTAGTTCCTATCCATCCCGCGGCTCAATCGGCGGCGTGGCGCTCCTTGAGCTGCCACACATAAATCGGCAGGCCCAGCAGCAAGAGCAGCATGCCCCACATCACGATGTCGGCGCCGGAACCATACAAGGCCCATAAGGAATAGATAAAGCCTATCCCGGCGAAAACTCCCGGCGCGACATAATCCTTGGGCGCGAACGCTTTGCCGCGCATCAGCATGATGGCGATCAGCGCCATCGAGCAGAAGGCGTAAGGCAGCAAGGTGGTGGCAGTGGCCAGCAGGATGATGAATTCAAAAATCTTCACCCCGCTATCCCCGCCCGCGTACTTCATCGCCATCAGTATGGTCACCAGAGAACTGGACAGCACCAGGCCGAAGATGGGCACCCCGGCCGCGTTGCGCTGGTTGAAGCGGCGGGGGAACAAACCATCTTTGGCCGCGGCGGCCGGCACGTGCGCCTGCATCAGGCTCCAGCCGTTCAGCGCG
Source organism: Chromobacterium paludis (assembly GCF_008275125.1). NCBI lineage: Bacteria > Pseudomonadati > Pseudomonadota > Betaproteobacteria > Neisseriales > Chromobacteriaceae > Chromobacterium > Chromobacterium paludis. The sequence goes on from NZ_CP043473.1 coordinate 2,494,330, forward strand.
CCGAAGCACGACACCACGGCGCCGAAACCGACCACCCAATAACCCCAATCGCCCCACATCAGCTTGGCGGCGTCGGCGAACGGCGCTTGCGAGGCGGCCAGCGTGTCGGACGGCATCAGCCCCATCAAGGAGATGGTGGACAAGATGTAAAGCACGGTGGCCAGCAGCGTGCCTATCACCGTGGCGCGCGGAATGGTCTTCTCGGGCTGATCCACGTCGCCCGCCGGCACCGAGGCCGACTCCAGGCCCAGGAAGGCCCACAGCGTCAACGCCATGGTGGCGGACAATGAGGGCAACAAGGGCTTGCCATGCGGATTGAAGGCCAGATTTTCCGGATGCATGTGGAAGAAACCGATGAAGGTTACCGCGGCCAGGGGCAAGAGCTTGAGCAGCGTGGTCACCACCGCGACGACGCCGGAGCTGTGCGCGCCGCGGCTGTTGATCCAGGTGACGACCCAGATCAGGCCGATGGCGAAAGCGCCGGCCAGCAATTCGCTATGCCCCAGAACCGGGAAGAAAACCTGCATATAACTGGTGGCCGCCACCGCCAGCGCGGCATTGCCGGCCCATAGCGCGATCCAATAGCCCCAGGCGATCCAGAAACCGGCGAAGTCGCCGAAACCGGCATGGATATAGGCGTAAGGCCCGCCTTCGCGCGGCAGAATGGCGGACAGGCGCGCGAACACCAACGCCAGGCAAATGGCGCCGCCCGCCGTCAAAATCCAACCCAGCAGCGAAATGCCGCCAAAGGGCGCCAATGATGCCGGCAGCAGAAACACGCCGGACCCTATCATATTGCCCACCACCAGGGCGGTGCACATCCAGACTCCGAGCGAGCCTTTCTTGGGGGAGGAACTGTTTTCGCTCAAACCTGATTCTCCATCGCGAAGGAAAACCGCGCGCCGGCCAATCGGGCCGGGCGCCCATGCATGAGGCAAACGGAACAGGCGATGAACCGCCGGATCATGGCTTCAACATAGTCGAAGCCGGATTGCCGGGCGTCATGGATCGCTGGGCCGCGCCAAAAAAAGGGCGCATTAGAACACAGATTTGACGTAAAAACATGTCGCGTTGTCGAATTTCTTTACAGAAATTCTTGCGCGATCAGCAGTTTATGCAAATGAAATCAGAAAACCGCCGCAGGCAAGGTCAAAGGCCCCCGCGGCACCCGCTGCAAGGACCAATTCAGGCGAGCCCAGGCCCACAGCTCGTCCAGCGTGGCGCATTCGTCTGGAGGAATATGTCCCAGTCGGGACAAGGCCTCGCGCAACTGGCTGGCAGCGTCTTCGCGGGCAATGGCAGGCGCCAGTGTTTGTTTGGACAGTTTTTCCCCTGCCGCATTGGTCAACACCGGCAGATGGCAATAGTCCGGGGCCGGCAGGCCCAAAGCCTCGTACACGGCCACCTGCCGCGGCGTGGACACCAGCAGGTCGGCGCCGCGCACGATATCGGTAATGCCCTGCTCCGCGTCGTCCACCACCACCGCCAGTTGATAGGCCCAGAAGCCGTCGGCGCGCAGCAGCACGAAATCGCCGATATCGCGCGCCAAATCCTGTCGGTACTCCCCCTGCAGCCTGTCGCGCACCAGACAGTCGCCCTCTGGCGCCCGCAGGCGCCAGGCCCGGCCTTCCCGTCCACCCGGACAGCCATCGCGGCAGGTGCCAGGATAGACATAGCCATCCAGCCCCCGCCGCGCCGCCGCGGCGATCTCCTTGCGCGTGCAGCAACAGGCGTAAGCCCGCCCGGAACCGATCAACTGCCGCAGCGCCTGGCGGTACAGATCATGGCGCCGGCTTTGATACGTCACCTCGCCATCCCATTCAAAGCCAAACGCATCCAGCGTGCGCAAAATATCATCGGCCGCGCCGGGCACCTCGCGCGGCGGATCCAGGTCCTCCATGCGCAACAGCCATTGGCCGCCGCGGCTGCGCGCCTCAAGATAGCTGCCGACTGCCGTGCTGAGCGAACCCGCATGCAGCAGGCCTGTGGGACTGGGGGCGAAACGGCCCCGGTAGAGTGCGTTGGACATCAGGCGGACGATGCCGGAACGTCTGATCGGAAAAATCCCGCTAAAATAATGATGATTCCGAACTACGAGCCAGCCATAAAAGAAGGATGCAAGAATGGCCTACGTTGTAACCGATGCCTGTGTGAAATGCAAATACACGGACTGCGTGGAGGTCTGCCCGGTGGACTGTTTCCGCGAAGGGCCTAATTTCCTGGCGATAGACCCTGACGAGTGCATAGATTGTTCGCTATGCGTGGCCGAGTGCCCGGTGGGCGCCATTTACCCCGAAGAAGATGTGCCCGCCGGCCAGGAGGCGTATATCCAGCTCAATGCGGAACTGGCGAAGACATGGCCCAGCATCGTCAATCGCATCGCCCCGCCGGCCGATCACGCGGACTGGGCTGAAGTCAAAGACAAGCTGCGCTACCTGGAACGGTGAGGCCGGGCCTGGCCAGACGCGGCGGGGCGACCAGGACGGCGCGCCCCGCTCGATTGCCCGCACGCTCAGCCAGCGGGCCGGATGGTGAACATCTTGTTGAAGCAGGCGATTTCAAATACCTGCATCACCGCCTCATGGCAGTTGACCAACACCATGGATTTTTTCTGCCCCGCCGCGCGCTCCTTCAGCAGCAGCAGCATGCCCAGCGCGGAACTGTCTAGAAATGGCACCTGATCGAAATCCACGCGTATTTCCGACACGCCATTGTTATCCAATAGCTCCTGGCTCGCCTGGCGAAAATCCTTATGCAGATTGAAGTCGAATTGACCAATCAGCATCATGGTGCCCACATTGCCCTCGACTCTCACTATCGGTCTCATTGTCGCCCCTCGCCTTTCCCTGATGGATTGCCTGACATAGCCGGAACGGACCCGACCGTCGCCCGCGGCAGCTTCAACTCGAAACATGCCCCGCCCGTTCCCCTGTTGTAACACCTGACATCGCCGCCCAGCTCTTCCGCCACCTTCTTCACGATAGCCAAGCCCAAACCCGTACCGCCAGGACGAGACGTAAAAAACGGCTCGAAAATCCGGTCCTGAATGCCAGGCTCCAAACCGGGTCCATCATCGTCCACCCGGAACACCACGCTAGATGGCTCGACCAGGACCTGCATCCCTACTCTACCGCCGACAGGCGTAAATTGCAGCGCGTTCTCCAGCAAATTGACCAAAGCGCCCTGCAAGGCCTTGCGGTCCACCAGAACCGTTATGGCAGAAGCCACAGGCGGATGGCAATCGAAAAATACACCTTTGTCATGACATTGCGGCGCCATCACGGCGCACACATCCTCAAGCAGGCTGGAGGCATCCGCCTCCTCCAACGAGGACACCTGGCCTCTGACGAAGCTCAGCATATTCTGAATCAACCCCTCCAGCGCGCGCATTCTCGCTAGGCTTTTGTCTACGAAGCGCGCCCGGTCTTCCGGCTTGGGCAAGTCCAGCTTCAAGTTGGCCGTATACAACATCGCGCTGGCCAAAGGCGTGCGCAATTGATGGGCCAAGGATGCCGCCATGCTGCCCATAGAAGCCAGTTTCTGCTGCCTGGCCAACTCAAGACTGAGCTGATGCAGCCGGGTCACGTCGTGAATAAGCACAATCCTGCCGCCGGACGCGGGAAGATCCTGATACTGCAGCGTCAAACGGCAAACGCCCTCCGGTCCCGGCAAGGCATACGTATCATCCAGCTCGCTTCTTTGCAGGATACCGCAAACCGTCTCCCAGCTTTTCCCGATAAAACAGCCGCTTAGCAAGGACTCCGCCGCCAGGTTCTGCGCGATCACCACGCCAGTCGGCGACAACTCCACCACGCCGGCCGGCAACACTTTCAACAACAGGCCCAGGCGCTCGGCCAGCGCCGCATTCTCGTCTCGTTGTTTTCGCAACTGGTTGTTCGCCTCATCCAATTGCGCATTCAAAACGTTAACTTGGACCTCAAGTTGTCTATATGCATCAATGAGTTGACTGGATACGGCATTGAACTGTTCGAACGCCGCTTCCAGTTGCTGTTGATCCTTCAGGCTTGAAACCATAGTCGCCGCCGCTTCACTGTCATTTGTAAAAACCACTTAAACGGTATGATAATGGCCAGTCAACGGTCAGCCAACTTGCGACTGTCACGGTTGCAAGCAAAAAAAACCGGGAAAAACTCATATCTGGGCGTATAAAGGGAAGTAGTGCGCCATTCCAAAAGATGCTGCGGAGGTTTCTGTGTCAGAGCTTCTCAAAAAAATCGACGCCAGAACCAAACTGGCAGGCACCAACAAGCTGGAAATCCTGCTTTTCTCATTGGGGCATGATCAGCGTACCGGCCGCAAAGAGGTATTTGGTATCAATGTCTTCAAAGTGCGCGAAGTGATGCGCACGCCGGAAATCACCTCCGCGCCGGAAATGCCCTCCTCCGTAGAAGGCATGGTAAGCCTGCGCGGCTCGCTGGTGCCGGTGATAGACCTGGCCAAGTACGCCGGCATCGTCACCAGCAACCGCCCGGAAATCATGATCGTCACCGAATACAACGGTCATACCCAAGGCTTTCTGGTCGAGGCGGTGGACACCATCCTGCGACTCGACTGGTCCGCGATGCGGGTGCCGCCTGACATGATCACCAACCGCATGGCCGGCCTGGTGACGGCCGTCACCGAGCTGGAAAACGGCGCGCTGGTGATGATGATGGACGTGGAAAAAGTGCTGGCCGAAACCAGCGTGATAGACGATGGCCACAGCTTCATCAATATCGAGCCAGTCAAGGAAGACCGCCGCATCTTCTTCGCGGACGACAGCGCCGTGGCGCGCAAGCAGATCGAGCGCACGCTGGAGGCGATGAATATCCGTTATACCTACGCGATCAACGGCATGCGCGGCTGGGAAGACCTGCAGAAAATGGCCCAGCAGGCCGAAGCGGCAGGCCGCAAGCTATCCGATGACCTGCATCTGGTACTGACCGACGTGGAAATGCCGGAAATGGACGGCTACATGCTGACCAAGATGATCAAGAGCGATCCAAGATTCGCCGGCATCCCGGTGCTGATGCACTCCTCGCTGTCCGGCTCATCGAACCAGAAGCTCGGCGAATCGGTCGGCGTGGACTCCTATGTCTCCAAGTTCGAGCCGCAAAAGCTGGCCAGCAAGCTGCGCCAGATGCTGAAACTGGAACCGAGCGAATAAACCAAGGCCTTCTTCAAGATTTTCAAGGGATAGGGATCACGACATGCCTAGCACCGACGCCTCCTTGCTTGCCAGTGTGGACGCCAGGACCAAGCTGGCAGGCTCCAACAAGATGGAGATCCTGCTGTTCTCGCTGGGAACGCGTGAGACATTCGGCATCAACGTATTCAAGGTGCGCGAAGTCTCGCAGACACCCGCCATCACAAAGACTCCGAACATGCCGTTTGGCGTGGAAGGCGTGCTGTCGTTGCGCGGCAACATCATTCCTGTCATCTCGCTGGCCAAATTCATCGGCTACAACAGCGCCGGCACCAAGTTCGACACGATGATCGTCACCGAATTCAACAAGAGCACCCAGGCCTTCCTGGTGGATTCGGTCGACCGCATCATCCGCGTGGACTGGGACAAGGTCCGGGCGCCGGAAAACATCATGGCCGCCGCCGGCGCCAACCAAAACCTGATCACCGCCGTCACCGAGCTGGAAAACGGCAAGCTGGTCTCCATTCTCGACGTCGAGCAGATTCTCGCCAGCGTAGTGGGCGAGCCGCGCCTGCCGGACGTGCCGACAGCTCAGTTGGAGAGTGATCAGTACATCTTCTTCGTGGATGACTCCGTGGTGGCACGCAAGGAAATCACAGGGGTCCTGGAAAAGATGGGCCTCAAGTTCCAGCAAGCAACCAATGGCCGCGAAGCGTGGGATCGGCTGCAAGTGCTGGCCGGACGCAACTGGGCGGACGGCGAGTGCCTGCACGACTACCTGAAAATCATCCTAGTCGATGCCGAGATGCCGGAAATGGACGGCTATGTGCTGACCAAGCTGATCAAGTCCGATCAACGCTTCAAGGGCATACCGGTTATCATGCACTCATCGCTGTCGTCCAACGCCAACCGCGCGATGGGCTCCAGCGTGGGCGTGGACTCCTATGTCGCCAAGTTCGACCCTGGCGTGTTGGCAGAAACTTTGATTCCATTCCTGCAAAGGTAGTCGCTACAATGTGCGCCTTGATGGAACATAGCTAATTCAGGACATACCTCGATGTCAGACAAGAACATGCGATTTCTGGTCGTGGACGACTTCTCCACCATGCGCAGAATCGTTCGCAACCTGTTGAAAGAGTTGGGGTTTACCAACGTAGACGAGGCGGAAGACGGCCAGGTCGCGCTGCACAAGCTGAAAACCCAACATTTTGACTTTATCGTTTCCGACTGGAACATGCCCAATATGACGGGCATAGAATTACTCAAGGCAGTACGGGCAGATCCTCAGCTGAAGCATCTCCCGTTCATGATGGTGACTGCGGAAGCCAAGCGCGAAAACATCATTGAAGCCGCCATGGCAGGTGCCAGCGGCTATATCGTGAAGCCTTTCACCGCCGCCACCATGGAAGAGAAGATGAACAAGATCTTCCAAAACATGAACAAGCCAGCCTGAGCACCAAAAAAGACTGCCCGAGTCGCATTGAGGAGGAAAAAACGTGCCCGATCATATTTTGGAGAACGGAGACTCGCCGGAGCTGGAAGCCCTGTTCGACAGCATCTCCCGCCAACATCAGCAGGAAGAGGACGCCGCCGAGCCGACAGGCACCCTGGCTCAGGCCGCCGCGACAAGCGCCGAGCCGACGCCGGCCTCGATGTACGAACAGATCGGCCAACTGACCCGCAAGATGCACGATGCCTTGCGCGACTTGGGCTATGACAAGTCCTTGGAAAAAGTGGCGGAAGCCATTCCTGATGCCAAGGACAGGCTGTCCTACATCGCCTCGCTGACGGAAAGCTCTGCCGAGCGCGTGCTGAACGCGACCGACATCGCCAAGCCGTTTCAGGACAAATTGGAAAGCCAGGCGACAGCGCTCAGCGAACGCTGGGAAAAACTGTACGCCAACCTGCTTAGCGTGGAAGAGTTCAAGAAACTGGCAGAAGAAACTCGTCAGTACTTGAAGGATGTGCCGAACCAGACCCAGGCAACCAATACTCAGCTGCTGGAAATCGTGATGGCCCAGGACTTTCAGGATCTGACGGGCCAGGTCATCAAGAAAATGATGGGCATGGTCAAGATTCTGGAAACAGAACTGGTGCACTTTCTGATCGAATTCTCGCCGGACAGCAAAAAGGGCGAACTAAACAGCAGCTTGCTCAATGGTCCGGTAATCAATCCGGAAGGCAAGGCCGACGTAGTCACCAGCCAGCAGCAGGTCGATGACCTGCTCGAAAGCTTGGGCTTCTAAACAGATACGCAGGCAAGACAACGCAAGACGAAGCGTGGGGTGGAAAAATGAGCGAATTTGGCGGCATGGAAGAGTTGCTTCAGGATTTCCTGATGGAATCCACCGACCTCCTGTCCGATGTGGACAACAAACTGGTCGAACTGGAAAAGCGCCCGGAAGACAAGGCTCTGCTCAATGACATTTTCCGCGGCTTCCATACCATCAAGGGCGGCGCCGGCTTTCTCAACGTCGGCCCGATGGTCAATCTGTGCCACCGTACGGAAAACCTGTTCGACAAGCTGCGCAACGGCGAAATGCATATCACCCCGGAAGTCATGGACGTCATTCTGGACGCCACAGGCATTGTCCGCGATATGTTCGGAACGCTGGGCCAAGGCTTGATGCCGACCGAGGCCGACGCACGCACCCTAGCGGCACTGGATGCCGCGTTGGCCGGCCAACCCCTCGCCGCAGAAACCGTTCAGCATCACCACGCCGCGCCGCAAGCGGAAGCGCCTTCCGCGCAGGCTGCCGTCGCCAGCGCCGGCAACGGGCCGGACTGGAACCAACTGTACCAAGCCGTTGCCCCGTCAGCCGCACCTGCGGCGGCTGCACCGCAACCGGCCGCCGCGCCGCAACCCGCAGCGCTCGCGCCCAGCAAAATGGAAGCTCCCGCGCCGGCGCCGGCCATGCCGGCTCCAGCCAAAGCGGCGCCGCCTTCCAAGCCGTCCGGCGCCGGCCCCGTAGCCAGCGGCCCGCAAGAAAATACCATCCGCATCGACACGGTCCGACTCGACATGGTGCTCAACCTGTCCGGCGAAATCGGCCTGACCAAAAACCGCCTGACCACCCTGCGCACCGAAATCCTTCAAGGCAACCGCGACACCAACACGCTGCGCTCGCTGGATGAAGCGATCAGTCAGCTTGACCTGCTGGTGGGCGATCTGCAAAACGCGGTGATGAAGACCCGCATGCAGCCTATCGGCCGCCTGTTCCAGAAGTATCCCCGCTTGGCGCGCGACCTGGCCCGCCAACTGGGCAAGGAAGTGGAGTTGGTGCTGTCCGGCGAAGAGACCGAACTCGACAAGACCATGATCGAGGACCTGAACGACCCGTTGGTCCACTTGGTCCGCAACGCGGTGGATCACGGCATCGAATCGCCTGAAGATCGCATAGCCGTCGGCAAGAAGCCTCAGGCCCTGGTGCAGCTGACCGCCGAGCAGGTGGGCGACCACATCCTGATCGAGATCACGGACGACGGCAAGGGCATGAACCCCGACGCGCTGCGCCGCAAGGCCATCGAAAAGGGCCTGATCGACCAGGAAACCGCCAACTCGCTGGACGAGAAGCAGTGCTTGCAGCTGATCTTCCTGCCCGGCTTCTCCACCAAGGACCAGATTTCCAGCGTATCCGGCCGCGGCGTCGGCATGGACGTGGTGCGCACCAATATCCAAAAACTGAATGGCCGCATCGACATCAACTCGGTAGCCGGCGAAGGCACTCGCATCAGCATCTCGCTGCCGCTGACCCTCGCCATCCTGCCGGTGCTGGTGGTGCGCGCCTGCAATCAACCGTTTGCCGTACCGCTGGCGATGGTCCGTGAAATCATCACCATCGACAGCAATGCCATCCAGGAAGTGTCCGGTCGCCCCACCATCGTGGTGCGCGACGAAATCCTGCCGCTGAAGACCTTGGCCGGCCTGCTGGGCTGGGAGCCGACCCAGAAGCCGTACTTTGGCGTGCTGATGCAATCGGCCGAAAAGTCTTTCATTCTGGCGATAGACTCCTTCGTCGGTCGCGACGATGTGGTGATCAAGCCGCTGCAGAACATCCGCCCGAAAGGCGTCGCCGGCGCCACGCTGTCCGGTGACGGCTCCGTCGTGCTGGTGCTCGACATGGAAGACCTGCTTGCCTCCAGCGAAAGCAATAATGTGCAAACGCGAACGACGGATATGATTGCCTCCTAACAACGGGGAGCAATGATGACTTCAAATACCGCCTTCATAGGAAGGCAACCTGTACTGAACCGAAATCAGCAGCTCATAGGCTATGAGCTGCTTTTTCGTCCCAGCAGCGATGCGCTGGGCGTAGGCAAGCACAGCGAGCTGCAGGCTGATACCGACGTGCTGGTCAATACCCTGAACAATATGGGTACCAGCTGGCTGATCGGCAACAAGCTGGCCTTCATCAATGTCGGCGAAGCCATGCTGAATAGCGAGTTCCTGGAACTGCTGCCGCCACGCCGCATCATTCTGGACTTGTCGCCGCGCATCACGCCAAGCAACGAGCTGCTGTCGCGCGCGCGTCATCTGCGCTCCATGGGCTTCGGCATTGCGCTGGATGACTTCAGCTTCGAGTCTCAGGCCGCCGCCTTTCTCGAGCTGGCCAATTACGTCAAGTTGGACATACAAAATCAGGATGCCACCCGCTTTCAGATGCAGGCCGCGCGGCTGCGCAGCTACCCCCTGATTCGCATCGCCGAGCGCGTGGAAACCCACGCCCAGTTCCACCTGTGCAAGGAACTCGGCATGGACGGCTTCCAGGGCTACTATTTCGCCAAACCGGAAACACTGGCCGCCAAGGTTATCCATCCCGCGTTCAGCAATACGCTGGAGCTGCTCAACCTGTTGCGCATGGATGCCGACATCCGCGATATCGAGCACGTGTTGAAACGCGATGTGGCCCTGTCGTACAAGCTGCTGCGCTACGTCAACTCCGCGGCCGCCGGCCTCAATACCGCCATCAGCTCCTTCTCCCACGCCGTCACCGTGCTGGGCTACCAGAAACTGTACCGCTGGCTGACCCTGCTGCTGGTCACAGCCTCCGACGACAACAACGCCCCGCCCGCGCTGCAGAAGACCGCCGTTACGCGCGGCCGCTTCATGGAACTGCTCGGCTTGGTGCAAGGCGAGCCGCACGACTTCAACGACAATCTGTTCATCGTGGGTCTGTTCAGTCTGCTGGACGTGCTGTTCGACATGCCCATGGACAAGATCATCGAACACCTGCAGCTGCCAGCCCCGGTCTCCGACGCCCTGTTGCATGGCCGCGGCCCCATGAGCCATTACCTGCGCCTGGCGCGTGCCTGCGAAGATGGCCAGCTGGATGGTGTGCCGCAACTGTGCGAACAGCTCGGTCTTTCTTCAGCGCAATTAAACGAGGCCCACATCTCCGCGCTCGCCTGGGTGGAGGAACTGGGCTTATAATTCCCAGCCCTGCAAGGTAGTAGCCACCCGATGAAACTGTTAGCACTCGACACTTCCACCACCTATCTGTCGCTGGCCCTGAGCCAGGGCGACGACATGCTCGTTTTCCACCAATGCGTGGAGCAGAAGCATGCCGAACGCACCTTGCCGGAGGTGTCGAAACTGTTGGCGGAAGCCGGCTGTACGCTGTCGTCGCTGGACGGCATCGTATTCGGCCAGGGGCCCGGATCCTTCACCGGCCTGCGCATCGCTTGCGGCATCGCCCAGGGCCTGGCCTATTCTGCGGATTTACCGGTCATCGCCATCCCCACCTTGGACAATCTGGCCCAACAGGCCGGGGAAGGCCAAGTGCTGGTGTGTTTCGATGCCCGCATGCAACAGGTGTACAGCGCGCTGTACCGCACAGGAGCGGACTGGGCAAGACTCAGCCCCATCCGCGTCGCCTCGCCCGAGGACATCGAGCTGCCCCAGGAAATCACCATCCTGGCGGGAGATGGATTCGACAACTACCCGCGCCTGCTCGAGCAGGCTCGCAGCCAGCTTCGCCTTTCGCCGCACAGCCGGCCGCATGCCGCGGCCTATGTCCAGCTGGCCGCCAGCGGCCGCTATCCCTCGGTGCATCCGCGCATGGCGGAACTGCTCTATGTTCGGGACAAGGTGGCGCTCACTTCCACCGAACAACAACAGGCCCGACAGCGATGAGCCTGGTTCGCCGCTTCGCCCCACAGGATGCCCAGCAGTTGGCCACGCTGGAACAGCAGGCGACAGCGCATCCCTGGCGAGTCGGCCAATATCGAGACAGCCTGGAGGCAGGCTATCCCTGCTATGGCCTGTTCGACGATCAAGGCACGCTGCAAGGCTTTGCCCTGATCATGCGCGTATTGGATGAGGCTGAGATTCTCAATATCGTCATCGGACAAGAATTTCAGGGCAAAGGCCTGGGGTCCGAACTCATGCGAGCCATTCTGCAGGACCTGCGCAATGACTGCTGCCGCCGTCTGTTTCTGGAAGTGAGAGAGAGCAATGCTCCGGCGCGAAAGCTCTACCAACGCTGCGGCTTTCACCAATGCGGATTGCGCAAGAACTACTACCCCGCCGCGCATGGGCGCGAACATGCCATCCTGATGGAGGCCGTATTGTGAGCCGCGCCAGCCTCTTGAAACAAGAAATGGGCCTGGGCCCTGCTTGGCATCCGCGGCAAGGCTGGTTCGAACACCATCCTGCCACGCTGCAGCCATGGCAGAGCGCGGATACCGCAGTCGCAGACGATGACGCCGCGGAAGATAAACCGGAGGCGGCAGCCAGCCAAACGGCCATCGCCCCGCCCCAGCCTTCCCTCGCGGCGGCGCCGTCGACGGCGGATCTGCCCCCCTCCGCGATAGCCACGCCGGCCAGCCCCATTCCGCGCGTCGAGACGCGCATCGAATTGCCACGACAGGACTGGCCTCAACTGGAGCGGGAAGTCTCAAACTGCCAACGCTGCCGCCTGTGCGAGACGCGCACCCAAACCGTGTTTGGCCGTGGCAATCCGCAAGCGCGCTGGATGCTGATTGGCGAAGCGCCGGGCGAAAACGAGGACAAGCAGGGACTGCCCTTCGTTGGCCGCGCCGGTCAGTTGCTGGACAATATGCTGGCGGCCACCGGTCTGGATCGGGATCGGGACGTCTATATCGCCAACGTGCTCAAATGCCGCCCGCCCGGCAACCGCAATCCGGCGCCGGACGAGATTGCCGCCTGCAACGGCTATTTACTGCAACAGATCCGTCATATCCAGCCTGCGCTGATCGTCGCGCTAGGTCGCTTCGCCGCGCAAACGCTGTTGGAAACGGAAGACGCCATCGGCCGCTTGCGCGGCAAAGTACACCACTACCAGGGCGTGCCGCTGGTGGTCAGCTATCACCCGGCCTACCTCTTGCGCAACCAGCCGGACAAGGCCAAGGCCTGGCAGGATTTGCTGCTGGCGCGCAAGGTATACAAGCAAGCCGGCCGCTAGGCGCGGGGCGCCTGAGCCGATCTGCGTCGAGCGTCTTCGTACCGGATCTTATGTGTTTCACGCTAGCAGGGCATGATCAGGCGGCGCGCAAACCGCCTCCGGGCGCAAGCGCCCAACAATCGCAACCGCCTCCAGCCCGCTTCCCATGCCAAAAGGCCAGTCGCGAGACTGGCCTTTGGCTTGTGCACAGGCGCCGCGCAAAGCAAGCGGGCAAATAAAAAACCCTTCTCCGTGCACCAGAGAAGGGCTCTTCTACCAAGCGGAGAACAAGCTTATTTCAGCTTGGTTTCCTTGTACAGAACGTGCTTGCGGGCAACGGGATCAAACTTCTTGATCTCCATTTTTTCCGGCATGGTGCGCTTGTTCTTGGTGGTGGTGTAGAAGTGGCCAGTGCCAGCGCTGGATTCCAGCTTGATCTTATCGCGCATGATGTGTACCTCTGTGCGTTATCTAGTTAGACCGCTTAGATCTCGCCGCGAGCGCGCAGATCAGCCAGCACCACATCAATGCCCACCTTGTCGATGGTGCGCAGTGCAGCGTTGGATACGCGCAGGCGCACCCAGCGGTTTTCGCTCTCTACCCAGAACTTGCGGTATTGCAGGTTCGGCAGGAAACGACGTTTAGTCTTGTTATTGGCGTGGGAAACATTGTTCCCGGTCATCGGACGCTTGCCGGTGACTTTGCAAACACGCGCCATGGTTAAACTCCCAAAACCGGTAAAAGCTGGCTTTATAACATAGAAAAAGCCAGTAATTCAAGCGGAACGCGCACCAGACGCAGGTCTGGCGTGCTCTCGTAATGAAACAGTCGGCGTGCATTGTAACGGAATCGCCACAACGGCGCGAGCTTTATCGCCAGCCGTCTATAGTGAGTGTTGCATTCTTCTCCGCCGAAACACTGCAAGACCATGCAGCAAGTGATTCAACTTCGTTCGATTTCAGGGTAAAATCCCGGATTCCCACAGAGCCGTAATCTCATGACCAAGTACATCTTCGTAACCGGTGGCGTGGTGTCCTCCCTGGGTAAGGGCATTGCCGCTGCGTCCATCGCCGCCATCCTCGAATCCCGCGGGCTGAAAGTCACCATGCTGAAGCTCGATCCGTATATCAACGTCGATCCGGGCACGATGAGCCCCTTCCAGCACGGCGAGGTGTTCGTCACCGAAGACGGCGCGGAAACCGACCTTGACCTCGGCCACTACGAGCGCTTCATCCACGCCAAGATGAAGAAGAGCAACAACTTCACCACCGGCCAGGTGTACGAATCGGTCATCACCAAGGAACGCCGCGGCGACTACCTGGGCGGCACCGTGCAGGTGATCCCGCACATCACCGACGAAATCAAGCTGAAGATGAGCGAAGGCGCGGCGGATGCCGACGTCGCCATCGTCGAGATCGGCGGCACCGTCGGCGACATCGAATCGCTGCCCTTCCTGGAAGCCATCCGCCAGATGCGCTCCAACCACGGCCGCAAGAACACGCTGTACGTGCACCTGTCCTATGTGCCTTACATCGCCACCGCCGGCGAGATCAAGACCAAGCCGACCCAGCACTCGGTGAAGGAGCTGCGCGAAATCGGCATCCAGCCGGATATTCTGCTGTGCCGCATGGACCGCGAGCTGCCGGAAGACGAAAAGCGCAAGATCGCCCTGTTCTGCAATGTGGAAGAGAACGCAGTCATCGGCTGCTACGACTCCGACTCCATCTACAAGGTGCCGGGCATGCTGCACGACCAGGGCATCGACGACATCATCGCCGAACAGCTGCAACTGGAGCTGCCCAAGGCGGACCTGTCGGTCTGGAATGGCATCATCGACGCCATCGAAAAGCCGGACCACAGCATCAATATCGCCATGGTCGGCAAGTACGTCGATCTGACCGAGTCGTACAAATCGCTGACTGAAGCGCTGAAGCACGCCGGCATCCACACCCGCACCAACGTCAACATCATCTACGTCGATTCGGAAGAAATCGACCGCGACGGCGCGGAATCGCTGCGTGACATGGACGCCATCCTGGTGCCCGGCGGCTTCGGCAAGCGCGGCGTGGAAGGCAAGATCAAGGCGGTGAAGTTCGCGCGCGAGAACAACATCCCCTATCTGGGCATCTGCCTGGGCATGCAGATCGCGCTGATCGAATACGCTCGCGACGTGGCCGGCATGGCCGACGCCAACTCCACCGAGTTCGACCTCGACACCAACTTCCCGGTGGTGGCGCTGATCGACGAGTGGGTGAACCACGACGGCAAGATCGAAAAACGCGACGAGAACTCGAACATGGGCGGCACCATGCGCCTGGGCGGCCAGCAATGCGACCTGGTCAACGGCTCCCTGGCGGCGCGCGTGTACGGCAATACCGAGATCACCGAGCGCCATCGCCACCGCTACGAAGTCAACAACTACTACATCCCGCGCCTGGAGCAAGCCGGCCTGACCATCAGCGGCCGCTCCGCCGGCCATGAAAAGCTGGTGGAAACCATCGAGCTGGCGGACCATCGCTGGTTCTTCGCTTGCCAGTTCCATCCGGAGTTCACCTCCACCCCGCGCGACGGCCACCCATTGTTCATCGCCTACGTCAAGGCCGCGCTGGCCTACCAGGCCGACAAGCAGGGCAACTGACGCAGATGAAGCTGTGTGGATTTGAAGTCGGCCTTGACCGGCCGCTGTTCCTGATCGCCGGCCCCAGCGTGGTGGAAAGCGCCCAAATGGCGCTGGACACCGCCGGCCGGCTCAAGGAAATCGCCGACGACCTGGGCATCCCGTTCATTTACAAGTCCAGCTACGACAAAGCCAACCGCGCCGCGCCGGGCGCCTTCCGCGGCTTTGGCATCGACCAGGGCCTGCGCATCCTCGAAGACGTGCGGCGCCAGATCGGCGTGCCCATCCTCACTGATGTGCACACCGAAAACGAGATGGTGCAGGTCGCCAGCGTGGTGGACGTGGTGCAAACGCCCGCCTTCCTGGCCAACCAGGCCGACTTCATCCGCGCAGCCGCCCAGTGCGGCAAGCCGGTCAACATCAAGAAGGGCCAGTTCATGGCCCCCAGCGAGATGCGCCAGGTGATCCTGCGCGCGCGCGAAGCGGCGCGCGAGGCCAACTTGCCGGAAGATGTGTTTCTGGCCTGCGAACGCGGCTCGTCCTTCGGTTACAATGACCTGATTGCCGACATGCGCTCCCTGGCCCTGATGCGGGAAACCGGCTGCCCGGTAGTCTTCGACATCAGCCATTGCGCGCAATTGCCCGGCAGACAGGACGAGAACACGGATCCGCGCCGCCTGATGCCCGTACTGGCGCGCGCCGCAGTTTCTGCGGGCGTGGCGGGTATCTATCTGGAGACCCACCCCACCCCTGAAAAAGCATTGTGCGACGGCGATATCGCCTGGCCGCTGCACCGCATCAAGGAATTGCTGACCACGCTCAAGGCGCTGGATGAGATGGTCAAGCATAATCCCTGGCTAGAGCACTCGCTGTAATAGACAGCCGGTAGAGTCGGTCCGGCAAGCCGGACCGACCGCCTCTGCAAGTTCAACCGAAAGCTATGAAGGGAAAGACAATGAGTTCGATCGTTGACGTGGTAGCTCGTGAAATTCTGGATTCGCGCGGCAATCCCACCGTGGAAGCCGACGTTCTGCTGGAATCCGGCGTGATGGGCCGTGCCGCCGTGCCGTCCGGCGCCTCCACCGGCACCCGCGAAGCCCTGGAATTGCGTGACGGCGACAAGAGCCGCTATCTGGGCAAGGGCGTATTGAAGGCCGTTGACAACATCAATACCGAAATCTGCGAAGCGATCATCGGTCTGGACGCCTCCGACCAGGCCTTCATCGACAAGACCATGATCGAACTCGACGGCACCGAGACCAAGTCCCGCCTCGGCGCCAACGCCATCCTGGCCGTCTCCATGGCCGTGGCTCGCGCCGCCGCCGAAGACTCCGGCCTGCCGCTGTACCGCTACTTGGGCGGCGCCGGCCCGATGGCCCTGCCGGTGCCGATGATGAACGTCATCAACGGCGGCGAGCACGCCAACAATACCCTGGACATCCAGGAATTCATGATCATCCCCGTGGGCGCGCAAACTTTCCGCGAAGCGCTGCGCATGGGCGCCGAGGTCTTCCACAACCTGAAGAAGATCTGCGACAAGAAGGGCTACGCCACCACCGTCGGCGACGAAGGCGGCTTCGCTCCCAATCTGGAAAGCCATGAAGACGCGATCAAGCTGATTCTGGAAGCCGTGGACGCCGCTGGCTACGTGGCCGGCCAAGACCTGATGATCGCGCTGGACTGCGCCGCGTCGGAATTCTACCGCGACGGCAAGTACCACCTGACCGCCGAAAAACTGTCGCTGTCCTCGGAAGAGTTCGCCGACTACCTGGAAAACCTCGTCAACAAGTACCCGATCATCTCGATCGAAGACGGCATGGCCGAGCAAGACTGGGCCGGCTGGAGCCTGCTGACCCAGCGCCTGGGCGAAAAAGTGCAGATCGTCGGCGACGACGTATTCGTCACCAATCCGAAGATTCTGGCCGAAGGCATCGCCAAGGGCGTAGCCAATTCCCTGCTGGTGAAAGTGAACCAAATCGGTTCGCTGTCGGAAACCCTGAAAGCAGTTGATCTGGCCAAGCGTTCCCGCTATACCTGCGTTATGAGCCACCGCTCGGGCGAAACCGAAGACAGCACCATCGCCGATCTGGCCGTTGCCACCAACTGCATGCAGATCAAGACCGGTTCCCTGTCCCGCTCCGACCGCATGGCCAAGTACAACCAGCTGCTGCGCATCGAAGAAGAGCTGGGCGACGCCGCTTACTACCCGGGCCGCGCGGCCTTCTACCACCTGAAGTAATCGCATGCGCTGGCTGACCGTGACCCTGGTATCCGTGATCCTCGCCTTGCAATGGCCGCTCTGGTTCGGCAAGGGCAGCTGGTTTAGGGTCTGGCAGCTGGACAAGCAGCTGCAGGAACAGCGGGCGACCACCCAAAAGCTGGTTGCCCGCAACGCCGCGCTAGACGCGGAAGTGCGCGATCTGAAACAAGGAAGCGACGCCATAGAAGAAAGAGCTCGGAACGAACTTGGCATGATTCGCGATGGTGAGGTATTTTTCCAGCTGCTGGACACCAGCAAGCTACCTCCGCCGGCGAGTCATCAGATGACGGACACTCACACTCGCTGAATATTCCAATGATGGCTGGCCGCCTAAAAAGCACCAAGGTCTGGGCAATGACGACACAAAACCCCATCGAAGTGGCACGAGAAACCCTGAAGCAATTGTCTCTACGCAAACTGCTTCCCACGCCGGAAAACTTCGAAAGGGTTTACCACGAGTTGACGCAGACGCCGATGGCACGCGACAACAAGCTGGCCATCCTGCTGCTCCGCGCCCTGGAAACCCTGCCTCAGGACAACGTCCAGGCGAAAGTCACCTTCAACCGCCTGAAGCAGGTTTGCGACGACAATCGCTGGGAACAGGCGCCGCAGCTGATCATAGACTTTTTACGCAGCAGCTTCTCCAGTCAGCAACTAACGCAAAGCTGGGGTCTGCTGATCCAGAATTTGATCAAGAGCTGGGAAACCCGCCAGCCCGATCTGCCTCAACACCACAAGCAAAGCACGCTCGACCGTGTGCTGATCAATTACGGCAGCCAGCCGGAAGAACTGAACCAGAAACTGGTGGCGCTGCTGCAAAACTGGAACGCAGCCCCCTCCGCCCGCGAAGCCATGCCCGCGCTCGAATCCGCCGCAGAGGGGGAAACAGGGCCGGCCCCAAGCAGCCCCGGCAGCTGGCAAGCCTGGCAGAGAACCCTGGCCTTCGCGCTCAAGCATGGGCTGGAGCCGCGCCTCGCCAGCTATCCGGAACTGGTCGACAATCTGGAGTCGCTGCTGCGCGAGCTGGACGGCATCGTCGAAGACGAGGCGCTGAACGCCTTCATGCCCAAGCTGCGCGCCTTCATGATCAAGCTGGAGCTGCAGTCGCAACAGGAAGGCCGCCTGGCGGTAGGACTGACGAATCTGCTCAAGCTGATGCTGGACAATATCGCCGAGCTGAACCGCTCCGACGACTATCTGCTGGGCCAGGTCAGCTCCCTGCAGGAAATGCTCAGTCAAGAGCCGCTGTCCATGCAGCAGATTTACCAGCTGGAAAGCAGCCTGAAGGAAGTGATACGCAAGCAAGGCATGCTGAAAAGCTCGCTGGACGAAGCCGCCAGCTCCTTGCGCGCCCTGCTGGACCGCTTCGTCAACCGCCTGGCAGCGATGACGGACAGCACCGACGAATTCCACGCCAAGATCCAGCATCACAGCGAGAAGCTCAAGCAAACCAGCAATGTGGACGACCTGGGCGGCATCATCAGCGCGCTGATGGAGGATACCTCGGTCATGCAGCTGGACCTGACCCGCTCCCGCGATGAATTGGTTTCCGCCAAGGAGCAGGTGGAGGCGGCGGAGCGCCGCATCCAAGAACTGGAGACCGCGCTGGAGGCTGCCAGCGCCAAGGTCAAGGAAGACCAGCTCACCGGCGCCTACAACCGCCGCGGCCTGGCCGAATATTTCCAGCGCGAGATCAGCCGCGCCGAACGCACCGCCGCGCCGCTGTCCGTGGCGCTGATCGACGTGGACAACTTCAAGCAGCTGAATGACCGCTACGGCCACCTGGCCGGCGACGACGCGCTGAAGTATCTGGTCGACACCATCAAGCACAGCCTGCGCCCCGCCGACATCGTCGCCCGCTTCGGCGGCGAGGAGTTTGTCATCCTGATGCCCGATACCCCGGAACAGGAAGCGGTGCAAACCGTGCAGCGCCTGCAGCGCGAACTGACCAAGACCTTCTTCCTGGCCAACAACGACAAGCTGCTGATCACCTTCAGCGCCGGCGTGGCGCGCTGGCATCTGGGCGAAAAAGAAACCGATGTGCTAGAGCGCGCGGACCATGCCATGTACCAGGCCAAGATCAACGGCAAGAACCGCGTCTGCTCCGCTGAAGAAGAACCCGTTTGATACCGCGCCGGTCGGCATGCAAAAAAGGGATGGCGCGCCATCCCTTTTTGCTTACGCCCAGACGGCCACTCAGCCGCCTTTCTTCATTTTCTTGCCGGCCTCCGCGCGCTGGCGCCTCACTTCCTTCGGGTCCGCCAACAGCGGTCGGTATATTTCCACCCGGTCGCCTTCGCGCAACAAGGCATCCGGCTTGGCGACCTTGCCGAAAATACCCAGCTTCAGCGCAGATTCGTCCAGCTCTGGACACTCAGGTAGGATGCCGGACGCGCGCACCGCGTCCAGCGCGCTAGCGCCTGCCGGCAGCGCCAACGCGCGCAGCCATTGCTTGTCCGGCATGGCATACGCCACTTCGACGTTCAGCATTTCAGTCATCGCCATACTTTCTATCGGCCTCCTTGATGAAGGCGTCCACCAACGTGCTGGAGATATGGCCAAACACCGGCCCTATGATTTTCTCCAGGATGCGGCTGGAAAACTGGTAACGCAGGCTGAACTCAATCTTGCAGCCGAAGTCACCCAGGGGCTTGAAGTGCCACAAGCCTTCCAAAAATTCGAACGGCCCATCCACCAGCTCCATGCGGATGGATTCGTTCTCCACATTGTGATTGCGCGTGGTGAAGTGCTGCTTCACCTTCAGGTAATCGATATGCAGGCTGGCCACCACTTGGCCGCCCTCGCGCGACAGTACCTCGGTTTTTCCGCACCAGGGCAGGAAACGGCTGTAATGCTCGATATCGTCCACCAGCGCGTACATTTGCGCCGGCGTGTGCGCCACCAGGACGCTTTTCTCGACTTGCTGCATCGGCAAAAACCCGGCGCGGCCGGGGTCTCGGATTGGAAATCAAAGCACAATTCTAACAAAAACCGCCCCGCTCCGCCTTGACCCTGCCCGTTGGCAGTCTCTCCACATCAAGCCACTGAAAAGGCACGACTTTGGTTGCGCGCCGGCTTCTGCTACAATGGCGGATTCAAAGGAACCCGCCACACATGAGCATCATCCAGAACCGCAAGGCTTTCCACGACTACTTCATCGAGGAAAAACTCGAGGCCGGGCTTGTGCTGGAAGGGTGGGAGGTCAAGGCCATCCGCGCCGGCCGCGTTCAGCTCAAGGAAAGCTACGTGGACTGGAAAAACGGCGCCTTCTGGCTGACAGGCTGCCACATCACCCCGCTGCAATCCGCCTCCACCCACGTCAAGCCGGACCCGGTGCGCCCGCGCAAGCTCTTGATGTCCCAGGCCGAAATCAACCGTTTCATCGGCAAGGTGGAACGCGCCGGCTACACCATGATGGCGCTGGACCTGCACTACACCAAGGGTAATATCAAGGTCGAAGTGGGCCTGGCCAAGGGCAAGAAGCTGCACGACAAGCGCGATACCGAAAAAGACCGCGAATGGCAGCGCGAAAAGCAACGCATGATGAAGAACCAGCGGGGCGCGGCATGAAGCGCGGCGCCGCTCTGCCCATCGCCTTGATCTGCATAGGCGGCGTCTGGCTGCTGAAAAGCGCCGCCTGGCTCCCCAACACCCCCACCCTGCTCGCCCTGCTGCTGTTCGCGGCGGGCGTGTTGCTATTCGCCGTCGACGGCTTCAACAAATCCACCCTGGTCAGCAGCCCGTTGCTGGCCTACGCCGGCGCCAGCATCTACGCCATGGACCAGCTCAATCTGGCCGCCAGCCATTTCATGGCCTTCGGCATGGTCTTGGCCGGCGTATTGCTGCTGATCGCGCGCAGCGACCGCGTGCCGGAACGACGGGAACCGCCCCGCCGCTTCCCGCGGCAAGACGATTAATCGATTTTGGGCCAGCCGCCTGAAATCACAGAATTATTCCCAGCATTGACGATAATGGCCTTAACGGCCTGCATTACTTTTCAAGGATAGGCATGGACAAGATCCTCATTCTCGACTTCGGCTCCCAGGTCACCCAGCTGATCGCCCGCCGCGTACGCGAAGCTCACGTTTACTGTGAGCTTCATTCTTTCGACATGCCCATCGAAGAGATCCAGGCCTTCGCGCCTAAAGCCATCATTCTGTCCGGCGGCCCCAACTCGGTATACGAGTCCGACTACCAGGCCGACCCCAAGCTGTTCGAGCTGGGCGTGCCGGTGCTGGGCATCTGCTACGGCATGCAGTTCATGGCCCAAACCCTGGGCGGCAAAGTGGAAAGCGGCGACAAGCGCGAGTTCGGCTACGCCCAGATCAAGGCGCGCCACCACTCCAAGCTGCTGGAAGGCCTGCAAGACCAAGTGGACGACGCCGGCAACGGCTTCCTCGACGTGTGGATGAGCCACGGCGACAAAGTCACCGCGCTGCCGGCCGGCTTCCAGGTGATCGCCGAAACCCCGTCCTGCCCGTACGCGGCGATGGCGGATGAGGCCCGCGGCTTCTACGGCGTGCAGTTCCACCCGGAAGTGACCCACACCAAGCGCGGCACCGAAATGATCCACCGCTTCGTGCTGCACATCGCCGGCTGCAAACCCAGCTGGACCATGCCCAACTACATCGACGAAGCCGTGAAGAAGATCCGCGAGCAAGTCGGCGACGAGGAAGTCATCCTCGGCCTGTCCGGCGGCGTGGACTCCTCCGTGGCCGCCGCGCTGATCCACCGCGCCATCGGCGACCAGCTGACCTGCGTCTTCGTCGACCACGGCCTCTTGCGCCTGAACGAAGGCAAGATGGTGATGGAAATGTTCGCCCAGAACCTGGGCGTCAAAGTGGTGCATGTGCAGGCCGAAGCCGACTTCATGGCCAAGCTGGCCGGCGAGTCCGACCCGGAGAAGAAGCGCAAGATCATCGGCGCCGAATTCATCGAAGTCTTCGACCGCGAATCCGGCAAGCTGACCAACGCCAAGTGGCTGGCCCAGGGCACCATCTACCCGGACGTGATCGAATCGGCCGGCGCCAAAACCAAGAAGGCCCACACCATCAAGAGCCACCACAATGTGGGCGGCCTGCCGGAAGACATGAACCTGAAGCTCTTGGAGCCGCTGCGCGAGCTGTTCAAGGACGAAGTCCGCCAGCTGGGCGTGGCGCTCGGCCTGCCGCACGACATGGTCTACCGCCACCCCTTCCCGGGTCCGGGCCTGGGCGTGCGCATCCTGGGCGAAGTGAAGAAGGAATACGCCGACCTGCTGCGCCAGGCCGACGCCATCTTCATCGAAGAGCTGCGCAACACTGTCGACGAGAAGACCGGCAAGAACTGGTACGAACTGACCAGCCAGGCCTTCGCCGTGTTCCTGCCGGTGAAGTCCGTCGGCGTGATGGGCGACGGCCGCACCTACGACTACGTGGTGGCATTGCGCGCCGTGGTGACCAGCGACTTCATGACCGCCCACTGGGCGGAGCTGCCCTACAGCCTGCTGGGCCGCGCGTCCAACCGCATCATCAATGAGGTCAAGGGCATCAATCGCGTGGTTTACGACGTCAGCGGCAAGCCGCCGGCGACGATTGAGTGGGAATGATCCCACGTCTGGCAGTGGCTGGCATCGACAGGCACTAAAAGACAGCTAAGCCCGCGATTTTGCGGGCGTTTTTGTCTTTTTGTGCGGCACTGGCTGGCAGCCTCAGGCATGTCCAAGCAGACTTTTTTCATGGCATTTCGGATGGTACTATGTGCCTTGGATGCCATGATTCGTTTCGATACCATGCCACGAGGGTGCAGGGTGACATGGTATTGAGATTGCCTAAGTGATTGATTTGTAAGGAATAGATCGCCTCGCAGGGGTCTGTCTCTAGCATGGTATCGGCGACCAATAGGAACCGAGAACATGCTGACTGATACCAAGCTGCGCAGCCTGAAGGCGCAGGACAAGCTCTACAAGGTGAACGACCGTGATGGCCTCTATGTGGCCGTCACTCCGGCCGGGGCGATCTCTTTTCGCTACAACTACTCGATCAATGGTCGGCAAGAGACCATCACCTTCGGCCGCTATGGCATCGGAGGGATCACCCTTGCCGAAGCTCGCGAGCAACTGGCAGACGCCAAGAAGATGATCGCCAGCGGCAAGTCGCCGGCGAAGGAGAAGGCGCGAGACAAGGCCCGCGTCAAGGATGCAGAGACCTTCGGCGCATGGGCCGAGAAGTGGCTGCGCGGCTACCAGATGGCCGACTCCACCCGAGACATGCGTAGAGCGGTCTATGAGCGCGAGCTGAAGCCGAAATTCGGCAACCAGAAGCTGGTCGAAATCACCCACGAAGACCTGCGGGCGTTGACTGATGCCATCGTGGAGCGCGGCGCACCAGCCACAGCTGTCCACTCCCGCGAAGTGGTCCTGCAGGTCTACCGCTGGGCCATCGAGCGCGGCCAGAAGGTCGAGAACCCGGCAGAACTGGTGCGGCCGACCACCATCGCCAAGTTCGAACCGCGCGACCGGGCGTTGACGCCAGATGAGATCGCGCTGATGTACCAGTACATCGAGCGCATTGGCACTACACCATCCATTCGGGCGGCGGCCAAGCTGTTGTTGCTGACGATGGTCCGCAAGAGTGAGCTGACCAACGCGACCTGGAGCGAGGTCAATTTCAGCGAGGCGCTGTGGACGATTCCCAAGGAGCGGATGAAGCGACGCAACCCGCATCTGGTCTTCCTGTCCCGCCAAGCACTGGACATCTTCATTGCGCTGAAGACCTTTGCCGGCGGTTCGGACTATGTGTTGCCGTCTCGGTATGACTCGGATACGCCAATGAGCAGCGCCACGCTCAACCAGGTGCTGACGCTGACGTACAGGCTTGCGCAGAAGGAGGGAAAGCCTCTCGGCAAGTTTGGGCCGCATGACCTGCGGCGAACGGCCAGCACGCTATTGCACGAGGCTGGCTACAACACGGACTGGATTGAGAAAAGCCTTGCCCACGAGCAGCGCGGTGTGCGGGCGGTCTACAACAAGGCCGAATACCGTGAGCAACGCACGGCCATGCTGCAGGACTGGGCAAACATGATTGATGAGTGGGTCCTCAAACGGCCCCTGCAAGGGGCGTGATGCCGGGGCGCAATGCATGAGCGCCAGAAGACCGTCGCGCCTCGATCCATTGCTCCACCTCGGCCAGGTCCCACGCTACGTTCCGGCTGGTAAGTGCAATGCGGCGCGGGAATTCCCCACGCTGCTCCATGTTGAAGATCGTGCGCTCGGAAAGCGGGATCATCGCCAGCAGCTTCTTGCGGTTGATGAGTGTCTTGGTGTAAACCTCTTCGATCTGCATAACTACGATTCCATGCGTTCGATAACGGCTCCAAGAATGCCTTGGCATGGAGTAAGGTGCAGCTTATTAAGTTATCGTTATGGTTGACAACTTGTCGCGCGTTCGTTGTTACACGCGCAGGAGATTGGCGATGGAAAAGCAATGCGTGTACACGGCACCGAACGGCGACGATGTTGGTGCGTTTCGGGAGGATGCGCTGTCTTTGAGTGACGCATTGGCGGCGTCTGCTTGCGCGCCAAATTTTATATTTCAGATCGACGCGATGATGTCCGACCTGCTGGATGGTATGCGGCGACAAAGTGCTGATGCGTTACTACGCAAGGAAATTGGCAGTCGTTTGGTTTAGTCGGAGGTCGGAAAACGCCGGGTAAGGCGTGTACACGCATTCACTTTGGTGATTTTTCGGTGCGGTAGCCGCTACGATACGTTGCTCAGATGGTCTAGCCGATATTCTTGCGGGACGGAGTGAAGGGCTTTAGAAATTGCTTGTCGTTCTATACCGAGTTGTCGCGCTACCGCGGACTGATTCATACCTGAATATAAGAGCGCGATGATCTCTTTTTTCCGGTCGGAAATGTGGTTATTCACGAGCATGCGCGCCTCCCACCGAAGCCGGGTTTCCAATGTATCAATTCGATCTGGTGGTTGTTGCTCATACGTTAGGCTACGATGAACCGACAGCAGCCGAATATATTCATCCACCGCCGGGTTTCCCGACTTGGCATAGGCCGCAGCGGTGCCAGCCCAACTTGACACATCCATCAAACACATTCTCGATGATGACGCGGAGGAATTGGGCTGCGGCCAGGTTCACTACGCCTTGGAGCTAGGAGGCCAGCTTTTCCTAGTCTGGAACGACATGGACAGCGGGTCCATGATCGTTTCGCCGGTCGAGCATTGGGACTTGGAAAACCTGCTTGATGCAATTGATGACCCGATGCCGGTGCTTTCGTTTGCTGAAATTGAGGCATCAGCCCTGACGGCCAAGGCAACTCATTGAAACCCAAAATGACCAAACGCCGCCAATAAGCCGGCGGCGCGGGAGAAATACTAATGGCGTTTTTTATGACCTATCTGGTGGATGAAGTCAACGGTGGCATTCGGGCAAG
The DNA here is from genome assembly GCF_008275125.1 of Chromobacterium paludis. Lineage (NCBI taxonomy): Bacteria > Pseudomonadati > Pseudomonadota > Betaproteobacteria > Neisseriales > Chromobacteriaceae > Chromobacterium > Chromobacterium paludis. The sequence continues at coordinate 2,520,187 of NZ_CP043473.1, forward strand.
CTTGCCAGACTTCAATCTTTACACATTCGCCTCGGCGGTTTCCGAGGTGCCTGTCAGGTTGCAGGAAGCCATCGCCGCCGGATACCACGGCAAAGAGCCAAAATCATCTGGGCTGGATGACCTGAAGGATGATCCTCGCTATCAGGGCGGATGGTGGCTTTGGCTCAACATTGACGTGGACGATTTACCCGCGCGGCGGCGCAGCAGGAAGGCGGCAAGCCACAAGCGTTCCAAGGGGCCAGGTCGTCGCGGTGACGCCCAGAGCGGGGCTGCCAGATCGGCCTGAACACTTCAGGCTCTGAGTGTCATCCCTTTGTTCACAAAACGGTCGTTTTTTGTACGGTTAGAAGCATGTGCTGTAGCGCTGGCCCATGATATTTTGAAGTGTTAGAATTCCCGTCCACTTTTCTATGGTGTGAAAACGTATGGGAAAGTTGCGTTTGGGCTATGCCCGCGTATCGACTGACGATCAAACGACCGCGCTGCAGGCGGATGCTTTGCAGCGAGCGGGGTGTCATCGCGTCTATCAGGACACAGCGAGTGGCAAGTCTGGTGTGGCCCGCCCGCAGTTGGAAGAGTGCTTGGCCGACTTGCGCGAGGGCGACACCCTCGTCGTTTGGCGTCTGGATCGGCTAGGGCGAAGCCTGCCTGACCTTGTGCGTATCGTCACTGAGTTGGTTGAACGTGGGGTTGGCTTTGAGTCGCTGACCGAGAAGATCGAAACAACGAACGCATCAGGCAAGCTGATGTTTCATCTCTTTGCCGCGCTAGCTGAGTTTGAGCGAAATCTGATCCGCGAGCGTACCAAGGCTGGTCTTACCGCAGCACGTGCGCGTGGTCGCTTGGGCGGTAGGAAGCCCAAGTTGGACGCCAAGCAGATCAGGCACATTAAAGCGCTGCTTAATGACCCGAAGACTAGCGTCACAGAGTTGGCGCGCGACTACGGGGTGTCCCGCACGACAATCTATAAACACTGCGGTGTTTAGCTAGCTGAAGGAAATGGGAGCCCAATGAAATTCGCATACGAAGACATGAGCGATGGTCAGTTCGAGACCTTGATCGTTCTTTTATGTCAGCGGTTGCTTGGGGCTGCCGTTCAGGGTTTTGCAAAAGGGCCTGATGGTGGGCGCGATGCTAAGTTCATTGGGACAGCGGAACTACATCCAAGCAAGTCGGCGCCGTGGATCGGTACAACCATCGTCCAAGCCAAGCACACCAACGGCTATAACCGTAACTTCTCCGAGTCCGACTTCTTTAGCACGACGACCGCGAACACAGTGCTGGGAAAAGAAATTCCCCGCATCAAAAAACTGCGTGAGGCCAAGCAGCTCGATCATTACATGCTGTTTGCCAACCGTCGGCTGGCGGGCAATGCCGAAACTGAGATACGCGAATACATCGCGTCTCAGTGCGTCATTCCTGCCTCGTCGATTTATCTCTGCGGGCTGGAGCAACTGGAAATCTGGCTTAAGCGATTCCCCGAGGTTGCGAAAGAAGCTGACCTTGACCCTGTCGATTCTCCGTTGATTGTCAGCCCCGATGACCTGGCTGAAGTAGTGCAGGCATTGGCCCGCCAGAAAGATGGCGTGGCCGCGCTGCTAGACGATCCACCGACTGCGCGTGTGACCTACGAGCAGAAAAATGCACTCAACAACATGAGTGCCGATTACGCGAAGGTACAGCGGCGGAAATACCTCAAGGAGACCGCTCAAATTCGGGCTTTCCTGGCGGCACCGGAAAACCTTGACCTGCTGCGCATGTACGAGTCTGTGGTTGATGAGTTCCAACTCAAGATCATCGCCAAGCGCAAGGACTACCAGACATTCGACGAGGTTATGGAGTATCTGGTGGACCTTTTGTTCAGCCGTGACCCTGTATTGCGACAGCACGCTCACAAGCGTCTGACGCGTGCCGTACTTTTCTACATGTATTGGAACTGTGACATTGGGGAGGTGGGCGATGCTGCGGCCGACTAAGCACTCTCATCCTGATCGCACGGTCATTAACGTCTCGTTGCTGCTATTGGCTCGCTTGAAGGTCCGACGCGTAGATGAATACGATGTATTGCGCAAATTTGCGAAAAAAAGTGTCGTTGGCGGGGACGTGCTGTTCTTGCCGGCATTGAATTTTCTGTATCTCATGGGCTTGATTGAATATCGACCCAAGACCGATGCCGTGGAGTACATGGGGCCAAATGAAGCTGTCTAGACTTTATTCCAACAAGCCTGACTTGTTCGAGCCCGTGGAGTTCGTCCAGGGCTTGAACGTCGTCATGGCTGAAATTCGTCTGCCGGAGAACAGAAGCAAGGACACTCACAACCTCGGCAAGACCACGCTTGGGCGCTTACTCGACTTTGGTTTCCTCGCCAAGCGCGATCCCAAGTTCTTTCTTTTCAAGCACGCCGAATTGTTCAAGGACTTCATCTTCTTCCTGGAGATTGAGCTGGAAGATGCTTCGTTCGTGACGATCCGACGCGGCGTGGAAGAAGCTACCAAGATTAGCTTCAAGCGACACGAGGCCGGGCATCAGGACTTGTCGGGATTGCCGTTGGCGGAGTGGGATCACCAGGACATGCCCTTTGAGCGAGCACGTGACCTGTTGGATGGATTGCTTGACTGGCGCGCATTAAAGCCTTGGGCGTTCCGAAAAGGCTTGGGCTATCTGCTGCGCTCTCAGGATGATTTCCGCGACGTTTTTCATCTTCGCAAGTTCGCGGCTGCGCATTCGGATTGGAAGCCTTTTCTGGCTCACGTTCTCGGCTTTGACGCTCAACTCGTGGCACAGCACTATGAGAAGGAAGAGCAGCTTGCGGAGAAGCAGGCCACCACGCAGACCATCAAGAATGAGTTGGGTGGGTCCATTGAGGACATCAGCAAGATCGAGGGCATCCTGTTGCTCAAGCAGAAAGAGGCTGAGAAGAAGCAGAAGCTGCTCGACGCCTTCGACTTCCGCGCGCAGGATAAAGACAGCACCAAGCAATTGGTCGATGACATCGACGAGCGGATTGCGTCCCTTAATGCTGAGCGCTACTCGCTCAACCAGAACAAGAAGAAGATCATTGCCTCGCTGGAAGATGATCAGATCCTCTTCAATCCTGATGAAGCGCAGCGCCTGTTCGAGGAGGCCGGTGTCCTGTTCAAGGGCCAGATCAAGAAGGATTTCCAACAGTTGATTGCCTTCAATCGGGCCATTACCGATGAGCGCCGAGGCTATCTGCAGGAAGAACGCGCGGAGGTCGAGGCTGAGCTTAAGCGCATTAATGCAGAGCTGAATACCCTGGGCAAGAAGCGCTCGGAGATGCTCTCATTCCTGAGCGGTACCGATATCTTTGGCAAGTACAAGCAGGTGTCCGACGAGATGGTGACGCTGCGTGCCGACATTACTTCGTTGGAGCGTCAACGCGGTTTCCTACATCGTCTGCAGGAGTTGCGAACTGAGATCAGGGCGTTGACCGAAGAGCGTGGGCATTTGCAGACCCAGATTGAGGCGGATGTCGAGAAGCAAAACTCTGATCAGAGCAGCTTGTTCTCGGCAATTCGCGTGTTCTTCAGTGAAATTGTTGAAGAGGTGATCGACCGCAAGGCGCTGTTGAGCGTATCACCGAACCTGGCGGGGCATCTGGAGTTTAGGGCGGAGATTCTTGATGAATCAGGCAATGCAACCAGCGCCGATCTCGGGCACACGTATAGGAAATTGCTATGTATTGCCTTTGACTTGGCAATTTTGCGAGCCCATTTGGACGACAAGTTCCCGCGCTTTGTTTATCACGACGGCGTTTTCGAGTCCCTGGATGATCGCAAAAAGGAGAATCTGCTTGCGGTCGTTCGTCGGTATGCTGAGTTGGGGCTGCAGCCAGTTATTACGCTTATCGATTCTGATTTGCCAGCCCGTGATACCGATGAGGAGCCGGTATTCTCCTCTAATGAGGTTGTGATCGCATTGCATGATGAGGGTGAACAGGGGCGGCTCTTCAAAATGAAAGCTTGGTAATTTAGAGGCCTCGAAGGTATCGAAAATTTATGAGTGACATTTTTGAAGGTGTTCGCGAGATTGATTTAAATAATTTGCTGGAATCTCCAGAACCACAGGATTATCTCGTCTATGAGCCTAAACTAGGTTCGCTTCCCTTTGATCAAGTTCCTTGGCAAAGCTTCGAGAAGCTAAGTGCGCGACTACTGGAGGCGGTCTCCGGTGGCAAGATCATGCAAGCGTTCAGTTATGGTGGGAACGGTCAAGCCCAGTACGGCATTGATGTTGTTGCACTGAAATTTGGTTCAAGCAAACAAACTGTCTTGCAATGCAAAAATGTCAGGAAGGTTAAGCGCGGGGAACTGCGTAAATGGATTGGCAAATTTTTATCTGACAGAAAACGTGGAGATGCGGACCACTATATTCTTTGCGTTCCCTGTCAGGTCGAAAATGATGCCAAACTTGTCGAAGAATGGAGTGAGCAGGAGCGGTTACTTGACAGTGAAGGCATCAGTGCCGAGTTGTGGAGTTTAAGTCGTCTTCACTCGATGCTTCGTGATCAACCAGGGCTGATTGCAGAATTTTTCGGGGATCGATATGTGTCGAGTTTTTGCGCAATTCCTCCGGCGCCCGATCGATACCCGGAGCGTTATCGGCGCGAGTTTAAATCTCAAAACGAAAACTACTTCGTCTTCGAGAATGAAACGGCGCGGCTCGATATATTTGTGCCAGATGATCGAAGGCCTCGGGTTTCTGCTTCGTTGTCGTTTGCCCGTGCGGACCTGAGTGGCATCACTTTTACTATTCCTAGTTCGCCCCTAGTTGAATGGCTACAGTGGATCGGTCATGCCAAGGACTTGTCCAAGCCTCCTTATGCGTTGCAGGCGCCTGGATTCGAGGGACGTCATGTTTTTTGTGCACCCGATGTTCGACTAATGTTGGACGACAGCGAGCTAGGGCATATACATTGGATTTTTAAAAATGCATGGCTAGCCTATCACCAGGCGGCTAAAGACATTGAGGCAAAATGGCGCTTCTTACGGTTTAGTCCTATAGAGGATGCCCAAAAAAGAACGTTTGCACTAGCAAAAGTTAGCCGTCAATTGTGGAGAACAATACTCGCGTTTGCCCGTGAGCATGATTGCAGCCATGGCAAATCAGATTGGTATATTTTTGATGGGGCGCCAGGCGTTCTCAAGGTTTATGTTGAAACCACTACTGAGAGGCTTGAGAGTGGCTATCACTTGATCATGTACGGGTATCAGGAAGGTGGAATAGTGCTTCCGCATGAAGATTCCATCATGCTGGGGTGGGCGCCACTTACATCAATTTCCGACGAGCCAATTGAATTGCACCCACGTTTGGCGTGGGATGCTGAGTATACGCACGAATGGATTTTTCGCGAACTTGTGCCCACTGTGAAGAAATGGGTTGAACGGAAACAGGAAGAAGATAACAATTCTTACGGTGTTTTGAGAAGATTTGTTCCCCGTAAGCGGGCCGAAGTGGATTTGTCTCCCCATATCTATTCACTTCAGAAGATGCCCATCCGTTTCATGTCGAGTGGAACAGTTACTTTAGCTGCTTTGGCTGAGTATACGGAGATACTCCAGTCATTCTTCCATGTCTATCGACGTGCTGCGCAGGTCCCGGGCGAATCAGTTACGAGCATCCTCAGTTTGTTGATTCGGCTGTTGCCATTGATCAAAGCGCCAGACGAACATTACATTCGGGGAAATCTTCAGCTTGGTAACGAGGATTTGTCTGCGGAAATATCCAAAGTTATTCTGCGTGGCCCGGTCGCTTTGAGCAATCCGACATGGCTTGATATGAGTCTGCGCTCATTGAGTGCGTTGTTGCGGGGTGCTCAGGAGCTTCCGAATTCAGAACTGGTGTTGATCGGCGAAGCGCTTGCCCCACTTTGGGACCGCATGGCTGAGGACCGGATTTGCGACAGCTTACGATAGAGTCCGTCTCTTATGTTGTGCATGGTATGCTTCATGGTATCGGTCTACGCATCTTTTTTATGTATTTGATTCTTAATGGTTTTTCCATGTTATTTACAATTGAGTGGGAATGATCCCACGTTAGACCACAGTTGGCATCCACCAGCAAAAAAACCTCAAAAGCCCGCGTCACTGCGGGCTTTTGAGGTTTTCAGTCAAGCATGGATTCTGTTGTATAAGCCTTGGGTGGGAACGGTCACACACAAGTGCTGACCATCGGCGGTATCCACCTCATCGGCAAACTACAAATGAAATGCCATTGAAATAGCAAGAGGCGTAAGATGGATTTTTCCCCATGGAGTCCGTCATGCGCCCGCTCTCCTCCGCCATCCTGCTCGCCGCGCTGGCCGCCGCCCCCGCGCTAGCCGCCAGCGATCAGCCCATCTCACTGGACACCGCCAGCGGCCGCATCGCTGGCTCTCTGCTGCTGCCGGATCACGCCGACAAGCCGCCGGTGGCGCTGATCATCGCTGGCTCCGGCCCCACCAACCGCGATGGCGATAATCCCGGCCTGCCCAATGGCAGCGGCGGCTATTTGAAGCAGCTGGCCCAGGCGCTGGCCGATGCCGGCATCGCCTCCGTGCGCTACGACAAGCGGGCGATAGGCGAAAGCCGAGCGGCGGGACTGGATGAGGCCGCGCTACATTTCGACGATTACGTGGGCGACGCGGCCGGCTGGGTGGCCAAACTGAAGACAGACCCGCGCTTTTCCAAAGTGGCGGTGATAGGCCATAGCGAAGGTTCGCTGATCGGCATGCTGGCGGCGGAGAAACAAGGCGCGGCCGCTTTCGTCTCTCTGGATGGCCCGGCCCGCAACGCGGCCGACGTGCTGCGCACGCAGCTGGCGCCGCGCCTACCGGGAGACTTGGCCAAGCAAAGTGAGCGCATCCTGCAGGCCCTGCAACAGGGCCGCGAAGCCGACAAGGTGCCCGGCCCGCTGATGGTGGTGTACCGCCCCAGCATACAGCCCTATCTGATCTCATGGTTCCGCTACACCCCGACCACGGCCATTCGCGCGCTGAAAGCGCCCACGCTGATCGTGCAAGGAGAAGCCGACCGGCAAGTCGCCAAGACCGAGGCAGAAGCGCTGCACGCGGCCAAGCCGGATAGTCAGCTGGAATGGATACCCACCATGAATCACCTGCTGCGCGACAACGATCTGCAACACCAGGCCGCTTATGGCGAAGCCCCGCCGCCGCTGGCGCCGGCGCTGATCCAATCCGTCACCCGTTTCCTGAAACAGACCCTGTAACACCGTCCTGGCAACTGGGCGCCTCTCTCTCTGGAGAGAGAGGCTTTGTCATAACCCCATCGGACCTACCGCCTCCTCCGCGCGTCAGCAAGGGAATCTATGCCTCCGCTGGGTTTGGCCTGGGGCTTAAGCCGCCTCCCCCAAACCGCCTCACGCCACCTGGTGGCTATTCACTCTTTCATGCTTGACTGATGTCAGCAATAGCTTTATTTGGCGGGCATTTCCGTCTCGCCCCACCGCCTTTCTATCCTAAAATAATGCGATAGGAATATTATTATTACCGTAGAATAGCTATCCCGCGCTAAACTGGCGCCCATGCGCGAGCGAGCCCCCGGCCAAGGCCTGGCCCGCTCTTTACCATCGCGATGCCACTGACAGGCATCCGAGCAATCCGTGATTGATCCATGACCACAAACCAATCCACCCCGCTCACCCGCACCGACTACAAGACGCTGGGCCTCGCCGCGCTGGGCGGTGCGCTGGAAATCTACGATTTCATCATCTTCGCCTTCTTCGCCACCACACTGAGCAAGCTGTTCTTCCCCCCGGACATGCCGGAATGGCTGCGCCTGCTGCAAACCTTCGGCATCTTCGCCACCGGCTATCTGGCGCGGCCGCTGGGCGGCATCCTGATGGCCCACTTCGCCGATGTCCTGGGCCGCAAACGCGTGTTCAGCCTCACCATCCTCTTGATGGCCGGACCTTGCCTGCTGATCGGCCTGATGCCCACCTATGCCGACATCGGCATCGCCGCCCCGCTGATCCTGCTATCCCTGCGCATCCTGCAAGGCGCGGCAGTGGGCGGCGAGGTACCCAGCGCCTGGTCCTTCGTCGCCGAGCACGCGCCGCTGCGCCACCGCGGCTACGCGCTGGGCGTGTTGCAGGCCGGACTGACCTTCGGCTACCTCTTGGGCGCGCTGACCGCCACCTTTCTGGCGCGCGTGTTCACGCCGCAGGAGATGCTGGATTACGGCTGGCGCATACCCTTCTTGCTGGGCGGGCCGTTTGGCCTGATCGGCGTCTGGCTGCGCCGCTGGCTCAGCGAAACGCCGGTGTTCCTGGCGATGCGCGAGCGCCAGGATGCCCGCGCAGCCTATCCGCTGATGGATGTGCTGCGCGGCCATAAAGCCACCCTGCTGCCGGCCGCGGCGCTGACCTGCGTGCTGACTTCCGCCGTGGTGGTGCTGGTGGTGGTGACCCCCACGCTGCTGCAGCAACGCTTTGGCCTGCACGCCGACCGCGCCTTCGCGCTCAGCAGCGTCGGCATCGTGTTCCTCAATATCGGCTGCGTGATCGCCGGCCGCGTCTGCGACCGCATCGGCCAGCGCCGCAGCCTGGTTCTATACAGCCTGCTCTTGCCGCTGGGCGTGGCCGCGCTGTATGGCGACCTGATAGGCGGCTGGGGCTGGACCGGCCTTGCCTACGCCTTTGCCGGCCTGTGCTGCGGCATCGTCGGCGTGGTGCCGTCCATCATGGTGGGCATGTTCCCGGCGCAGGTGCGGGTATCCGGCATTTCTTTCACCTACAACATCGCCTATTCGATCTGGGCCAGCGTCACGCCTTTGCTGCTGATCGCCGCCATGCCATGGAGCCCCTGGATCTGCGTGCTGTACTGCGCGGCAGTGGCCGCGGTGAGCATAATCTGCGGCCGCGCCGCCCGTCCGGCGCGGGAACCATCGCTGGACGAGGCGCTCTACCAGCGTGGATGAAACGTTTGACCGCCTGGTTTGACTCGCTTGCGGCGGCCTGTTAGCTTGAATTGGCGCAGCCGCATGCTTGCGGCGCGCCATGTCTGCGTTTCGCGTTGTTTTCTTTCATCATTGTCAGGAGGTTGTCATGTCGAATGCCGCCATCGCCAAGGAAAAAGAACAGCTGCTGGATGACGTACGCCAAGTATTGGCCAGCACCGAAGAACTGATAGACGCCACCGTCGATGACGGCAGCGCGCAAAGCAAGGAGCTGCGCAAGCGCCTGAGCGAAAAGCTGGGCACGGCCAAGGCCAAGCTGCGCGACGCCGAAGTGGCCGTAATGGGCAAGGCCAAGGAAGCGGCCAAGGCCACCGACGAGTACGTGCATGAAAACCCGTGGAAATCCATAGGCATCGCCGCCGGCGTAGGCTTTCTGCTGGGCATGCTGGTGTCCCGCCGCTGATGTCTGACACTGCGCGCCCGCCGCGGCCCGGCACTCTGCGTTCCTTCGTCCATGGCGCGGCCGCCCTGCTGTTTACCCGCGCCGAATTGGTGGCGCTGGAAGCGCAGGAGTTCAAGGACGACATCGTCAGCCATCTGCTGCAAGGCATGTTGGCGCTGGTGCTGCTGGGCTGCGGCCTGATCGCCGCCGTGCTGGCGCTGTGGGCGCTGACGCCCGCCGCCTGGCGGCTGGCGGTGATGGCCGGCCTGGCTCTGGCGCTATGCGGCGCCGCGGCCGTCTTGCTGTTCCAGTTACGCAAGAAGCGATTGGCGCAGGCGGCGCCCTTTTCCACTTCGCTGGAAGAGCTGCGCAAAGACTGGGCCGCACTGGGGCCCGGCGGAGAGCAGGCATGACGCCGCAGGACCGCGCGCTGAAGAAGCAGCTGCTGGTGATGAAGGGCGAGGCGCTGCGCGTGAAGCTGCGGCTGGAAAAACAGCGGCTGGCCGATCCGCTGCGCTGGGCGGGCCAAGGCTTCAGCTGGTGGCGCGATGCAGGCGGCGCGGGCTCGCTGCTTGGCATGCTGGGCCAGCTCTTGCCCCAAGGGAAGCTGGGCCGCTGGCTGAAAGGCGGCTCCCGGCTGTTGACGGTCTGGCGCTTATTCCGCCGCTTGCTGGCCAACACCCCCTGAGGCGGCCTCGCCGTCCGCCGCCACGCTCACGCCGAGGCCGGAATCGCCCATCGCCGCCATGGCCTCCGGGCCGCCCTTCAATATCTTGTCCACATCCTGCAAGGCTTTGTCCGCCGCGTGCATGTCCTCGCGCAGCTGGCGCTCCTTTTCCTTGTCCTGATCCTTCAGCAGCTGGGCCATTTGCTTGATGAAAGCCTGAATCATCTTCAGCGTGCGCTGCATGTCGCGGATGTCTGGATCGTTAGCCACCGGATTGCCCTTGGTCAGCATGGCGCCCAATCTCGCGTCTGCGCCTGTCGGCGCGCGGATCGCGGATGCAGCCGCCCCTGGAGGCGTCTCCTGCACCACGCCACCGTCGGCCCCCGCCTCCTGCCCCGCCTCCGCGCCGCCGGTTGGCGTCGGCTCGTCCGCTGCGGCATCCTGCGCGCCATCGCTTGACGCGGCTGTCTGCCCGACATCCTGGCTGGTGGATGGATCGGCAGCGGCATTGCCCGCGTTCACGTTGACGGCCACCTGAGTGTCGGCCGCATTGCGGGTCATGCTGGTGACCAGCTCCTTCAGATCGCGCGCCAGACGCGCCAGTTCTCCAGCCAAGGCGCGCAAGCTCGCCTTGTCGTGCGTCATCAGCATCATCTGCCGCAACGAATCCACTCTCTGCTTGAGCATTTGTTTCTTGAGCTGATCCGTTTCCCGGTTTTGCTGTTTGACGGGACGATTCAGGTCCACGCGCAGCTTCTGCATATAGTCCTGCCACCCCTGATTCAGCGATTGCTGCAGGCTGCCGTTCAAGGCCGCAGGGCGCAAGGGCGGGCTGCCGGCCGCGCCGGAAGCATCTTGCCCAGAGGGAGGCGCATCGGCGGAGCGGGATGGGGTCAGGCTGCGCGTCAACGCAAGCCTGCTGGAAACGGCGGGCTGGGAAGTAATCACAGACATGGCAGGCTTTCTATTGTTATGAGCTGATATCGGCCTGGCCACCTCATTCTTTATGCAAAAATTTGGCAGCAATAAAATTTCAAAAGCATAAAAATAAATCACCCCCAGGCTCACCGCCGCGCCAAGACGCGGATTTGGCCGCTGCCGCCAAACGCGCGATAATGAGAGTACCGCCGCAACCGCATTTCGCCTCAAGCTCGTGACGCTGACCTCCCCTCCTCTTCCTCCTTCCGCCCTGGCCTGGCTGGCCGAGCAGGGTATTCGCACGCGTCCGCAATTGCAGGCCTGCGGCGCGGCCACCGCTTTTCTGCGACTGAAAGCGGCCGGCCATACCGTGACCCGGCGTTTATTGTTCGCCCTGGAGGCCGCCGCGCGCGGCGTGCATTGGCAAGACTTGAACGATGAGGACCGCGCCGCCTTGCTGCGCCAGCTGGCGGCGCATCCACCGGTTTCGCTGCCGCCATCGCCATCGGCATGCCGACGCTACCTGGCACAAGCGCGGGAGCTGGCTGCGCAGGCGGCCAGCGAGGGCGAAGTGCCGGTCGGAGCCTTAGTGGTCAAGGATGGCGAGATCATAGGCCGCGGCTACAACCAACCCATAGGCCGCCATGATCCATCGGCGCATGCCGAGATGCTGGCGCTGCGCGATGCCGCCGCGCGGCTAGGCAACTACCGGCTGGATGGCTGCGATCTCTATGTCACGCTGGAACCCTGCCCGATGTGCAGCGGCGCCATCCTGCACGCGCGCATCGCCCGCGTGATCTACGGCGCGCGCGACGCCAAGATAGGCGCGGCCGGCAGCGCCATCGACCTATTCGCCGACGCGCGCCTCAATCACCACGCCGCGGTGTTCGGCGGCGTCGATGCCGAAGTCTGCGCGGAGCAGCTGTCCGATTTCTTCCGGCAACGCCGGCAAAGCGCGGCGGAAGACTGAGATGCGCCGCCTCCTCGTCCTGCTGCTGGCCGGCCTAGCCCATTCGTGCCTGGCGGCCGACAACGCCGCCGCGCTGATTCTGCAGGCGCAGGCGGCGGCGCCGCTACAGGCCACCCACCCCAATGCCCGCCATTACGGCGAGCCGTGGATCTGGGTGGGCGTGAAATCGCAAACCTTGCGCCTGCTGGACGGCTGGGGCCGCGTGCAAAAAGAATACGTGGTTTCTACGGCCAAGAACGGCATGGGCGAGAACACCGGCAGCTACCAGACGCCGCGCGGCTGGCATACCGTGTGCGAGAAAATCGGGGCGGGTGCCGCGGAAAACACCATCATCTTCCGCCGCCAAGTCACGCCGTGGAAATACACGCCGGAACTGCATGCCCAATACCCGAACAAAGACTGGATATTGACGCGCATCCTGTGGCTGTGCGGCCAGGAACCGGGCTTGAACCAGGGGGGAAACGTAGACAGCTATGATCGGGCCATCTACATCCACGGCGCCGGCGATCATGTACCATGGGGCCGCCCCAGCTCGCTGGGCTGCGTCCGCATGAAAAACCGAGATGTGATTGAACTGTTCGATGCCGCGCCCGTTGGCATCGACGTATGGATAGACGAGAACGCCTGATGCACTCCGCGCTGAACCTGGCCACTCCGGCCCTGCTTTTCCCCGCCGTTTCCCTGCTGTTGCTGGCCTATACCAACCGTTTCCTGGGCCTGGCCGGCATCATCCGCAATCTGTACGAGGAATACCGCGACAGCCATGACCCCAAGATCCTGCGCCAGATCGGCAATCTGCGCACCCGCATCACGCTGATCAAATGGATGCAGTTCATGGGCATCGCCAGCCTGTTCCTGTGCACGGTGGCGATGTTCCAGATCTACACCGGCTGGCAGGCGACCGGCGAAATCACCTTCGGCGCCAGCCTGCTGAGCATGATCGCCTCGCTGGCCATTTCGCTGATCGAACTGATCCGCTCCTCGGACGCGCTGAACATCCTGCTGTCCGATCTGCAGGCCGAATACGACCGCCAGCGCTGAGATCCCCTCAATAGCGGCCGGCAAAAACCGGCGCCGTATCCTTGCGCGCCACCAGAAGGTGCAGCGGCAACGCCACGTGCCGCGTCCCGCCCCCATGTCCCCAGGCCCGGGAGATGCGCAGGCAGGCATCGTCCAGAATGCTCTCGCCCAGGGCCTGCTTGCACAGCTTGCTGGCTGAGGTGGTATTGAGAAAGCCCAGAAAACGCTCCAGCGTCCATTCCTCATGGATGGTAAAGCTGGGAGCCTTCAACAGCGGCAAGGGACAGCCGCTGCCGCGGAAATCATCCCACAACAGCTGGCAGCGGCTGGACCAGAACGGCTCGATGATGGACCACAGTACGCTGCAAGCCTTGTCCACCTCTGGCGACACCTCGCAATGATGGTAGCCCCAGGCGGCGAAAATACCGCCCGGCTTCAGCACGCGCAGCGCCTCCGGCCAGAATGAAGGCAAATGGAACCAGTGCAGCGCCTGCGACACGCAGATCAGATCGAAACAATCGTCGTCGAACGGCGTCACCTCCGCCGGACATTCGCGGTAATACACCTGCTTGTGCCGCTCCGCGACCGACAGCTGGTTGAAATTGATATCGGTGGCGTCCACCCGGGCAAAACTCTCCCCCAGCCGCACCGCCGTCTGGCCATTGCCAGTCGCGCAATCCCAGGCGCGCTGGCGGCCCGGGCACAGGGGGAGCAGCCAATCGTACAGGGCTTCCGGATAGCTTGGACGGAAGCGCGCGTACAAATCCGAGTAAAGACCGAAACTGGCAACGGAGCTGGTCGTCATACTCATAATCCGGTAAGTAGAAACACTGAAACCATGCCGAGAACATTTTCAGTATGTATGACCTAAGCGACGGATTTGCAAGACAAAAATTAAATTTTGCCGATTGGGCTAAAGTGGTTGCAGCCTAGCCGCAACATTGGCCACCGTTCTGCGTCAGACAAAAAAAATGCCGCCCTCACGGACGGCATCTTTCATGCATGCACTTATGCCAGATTGACCGGAATCTTGCCGATCTTCACCCGCCACTCCGCCGGGCCGGTGTTGTGCACCGAGGTGCCACAGGCATCCACCGCCACCGTCACCGGCATGTCCTGGACCTCGAACTCGTAGATCGCCTCCATGCCCAAATCGGCGAAACCCACTACCTTGGACGCCTTGATCGCCTTGGACACCAGGTAGGCGGAGCCGCCCACCGCCATCAAGTACACGGCCTTGTTGTCCTTGATCGCCTCGATGGCCGCCGGGCCGCGCTCGGCCTTGCCTATCATGCCCAAGAGGCCAGTCTGCTCCAGCATCTGGCGCGTGAACTTGTCCATGCGGGTGGCGGTGGTCGGGCCGGCCGGGCCCACCACTTCGTCGCGCACCGGGTCCACCGGACCCACGTAGTAAATGAAGCGGTTGGTGAAGTCCACCGGCAGCGCCTCGCCCTTGTTCAGCATGTCTATCATGCGCTTGTGGGCGGCGTCGCGGCCGGTCAGGATTTTGCCGTTCAGCAGCAGCACATCGCCGGGCTGCCAGCTGGCCACTTCTTCCTTGGTGATCTTGTCCAGATCCACGCGCTTGCCGTTGGACGCGTCGTAGGTGATGTCCGGCCAGTCTTCCAACTTGGGCGGCTCCAGATGGGCCGGACCGCTGCCGTCCAGATGGAAATGGATGTGGCGGGTGGCGGCGCAGTTCGGGATCAGCGCCACCGGCAGCGAGGCCGCGTGGGTCGGGTAGTCCAGAATCTTCACGTCCAGCACCGTGGTCAGGCCGCCCAGGCCCTGAGCGCCTATGCCCAGCGCGTTGACCTTCTCGAACAGTTCCAAACGCAGTTGTTCAACCCGCGACAGTTCCGCGCCGGCGGCGGCCTTGGCCTTCAGTTCGTGGATATCCACGTGGTCCATCAGGCTTTCCTTGGCCAGCAGCATCGCCTTTTCCGGCGTGCCGCCGATGCCGATGCCGAGAATGCCCGGCGGACACCAGCCGGCGCCCATGGTCGGCACCGTCTTCAGCACCCAGTCCACGATAGAGTCGGACGGGTTCAGCATCGCCAGCTTGGACTTGTTTTCCGAGCCGCCGCCCTTGGCCGCGCAGATCACCTCCACCTGGTCGCCTTCGACGATCTCGAAGTGCACCACGGCCGGGGTGTTGTCCTTGGTGTTCTGGCGCTTGCCGGCCGGGTCGCGCAGCACGGAGGCGCGCAGCTTGTTGTCCGGGTGGTTGTAGGCGCGGCGCACGCCCTCGTTGACCATCTCCTGCACGCTAAGCTTGGCGTCCCATTGCACTTGCATGCCCACCTTCAGGAACACCACGGCGATGCCGGTATCCTGGCAGATCGGGCGCTGGCCTTCGGCGCACATGCGGCTGTTGACCAGGATTTGCGCCATCGCATCCTTGGCGGCGGTGCTTTCCTCGTTCAGGTAAGCCTGGTACAGCGCGTCGATATAGTCTTTCGGGTGGTAGCAGCTGATGTACTGGAAGGCATCGGCGATGCTCTGGATGAAGTCTTCCTGGCGGATGATGGTCATAAGGCTGTCTCGAGAAGCCGGGCGCCGGTGCGGCCGCCCGTGGATTACCCCGCCGCCGGCGCTGGATGGAACCGGCGTCGCGCGGACACTAAAAACCTGTCCCGATTGTAACACTGTCCGTCATAAACTTTGACTCTGAACAAGGCGCGCGGGCGCGTATCGCGCCGGACTGGCGCCAATGCGAAACCGCCGCCTGACGGATTGTCGCGGCGGCGGTTGGTGGCATGACGCGGATCACTCGCTGGTGCTGGTGTTCCAGTAAGCCTGGCTGATGTAGGGCTTGGCCGTCAGCGCCTCGGCGATGCGGTCCAGTTCGTCCGAGTCCACCGAGGTGGCCAGCAAGGTGGCGGTCATTTCCACCTCGTCGTCGCCGAAGGCCTCCACATCCAGATCGCCCACCGGGTAATTGGCCTGCTCCAGCAAGTCGCCCACCTGGGCCAGGGCCTGTTTCTGCCCCTCGCGCGTGGCGATGACGCACAGCTGGTAAGTCACCTCGCTGGCGTCGTCGTCGATAGGCCTGCGGTTGATCGAGTTCACCACCGGCCTGAGCAGGGTATTGACCGCCAGCACGAACACCGTGGTCAGCACGGCCTGCCCGAGCAAGCCCGCCCCGGCGCAAGCGCCGGTGGCGGCCGAGCCCCACAACGTCGCCGCCGTATTGAGGCCGCGGACATTCAGCCCTTCCTTCATGATGGTGCCCGCGCCCAGGAAGCCCACGCCTGACACCACGTATGCCACCACGCGCGCGGCGCTGCCGCTGCCATCCAGCTGCAAGGCCATATTGACGAAGGCCGCCGCGCTGACCGCCACCAGGGCATTGGTGCGCAAGCCCGCCGTGCGCTGGCGATATTGCCGCTCCAGGCCGATCACCGTGCCGCAGACAAAAGCCATGGCCAGGCAGATCAGCGAATGCAGCAGGCCGAACCAGTCTAGATCGAACAGATTGTGCAAATTGTAATGCATGCGCCCTCCCGCTTGCTTTGGATGGTGGATCGCAGGACGGGTGCCTGGTGGTTTTGCGGGAAAGCCACCAGGCACCGATCCTGAAGCGAAGCCGCTTGCGCGGCCTCGCCTTGCCGCGGCGCGCATGCGCGCGCCAACGGCCGACACCATACCGCGCCGCTCGCCGCCTGGGCAAGCCGCCCGCTGTCAGTAGGCGCGCCGGCCGCTCAAGGCCGCGCCGGCGCCAGTCGGCGCAGCCTGCCCGGATTGAGCATGCCCTGCCCCAGCGCCACGCCCAGCAGAATCATGCCGCCGCCCAGCCAATGGTAAGAATGGATGGTCTCTCCCAGCAGCGCGCTGGCCAGCAAGGCGGTGAACAAGGGCAGCAGATTCATGAAGATGGCGGTGCGGTCGCTGCCCAGCTTCTGGATGCCGCGCATCCACAGATAGGCGGCGAACAAGGAGGAGCCGATCCCCGCGAACAAGACCAGGCCCACGCCCTGGGCCGGCACGGCCATGCTGCGAGCGGTGAGGGTGAGCGGCAGCAGCAGCAACACCGCCAGGCTGGCCTGCAGATAGAGATTGAGCCAGGCGCCGAACGGCGGCGCCCAGCGCCGCAGCAGGATGCCGTACAGGGCATAAGACGCGGCGCCGGCCAGGATCAGCGCGTCGCCGGTATTGACGCCGTTGGCCAGCAGGCTGGCCGGGCTTCCCTTGCCCAGCAGGTAAACCACGCCGGACAAGGACACCGCCACGCCCAGCCAAGCCAGCGCGCTGACCTTCTGGCGGAATACAGCGGCGTTCAGCAGCAGGCCCAACAACGGCACCAGCGCGGTGATCACGCCCATATTGGTGGCGCTGGTGCTGTGCGCCGCGTAATACGCCAGGCACTGGAACATCACCATGCCCAGCGCGGACAACGCGACAAGCTTGCCCAGCCAGGGCTTCAATTCGCGCGCGCGGCGGCGCAGCTGCGGTAGGCAGAACGGCGTCAACACCAGCGCCGCCACCAGCCAGCGGTAAATGGAGATCGCCGCCGGGTCCAGCACCTGGGCGGCGGCCTTGGAAACAATCACGTTGGCGGCCCAGATCAGCACCGCCAGCAGGGGGAACAGCATGGCCATCACAGCCTCCTTCGACTCGATGCGTCTATTCTAGAGTCGTCCGTTATGGACGATATAATGCAAAACAGACAATTCACTGAGGCGAAGCAGACAGGATGAGCCCGGACCTAGACGACTATTTCGCCAGCGACGCCGCGCTGCCGGAACCCGCGCCGCTGACCTTTCGCTACCATCGCTTCACGCCCAGGAGCGAGTTCGCCCGCCACCGCCATCGCTGGGGCCAGCTGAGCCGCATCAATCTGGGCCTGGTGGAGCTGCTGCTGGACGAGGGCAAGGTGGTGGCGCCGGCCCAGTATCTGCTGTGGACGCCGCCGGAAGTGCCGCACGCGGCCTATGTGCGGCAGGCCATGCACTACATCTCGATCTACGTCAGCGGCGAGATGGCCGCGCGGCTGCCGGACCACACCTGCCTGATCGAGCAGACGCCGCTGGTGCGCGCCCTGCTGGACGACTTCGCCCTGCGCCGCATTACCGTGCCCAGCGATCCCTGGGACATCCGCCAGGCCCAGCTGCTATGCCAGCGGCTGCTGGAGTCGGGAAAAGAGGCCAACTACCTGCCGGATAGCGGCCACAAGCTATTGCGCCCGATACTGGACGCCATCCGCCATGATCCGGCCGACGCCACGCCCTTGAAACAATGGTCGGAGCGCGTGTTCAGCACCGAGCGCACGCTGGCGCGGCTGTTCCAGCGCGAGCTGGGCATGAGCTTCGGCCAATGGCGCGGCCGCGCGCGGCTGGTGGAAGCGCTGGCGCGGCTGCGCCAGGGCGACAGCGTGCAGGACATCTCGGCGCGGCTGGGCTACGCCACGCCGTCCGCCTTCATCGCCATGTTCCAGAAGCAGCTGGGCGACTCGCCCGAGCGCTACCGGCGGCAGCTGCTGGAGGGCGGGCAAGGGAACGAGGACGTCAGCGCTTGAACAAGGCCAGCGCCAATTCGCGCTGAACGGCGTGATCGACGATGGGATGCGGGTAGTCCCGCCCCAGCCGCACGCCGGCGTCCATCAACTGTTCCGGTTTGGCCAGCCACGGCGCGTGGATCAGCTTGTCCGGCAGCGCCGCCAGCTCCGGCACGTAACGGCGGATGAAGCGGCCGTCAGGGTCGAATTTCTCGCTCTGGCTCACCGGGTTGAAGATGCGGAAATAAGGCTGGGCGTCGCAGCCGGTGCTGGCCGCCCATTGCCAGCCGCCGTTATTGGCCGCCAGGTCGAAGTCCAATAGCTTTTCGGCGAAGTAGCGCTCGCCCCAGCGCCAGTCAATCAAGAGATCTTTCACCAGGAAGCTGGCCGCCACCATGCGCAGCCGGTTATGCATATAGCCGCTATGGTTCAGCTGCCGCATCGCCGCGTCCACCAGCGGGTAGCCGGTTTGTCCGTTTTTCCAGGCCTCGAACCCTTCCGCGTCATTGGGGAAAGGCAGCGCGTCGTACTCCGGCTTGAACGCGTGTTCCACCACGTCCGGCCGGTGCCACAGCACTTGCTGGTAGAAATCGCGCCAGATCAGCTCGCTCAGCCAAGTCATCGCCCCCTCGCCGCCGTCATGCCAGGCATAGGCCGCCAGCCGGCGGATGGAAATGGTGCCGAAGCGCAGATGGACGCTGAGATAGGACACGCCCTTGATGCCGGGGTAGTCGCGCATGGTCTTGTAATGGGCGATGCGGCGGGAAAAATCGGCGAACAGGGCCTCCGCCCCGTCGGCGCCCGCCCGCACCGGCAGCGCGGCCAGGTCGCTGGGGCCAAAGCCGATGTCGGCCAGCGACGGCATGGCCTCGGGCGCGCGCGGCAGCAGCGCGTCCAGATAGCGCCGCACCGGATAGGCCTGCAGATGGAAGGGCGTCAGTTTTTTCAGCCAGGCGTTCTTGTACGGCGTGAACACGGCAAACGGCTTGCCGGCGCCGGTCAACACCTCGTCGGTTTCAAAGACCACCTGATCCTTGCAGGAATGGAAGGCGATGCCGCGCTCGGCCAGCTTCTCCGCCACCTCCGCGTCGCGCGCGCGCGCGGCCGGCTCGTAATCGCGGTTGCAGAACACCGCCTCCGCGCCCAGCTCCGCCGCCAACCGCGGTATCTCATCCCGCGGCTGGCCATGGCGGATCAGCAGGTCGCCGCCCAGCTGATTCAACTCCGCCTTCAGCGCCGCCAAGCTTTGATGAATGAAGTCGACGCGGCGGTCGTCGCGCGGCAACGCGTCCAAAATCGAGGCGTCGAACACGAACACCGGCAGCGCCGCCCGGCTGTGCTTCAGCGCGTGGTAAAAAGCGGCATGGTCGTCCAGCCGCAAATCGCGGCGCAACCAGACCAGCGCCGTGCCTATCGTCTTGCTCATGGTTGGCTCCCGTTTGGCGATGCCAGCAAAGATGCGGGCAGGCCGCTGTCCCACAAGGGCAGCTCCCCGCCCAGCTTTTCCTGCAGAAAATCGATGAACGCGCGCGCCTTGGCCGGCAGCCGCCTGCGCTCGGGATAGACGACGTGGATGGCGTGCCGCGGCAAAGGGTAATCGGTCAACACCGCCTTAAGCCGCCCCGCCGCCAGGTCCGGCCCGACGATGAACGTGGGCATCTCGCAAATGCCCAGCCCGGCTAGCAGCGCATCGCGGCGCGCCTCGCTATTGTTCACCTGGTAATTGCCGCGCGGCTGCACGCGGATGTCGCCGCCCGGCCCCTGGAACACCCAGCTGGCGCCGCCGCGATAATAGGAATACGCGATGCAGTTATGCTGGGCCAGTTCCGCCGGATGCGCGGGCTCGCCATGCTCCGCCAGATAGTCCGGCGAGGCGCACACCCACACCCGGCACGGCGCTAGGCGGCGCGCCACCATGCTGTTGTCCGGCAGATTGCCGATGCGCACCGCCAGATCGTAGCCATCGGCCACCAGGTCCACCATGCGGTCATCCATCGCCAGGTCCAGTTCGATATTGGGATGGCGGCGCAGAAATTCCGGCACCAGCGGCGACACATGCAGGCGGCCGAAAGCCATCGGCGCGCTGACGCGCAGCAAGCCGGCCGCCTGGCTTTGCAGGCCGGCCGCCGCCTCCTCCGCCTCCATGGCGATGGCCAGCGCGTGGCGCACGCTGTCGTAATAGCGCTCGCCGGCCTCGGTCAGGCTCAGGCTGCGGGTGGTCCGCTGCAGCAGCCGCACATTCAGCCCGGCCTCCAGTTGCTGCACCCGCTTGCTGACGGCGGATTTGGTCAAGCCCAGCTTGGCCGCGGCGGCGGAAAAACTGCCCGCCTCCACCACGGCGACGAAGATGGGGATCGCGGCGAAATGCTCCATCGCTATTGTCCACTTATTCTCTACGATAAGTTTCCACAAAGCCGGATTATCAGTCAATCAAACACAATATACGATGCGTTTCATTCCATCACTGACAAAACCCATGGCCATGCCCACACCACGCATTCCACTCAATCGATTCACGCTGCCGGCGCTTGCGCTGTTCGCTGGCGGCTTGCTCGCGCTGATGATCCATAGCAACAGCCAACTCGCGCGCGACAGCAATCCGCTGTGCGCCTCTTGGCTGGCGCACGGCATCGGCATGCTGGCCGCTTTGCTGATATGGCTGGCCATGCCGGCCTCAAAGACGACAGGCCGTTCAGACCCGCCGCCCATCTGGGCTTACCTTGGCGGCGTGCCTGGCGCGCTGGTGGTGTCGCTGGCCGCCATCACCGTCAATAGCCCGCTGGCGATGTCCGGCACGCTGGCGATAGGCATGCTAGGGCAAGTTCTCTTTGGTTTGCTTTCCGACCATTGTGGCTGGTTTGGCCTGCCGAAGCGGCGCTATCGCCTGCCAGACACCCTGGCGCTGCTGCCCATCCTGTCCGGCTGCGCCCTTTTGATTTTTGGAGCCTGAACATGGGGTATTTGATGCTATTGGCGCTGACGAACGGGTTTTGCATAGCTGCCAGCCGCGCCATCAACGGCAAGCTTGCGCAAAGCCGCGGCGCGATGTCCGCCTCTTTCTGGAATCATCTGGGAGGGTTTCTGTTTCTCAGCCTGCTGCTTATAGTCGGGAGCGCCCCATATCGCCTGCCGTTGCAGGCGCCCGGCCTGGCTTGGCTGGGAGGCGCGATGGGCGCCTGGTTTGTCGCGATCAACAGCATGGCGCTGCCCAGGCTGGGCGTCATGAAAACCACGCTGCTGGTGATAACGGGCCAGATGATCAGCGGCGTCCTGATCGACCACGTGTCGGGAGCAAGCGCTAAATCGGCCCCGCTGCAACTGGTCGGCATCGCGCTGATCTTGGCGGGTCTGTATCTGTCGAAACGCCGCCCGGAATCACCCGCCGAGTCCCCGACTCCGTCTGGCATGCGCAAACCCACGCTTTAAGTTCGGGGCGAGATGACGAGTCCGCCGGCCATGCGCGGCGCGGCGGCAAGCGCGGCTATCGCCCCGATCATGATATTCAAATTCTCTCGCCCCGCGCCGCGGGCTTAGCATGGGACATCCAATACTAAACGCTGCCAGGAGACGCCATGCCGCCCTTCGCCATTCTCAAGATCGACCACATCGTGCTGCGCGTCCGCGACACGGCGCTCGCGGAACGCTTCTACCTGGAGGTACTGGGCTGCGAGGTGGTGAAGCGGCAAGGCCAGCTGGCGCATTTGCATGCCGGGAGCGCGCTGATTGATCTGGTCCCCGCGGAGGGTTCGGAAACGGGCGCCAATGTGGATCACTTCTGCCTGCGGGTGGAGCCTTTCGACGAGGACGCGATCCGCGCCCACTTGGCGCGTTGCGGGGTCGATGTCGCTCCTGCCATGCCCCGCTTTGGCGCGGACGGCGTCGGGCCGTCCATTTACCTGCGCGACCCGGACGGCAACGGCGTGGAATTGAAGGGCCCGCCGCAGGCCTGAGCGCTCAGACCGCGGCGCGATGCAGGCGGATGATGGCCTCGCCGGTGGGGCCGGCGACGATGTCGCGCAGGGTATAGCCGTCCAAGGCCAGAAAGAAAGCCGCCAGCGCCTCGTCCAGCACGCCTTTGAGCAGGCAGCCCTGACGCAGCGCGCAGGGCGGCTCGGCGCAGTCTATCAAGCGCGGTTTCCCTTCCAGCGCGCTGACCACTTCGCCCAGCCGGTAATGCTCGGGCGGACGCGCCAGCGCCAGCCCGCCGCCCTTGCCGCGCGTGGTAACCAGCCAGCCTTGCTGCCCCATGAAGTGCACCACCTTGACCAGATGATTGCGCGACACCTCGAACCGCTCCGCGATTTCAGGAATGGTGGCCAGCTGGCCGGGCTGCTGCCCGGTCAGGTACATCAGCACGCGCAGTCCTAGGTCGGTGAATCGGGTCAGTTGCATGGCGTTCTTCTCGTGCGGGAAACCGGGGGCAGCATACCGCTTCTGGCCTATGGCCTCAATCGTCGCCAGAGTTGGAGCCAAATACCTCGCTATGGATGCGTTCGTCCGGCACGCCCAGGCGGCGCAGGCTGTCGCGCTGCGCGCGCATGAAGCCCAGCGGGCCGCACAAGTAGTAGTCCGCATCCGGCAACACCGCCAACGCCTTCACCTCGCCCAAATCCAGGCGTCCGGCGGCATGGTAATCGACGCCCAGCACATCCTGCGCGCGCGGCGCTTCGTAACGCACGTGGATCTGCAACTGCGGATGGCGCTCAGCCAGCTGGCGCACTTTCCGCCCCATCGCATGCGCGCCGCCGTGCCGCGCCGCGTGCAGGAAGCGCACTTCGCGGCCACCCTGCTTGAGCAAGCGGGCCAGCATGGCCTGCATCGGCGTCTGGCCGACGCCGGCGCTGATCAGCACCGCCGGGCCGGAACGGTCTTCATCCAGGAAAAAGTCGCCCTGCGGCGCGGTCAGCTCCAGCACATCGCCTTCGTTCACTTCGCGATGCAGCAGATTGGACACGCGTCCCGCCGGCTTGCCCGCCGCCGCATCCTCGCGCTTGACCGAGATGCGCAGGTACTCGCCGCTGGGCGCGTCGGACAGGCTGTATTGGCGCGGCTGGCTCAGGCCCCATTCGCCGACGAAGCGCTTGACCGTCACGTACTGGCCCGGCTTGAACGCCGGCAGCGCGCCGCCGTCGCAGGCCTCCAGATAGAAGGACACGATCTCTTCGCTCTCCGCCACCTTGCGCGCCACGCGGAACGGACGCCAGCCGCTCCAGCCGCCGGCCGCGTTGGTGGACTCGCCATACATGCCGTTCTCGATGCCGATCAAAGTCTCCGCCAGCAGTCCGTAGGCCTCGGCCCAGGCCTGGATCAGATCGTCGCTGGCGGCTTCGCCCAACACCTCGCGGATGGAGGCCAGCAAATGCTTGCCGACGATGGGATAGTGCTCGGCGCGTATGCCCAGGCTGACATGCTTGTGCGCGACTCGGGTCAGCACCGGCAACAGCGGGGACGGGTCTTCGATGTGCTGGGCATAGGCCAGCACCGCGCCGGCCAAGGCTTGCTGCTGCTGGCCGGAGTGTTGATGGCCCTGATTGAACAGGTTCTTCAATTCCGGGTTGTGCTCGAACATGCGGCGATAGAAATGGCTGGTCAGCGTCACGCCGTGTTGTTGCAGCACCGGCACGGTGGCCTTGACCAGGGATAGGGTTTGTTCGCTCAGCATGCGGGGCTCCTTAAGATTCTTTAAAAATACATCTTTAATGGCCGAAAAAATCCACCGCATGCCATCGCGGCGGATAAGATGTAAGAATAATATACCTTTAATTGATCACTGTCAGAAAATTACTTTCGCCCTGCTGGCGCTGTTGCCATTTTGCAGCAGTCCACTTCCAGCCCATTCCCACATCATCAATTTTAAATCACCGGCAATCGACTCGGATAACGCACCAATTTGAGGCAATTCCGCCGACATCTGCGCCATGATTGACCACACAAAATAAAACAAGCGTTTGAACTGGCGCAAATGCCGCCGCCATGCTTTTGCTATAGTCCGTAACAAAATTACATCGGCATCCGGCAAGACTTTTACCCGTAGGCCAACCTGCCGTACTACAAAGTGGAGACAACAACCATGCGTAAACCGTCCCTGATGCGCCCCGCCTTGCTGGGCGTTTTGATCGCCAGCCTGTTCAGCCCGCTATCCCACGCCGGGGAGGCCTTCGGCGCGCCCGGCTCCACGCCGGCCCGAGGCCCGGCAGCCAAATCCTTCCTCGGCACCGCCGTCGGCAGTCCGTCCAAGGTCTATTTCACCGGCTACCGCGGCGTCGTGTCCGAGGTGTACTACCCGGTGCTGGACACGCCCGAATCGGTGGACCTGCAGTTTCTGGTGGGCGACGCCAAGAAGACGTTTGTCGACGAGGAGAAACGCCAGGCCTATTCCGCCAGCCAGAGCGACGCCCGCACCATGAGCTGGATCGCCAGCACCGGCAACGCCGGCCACAACTGGCAGATCAGCAAGCGCATCTTCGCCGACCCCAACCATGACACGCTGATCCAGCGCGTGACCTTCACCGCGTTGAACGGCCACACCGTGGGCGACTTCAATCTCTACGTCCTGTTCAAGCCCTATCTGGACAACGCCGGCAGCGGCAACACCGCCCAGACCGTGGCGGCCGCCGGCGGCTACGCGCTGGCCGCCAGCCACAACAGCCGCGCCTCCGCGCTGATGGCCAGCCAGCCCTGGAAAACCGTCAACGGCCAGCCCATGCTGTCCAACGGCTTCGTAGGCCAGAGCGACGGCTGGACCGATTTGGTGGGCAGCGGCGACAACACCATGGACTGGACCTACAGCTCCGCCAGCAACGGCAATGTGGCGCAGACCGGCTGGCTGGATCTGGGCGATCCGAGCGCCACCAGCGTGTCCTTCGACATGGCGCTGGGCTTCGGCGCCAGCCAGAGCGACGCCGTCAACAGCGCCGCCGCCTCGCTGGGTTCGGACCTTACAGCCGCGCAGCAGCAATACGACAACGCCTGGCACGCCTACGCCGCCGGCCTGTCCACTCAGGGCGGCCTGGCCGACGACCGCTACTACCTGGCGGCGATGACGCTGAAGACCATGCAGGACAAGAGCAACGGCGCCATGATCGCCGGCATCGGCACGCCATGGGGCGAAACCCAGGGCGACGCCAACCAGGGCGGCTACCACCTGGTGTGGCCGCGCGACCTGTTCAAGTTCGCCAACGCGCTGACCACCGCCGGCGACACCGCCACCGCCACCACCGTAGTCAATTACCTGTTCAACACCCTGCAGCAGACCAGCAACTGCGGCGCGGCCGAATACAACGCCGCCGGCTGCGCGGCCGGCTACAGCCGCGTCGGCCGCTTCCCGCAGAATGCCTGGGTCAGCGGCTGGCCGTACTGGCAGGGCACACAGATGGATGAGCAGGCCATGCCCATCCTGCTGGCCTGGCGGCTCGGTTCTGCCGTGTCCAATCCGCTGTGGCCCAAGATCAAGCTGACCGCGGACTACATCGTGTCCACCGGCCCGTGGAGCTACCAGGAGCGCTGGGAAGAGAACTCCGGCTACTCGCCGTCCACCCTCGCCGCCGAGATCGCCGGCCTGGTGGCCGCCGCCGACATCGCCCGCAACAACGGCGACGACGCCAGCGCCGGCCGCTACCTGGCCGCCGCCGACTACTGGCAGCAAAACGTCGCCGCCTGGACCTATACCACCAGCGGCAGCTTCGGCAACGGCAGTTACTATGTCCGCATCAATCCAGCCAGCCGCGCCGGCAGCGGCACGGACCGCGCCAGCTTCAATCCCTCCGCCGGGCCAGACACCCCGCAAACGCTGACGCTCAAGAACGGCGGCGGCAGCCACGACGCTCGCCGCGTGGTGGACGGCGGCTTCCTGGAACTGGTGCGCATGGGCGTCAAGCGCGCCAACGACCCCACCATCGTCAACACCATCAATGTATTCGACACGGTGTTGGGGCAAAGCCTGGCCCTGCCTGGCGCACCCGCCCTGCCATACAACGCCTGGTTCCGCTACAACTTCGACGGCTACGGCGAGCACAATGACGGCAGCGACTTCAACGGCAGCGGCGCCGGCCGCCTGTGGCCCATCTTCACCGCCGAGCGCGGCATGTATGAGATCGCCCGCCAGGGCAGCGCCTCCGCCGGCCAGCCCTACTTCGCCACCTTGAAGCTGCTGACCACGCCGGAAGGCATGCTGCCGGAGCAAGTCTGGTCCAACAACGCCACGCTGCCGGACGGCTGGACGGTAAGCACGCCGGCCGGCTACCAGCCCGGCACGCCGACCAAATCCATGGCGCCGCTGAACTGGGCGATGGGCGAATACATCAGCCTCTTGGCCTCGATCCACGCCGGCAAGGTGGTCGACATTCCGCAGGTGGTGTGCGCGCGCTACAACAACTGCCGCGCCGCGCCCCAAGCCGGCGAGGTGCCGGTCAGCATCAGTGTGACCGCCAATACGCAGTGGGGCCAGCAGGTCTACATCACCGGCAACGCGCGCGCCTTGGGCAACTGGAACACCGACCTGGGCCTTCCGGCGGATGCGGCCAATTACCCGGTATGGCAAAACGGCGTCAACCTGCCGGCCGGCCAGCAAATCGCCTACAAGTACTACCGCAAGAACGCCGACGGCAGCGTGACTTGGGAGAACCTGTCCGGCAACCGCAGCCTGCAGACGCCGGCCAGCGGCAGCCTCAGCCTGAATGATCAGGTGAGCTGGTGATCCCGCGCCGCGCCAGGCCCGCCGTCCTGCTTTTGATCGCGGCGGCGGCCGGCGGCGCGGCCTGGCGGCTGTGGCCGGCGGAGGCGCCCGCCCCCCCTCCTCCGGCTGCGGCGAAGCCGCCTCCGGCCGCCTTGCCCGCTCAGCCCATCGTCCATCAGGCGACGCCGGCCCAGCCCTGGCATCCGCCCTCCCGCCCCGCCTTGCCGCCGGTGAAAAAAGGCGGCGACAGCTGGCGGCCGGAAGCCGCGCCGGTGGTGGCCAAAACGGAAGTCCAGCGCGGCGCGCCGGACATCCCGGACGCGCAGCCGCTGCCCAGGCCGCCCGCCCCCTGACTCAGCCATCGCCCCAGGCCCGGTTCAACCGGGCCTTTTTCTTGCTTGCTCCGCCTGGACGCATATCCAAGATCCATCGCAGGACCAGACATAAGGAGAATCAAGATGGCGCAAAGGGAAATCTTCGCACTGGACGCCGAGCAGGCCGAAGCCTGGCTGCCCGAGCTGGCCGAGCTGCTGCACGCCTGCGTGCATGACGGCGCCAGCATCCATTTCGTGCTGCCGTTTTCCGTGGCGCAAGCCGCCGCCTTCTGGCGCGACAAAACCCTGCCCGGCGTCGCCGGCGGCGGCCGCGTGCTGCTGGCCGCGCTGCTGGACGGAAGGCTGGCCGGCAGCGCGCAGCTGGACTGCGACACCCCGCCCAACCAGCCCCACCGCGCCGAAGTCTGCAAGCTGCTGGTGCATCCGGACTGCCGTCGCCAGGGCATCGCCCGCGCGCTGATGGCCGAACTGGAAAACCAGGCCCGGCGGCGCGGCCGCAGCCTGCTGACCTTGGACACCGCCAGCGGCGACAAGGCGGAGCCGCTCTATCTGTCATTGGGCTATCAAGAAGCCGGCCGCATCCCCGGCTACGCCTGGGACGGCCGCGGCGAAAAACTGCAAGCCACCACGCTGATGTACAAGACGCTGTAGACGCGAAAAAGCCGGGCACGCCCGGCTTTTGCTGTGGGTAAAAAGTCCTCCGCTCACACGCCTTGCCCAGCCAGCGCCTTCTTGCCGCCCCAGCCCAGCAGCCGCAGGGCGAAGCGGCCCAGATACAGCACGCCCAGCGCGAACACGATGTCGCCCGGCACCCGCAGCCACACCAGGTTCTGCATCAGCGCCGAGTGCACCACCTCCGGCGAACGCGCGTACCACAGGCCGTACGTCACGCTGGCCCAGGCCTGGTAGATGCCGGACGGCAGGATGGACAAGAACACCATCATGAACAGGCCGATATTGAGCAGCCAGAACATCGGCTTCAGCAGGCGGTTGTCCCATAACTCGGCCTCGGACACGCCGCGCAGGCAGAACAGCATCAGGCCGATGCCCAGCATGCCGTAGACGCCGAACAGCGCCGCGTGGCCGTGCGCCGGGGTCATGTTCAGGCCCTGCACGTAGTACAGCGAGATGGGGGGGTTGATGGAGAAGCCCAGTAGGCCGGCGCCCACGGTGTTCCACACGCCCACGGCGACGAAGCACAGGATGGCCCACTTATAACGCTCCACCCACGGCGCGGCGCCGCTGCGGCGGTAAGTCTGCCAGCCCTCGAAACCCACCAGCGCCAGCGGCACCACTTCAAAAGCCGAGAACACCGCGCCGACGGCGATCACCGCGGTGGAGGCGCCGGTGAAATACAGGTGGTGCAAGGTGCCCAGGATGCCGCCGAACAGGAAGACGATGGTTTCCAGCACGATGGCGCGGTTGGCGCTGCTCATGCGGATCAGGCCCAGCCGCGCGAAGATCAGCGCCACCACGGCGGTGGCGAATACTTCGAAGAAGCCTTCCACCCACAGGTGGACCAGCCACCAGCGCCAGTACTCGATCATCGAATAATGGGTGTGTTGGCCCCAGGCCAGCGAGGTGGCATAGAACAAGCCGATGCAGGTGGCGGACAGCAACAGCATGGAAATCAGGCTGCGGCCCTCGGTCTCTTTATTGCGCAGCGCCGGCAGCAAGGCGCGCGCCACCAGGAACAGCCAGAACAACAGGCCGACGAACAAGAGGATTTGCCACACGCGGCCCATGCTGGTGTAGGCCAGGCCCTGATTGCCAATCCAGAAGCTGAAATCCGTGCCCAGGCGCTGCAAAGTGCCTACCCAGCCGGTGACGGTGGAGCCGACCACGATGAAAATCAGCGCCCAGAACAGTACGTCCACGCCTAGTTTCTGGTATTTGGGTTCATGGCCGGACAGCAGCGGCGCGATATACAGGCCGGTGGCCAGCCAGGCGGTGGCGATCCACAACACGCCGAACTGGGTGTGGATGGTGCGGCTCACCACCCAGGGCAGCACCTCGGCCAGCGGGATGCCAAAGAAACTGTGGCCCTCCACCGCGTAGTGGGCGGTAATGGCGCCCATGCCCACCTGGGTCAGCAGCAGGCCGATCACCACATAGAAATACTTGCGGGTGGCGCGCATGGACGGCGTGGCCTGGAGCTTGCGCAGCGGATCGGCGTCCGGCACTTGCGCGGGCTCCTCGCCTTCGCCGGCGGCCATGTGGTACCACACCATGGCGGCGATGCCGGCCAGCATCAGGATCACGCTGGCGATGGACCACATGCCGTTGGCGGCGGTGGGCGCGTTGCCCACCAGCGGCTCGTGCGGCCAGTTATTGGTGTAGGACAGGCCGGTTTCGCCCGGACGATCCGCGGCGGCGGACCAGGCGGACCAGAAAAAGAAGGCCGCCACCGCTTCGCGGTCGGCTGCCGCCGGCAGCGAATTGGCGCTCATCGCATACTGCTCGCGCAGCGTGTCGAAGGCCGGGTCCGTACCGTACAGGCCTTCATAGTGCGCGGCCACTTGGCGCGCGGCGGCGGCGCGTTCCGCGCTCAGCGTCAGCGTGTCATGGGCCGCGTCATAACCGTTGGCGCGCATCTCGCGGCGCAGTTCTGCGTCCAGCATGCCTTGGCGGCCGACATCGAGCTGGGCGTAGCTTAGGTTGAAGCGTTGCTTGGCCCGGTTTTCACGCAAGGCCAGCGCCTCGCGGTGCAGCCAGTCGGCCGACCAGTCCGGCGCCACGTAGCTGCCGTGCCCCCACACCGTGCCCAGTTGCTGGCCGCCGGACGACAGCCAGGCCTGCTGGCCGCGGCGGATCTGCTCGCCGGTGAACAGCACCTTGCCGTCCGCGCCCTGCACCACGGATGGAATCGGCGGCGCCGATTGGTAGATTTCCTTGCCCATATACAGCAGGACAGAGAACGACAGCAGGCAGATCAATGCCAGCCATCCCCATAGTCTTCGCGTGTTTTTCATGTTTGCTCCCTCGCAGGGCCTCCCAAAATGGCGTCATTAAGGTGCATGTTATATACATCTTCAAAAGATGCATACCGCTTACATCTTTTCGCATGATCCAAATCAAGAAGCCAAGCGGCAGCGCTTGCCAACTCACACCGCCCCAGCCCGTCACTTTCCCCCCCCACGCGCAAAATAAAAGGCGGCCGCGCCCAAGCGCCAGCCGCCCCTCTTCTTTTACAAACCAGGCTCAGCCCAGCTGGCTCCAGCCCGACCAGCCCAGGTACACGCCCACCAGCATGATCAGCGCGCCGGAAATATACGGCGCCTTGCGCACCCAGTCGCCGAAACCGCTCCAACGCCGCGACACATGCTTGACGCTGAGCGCGGCCAGCACGCCGGACGCCACCATGGTCAGGGCCAGGCCTATGCTGAAGCACAACACCAGCGTGGCGCCCAGCGCCACCTGCTTCAGTTGCAGGCACAGCAGCAGCACGGTGATGGACGCCGGGCACGGCACCAGGCCGCCGGTCAGGCCAAATACCACGATCTGGCCGGTGGTCACCTCCCGGCCGGCAAAGCGGCGGCGGATATCGTTGGCGTGCGCCAGCTCGTGCGGGTCCTGGTAGCCGGGCGCGGACACATCCAGCCCGGCGTATTCATCCACCGCGTGCGCATGCCCATGCTCGACGAACTCCACATCGTAATCATGGCTGTGATGGCCATGACCCAGCTGTAGCCGCGCGACAAATTCATGCGGCTCCGGCACCTCTTCCACGGACTCGAGATAGCCCCCGGCGTCGCGGAAAGAAAACGCCTGCCGCGAGCCATCCGCGCGTGCCGCCTCCAGCGAGACTTGCGCGGCGCGCCAGCCCAGCTTGCGGCCATCGGCCGCGCTCAGCCGGAAGCGCGGCGGTACGCCGGTTTCGAAGATTTCCAGCGCGACCACACCATGGCCGGTATCGATGCGCTTGGCCTCATCGTGGCCGTGCTCATGCTCGTGGTGGTGGTCATGGTGGTCGTGATGATGGCCGTGCCCGCTGTGGCGCCAGGTGCGCCACATCATCCATGCGGCCACCGCCATCACCAGCGCCGCCGACGCCATCTGGAAGTACGGCTCCGCGGTTTCCGCGTTCCAGCTGCGGCCGAAATGCAAGCCCAGCATCGCCACCAGCCACACCACGGCGGTATGGGACACCGTGGCGGCCAGGCCCAGCAACACGGCCTGGCGCACCGTGCCGCGAACGGCGACGATGAAGGCCGCCATCATGGTCTTGGAATGGCCAGGCTCCAGCCCATGCAAGGCGCCCAGCGCGATGGCGCTGGGCAGGAACAGCCAGGCATTGCCTTGCTGCAGCAAAGTCGCAAAGGAAGTCACTATCGTTTCCGTGGAGAGTCGCAATGCCGCGCATTGTACTCCCCCCCAGTATCAAAATACTACCCCCCAGTATCCAGCATGCTAAGATCGGCGCATTGAATACGGAGACTTTGACGATGTCGCATACGGTACGGGACAAGGCCAAACTGCTGGCGCGGGTGCGCAGGCTGCAAGGCCAGGCCGCCGCGCTGGAGACGCAGCTGGAAAACGATGGCGATTGCTCAGCCATCCTGCAACAGATCGCCGCCATCCGCGGCGCGGTCAATGGCTTGATGCTGGCGGTGATGGAAGGCCATCTGGCGGAGCATGTGGTGCGGGAGCCGGAGCTGGCCCAGCGCCAGCAAGACCTAGACGCCGTGCTGCAGGTGCTGCGCTCCTATCTGAAATAAGCGCGCCGCTGTGCGTCAGACGCAACAGTTTGGCCGGAGTTTGAAGCCGCGAGCTTGAAACTAGACGACCGGTCTAGTACAGTCCACCCATGTCACGAGCCAACCATTCCGCAGACACCCGCGAGCACCTGCTGGCCACTGGAGAAGCCATCATCCAGGGCAAGGGCTTCGCCGCCGTCGGACTGGCGGAAATACTTTCCACCGCCCGCGTGCCCAAGGGGTCGTTCTACCATTACTTTCCGTCCAAGGAAGGCTATGGCGTGGAGATGCTGCGCCGCTACTTTCTGAATTACGACGAAAGACTGGTGATGCTGCTGCGGCCGGAAGCCGGCAACGCCCGCGACTGCCTGCTGACGTATTTTCAGGGCTGGGTGGACAATCACCAGTGCACCGAACACAGCCACACCTGCCTGGCGGTGAAGCTGGCGGCGGAAGTGTCCGATCTGTCCGAGCCGATGCGCGAGATGCTGGCCGAAGGCATGGGCCGACTGATAGCCCGGCTGGCCGACGCCATCCGCCGCGGCCAGGCGGAAGGCAGCCTGTGCACCTATCTGGAACCGGACGAGCTGGCCGCCAGCCTGTACAGCCTGTGGGTGGGCAGCGCACTGTTATATAAGGTGATGCGCTCGCGCCAACCTATGTTGAACGCGCAACGATTGACTGAAACCATGCTGGTGCAGCCCGACGGCGCCAGCTGCACGCGATAAGAAGCGCCCGCCGCATACGGCGGGTTTTCTTGGGATTTAAACTAGACGACTGGTCTACTCAAACGGAGTCCATCATGAACGAAACCCTGCAACTGATGCACAGCCACCGCAGCGTGCGCAGCTATCAAGACCGGCCCATCGCGCCGGACATGCTGGACGCGGTGCTGGACGCGGCCTGGAAGGGCCCCACCTCGATCAACGGCCAACAAGTTTCGCTGGTGGTGGTGCAAGACGCCGAACGCCGCAGCCGCATCGCCGAAATCGCCGGCGGCCAGCCCTGGATCGCCCAGGCGCCGGTATTCGTCGCCCTCGTGGTGGACTTCCACAAGACTCGCGTCGGCGTGGAAATGGCCGGCGAGCAGCAAGTGATACACAACAGCGTCGAAGCCTTCGCCGTGGGCGCGGTGGACGCCGGCATCGCGCTGGGCAACCTGATCACCGCCGCCCATGCCGCCGGCCTGGGCGCGGTGCCCATCGGCGGCATCCGCCGCGACCCGCAAGCCATGATAGAACTGCTGGAGCTGCCGGCGCTGACCTTCCCCATCGCCGGCGTGGCCCTGGGCCACATCCAGGACAACTCCGCGCAGAAGCCGCGCCTGCCGCGCGACAGCTTCGTCCACCGCGAGCGCTACCAGGCGGACAGCCTGCCTGGCCACATCGCCGCCTACGACGACACGCTGCGCCAGCACTGGCAAACCATAGGCCGCGCCGACGGCGAGCCGTGGAGCGACAGCATCGCCCGCTTCTACCGCCAGGTGTACTTCCCCAAGGTCGCGCCGGCCGCGCGCGCCCAGGGTTTTGGTTTCGAGCTGTAAGCCACTGATAGACTTCAAGAGGAAAGACACATGCAAGCCGACAAACTGTTCACCCCGCTGCAAATGGGCGCCGTCACGCTGGCCAACCGCGTGGCCATGGCCCCGCTGACCCGCCTGCGCAACATCGAACCGGGCGACGTGCCCGGCCCGCTGGCCAAGGAATATTACGTTCAGCGCGCCAGCGCCGGCCTGATCGTGGCCGAAGGCACCCACATCTCGCCCACGGCCAAGGGCTACGCCGGCGCGCCGGGCATCTACAGCGAAGATCAAGTGAACGCCTGGAGCGACATCACCGCCGCCGTGCATCAGGCCGGCGGCAAGATCGCGCTGCAACTGTGGCACACCGGCCGCATCTCGCACCGCTCGCTGCAGCCGGGCGGCGACGCGCCGGTCGGCCCGTCCGCCATCCAGGCCGACAGCCGCACCAATATCCGCGCCGCCGACGGCAGCCTGGTACGCGAACAGTGCGACACCCCGCGCGCGCTGGAAACCAATGAAATCCAGGACCTGCTGGAAGACTACCGCCGCGCCACCGACAACGCGCGCCGCGCCGGCTTCGACCTGGTGGAAATCCACGGCGCCCACGGCTACCTGCTGGACCAGTTCCTGTCGCCGCAAGCCAATGTCCGCACCGACCAATACGGCGGCAGCGTGGAAAACCGCGCCCGCCTGCTGCTGGAAGTAGTGGACGCCGTGGTGGCGGAATGGGACGCAGACCACGTCGGCATCCGCATCTCGCCGCTGGGCATCTTCAACGGCGTGTCCAATACCGACCAGCTGGAAATGGCGCTGTACCTGGCCGAGCAGCTGGCCAAGCGCAAGCTGGCCTTCCTGCACATCTCCGAGCCGGACTGGGCCGGCGGCCCGGTGCTCGACGACGGCTTCCGCGCCGAGCTGCGCCAGCGCTATCCCGGCGTGATCATCGGCGCCGGCGGCTACACCGCCGAGAAGGCCGAGACGCTGCTGCGCAAGGGCTATATCGACGCCGCCGCCTTCGGCCGCAGCTATATCTCCAACCCGGACCTGGTGGAGCGCATGAAGCTGAACGCGCCGCTGAACCCGCCGCAGCCGGAAACCTTCTACGGCGGCGACGCCCGCGGCTACACCGACTACCCGACGCTGCAACCGCAAGCCTGATAGACCGCCACTCCGCACCAGCCCGGCCCCGCCGGGCTTTTCTGCGTCAAGCATCATGACAAAAGGTTTTAATTCGCGTTACAGTCGGCGTTCGACCGCCCTCGCCCGGTCGACGCTACAACAGGCGGGCTGCACGCAGACCGCGGCAAGCTCGCCCCACTCAGGAGAACATCATGAAGACCCGACTGCTCGCGACCGCCGCCATGATGCTGGCCGCGCACAGCCAAGCCGCCACCGACCCCTATCTGTGGCTGGAAGACATTCAAGGCAAGCAGGCCCTGGAATGGGTACACCAGCAAAACGCCATCACCGTCAAGGAGACCCAGGGCTGGAAAACCTTCCCCAGCCTGAAGCGCGATATCCTGTCCGTGCTCGACTCCAGCGCCCGCATCCCCGGCATCGAGAAAATCGGCGAACGCTACTACAACTTCTGGCGCGACAGCCAACATCCCCGCGGCATCTGGCGCAGCACCACGCTGGATGAATACCGCAAGGCTGACCCGGCCTGGGAAACCGTGCTGGACCTGGACGCGCTGGCCAAACAGGAAAAAGAAAACTGGGTGTGGCAGGGCGCGGACTGCGTCAAGCCGCAACAAGACCGCTGCCTGATCCGCCTGAGCCGCGGCGGCGGCGACGCCGCCGTGGTGCGCGAGTTCGACCTGCCGGCCAAACGCTTCGTCGCCGACGGTTTCGTCGTGCCCGAGGCCAAGAGCGAGGTCAACTGGCGCGACCGCGACACGCTGTACGTGGCCACGGACTTCGGCAAGGGCAGCCTGACCGACTCCGGCTATCCGCGCATCGTCAAGCAATGGCAGCGCGGCCAGCCCCTGGACAAGGCGGCCATCCTGCTCGAAGGCAAGCCCAGCGACATCTCGGTCGGCGCCTACCGCGTGCACAGCGCCGGCCGCCATTACGATGTGCTCAGCCAAGGCACCACCTTCTTCAGCAACGACATCCTGCTGCAGCGAGACGGCAAGTGGCAGAAGCTGGACAAGCCCGGCCACGTGGAAGCCAGCTTCCATGCCGACTGGCTGCTGCTGAAGCCGCGCCAGGACTGGACCGTGGGCGGCCATGACTGGAAGGCCGGCAGCCTGCTGGCCATCAAGCTGGACGACTACCTGCAAGGCAAGCGCGACTTCACCGCCTTGTTCCAGCCTACCGCCTCCACCTCGCTGGCCGACAGCGCGGACACCCGCGACGCGGTCATCCTGACCCTACTGGACGACGTCAAGAGCCGGCTGGTGGAATGGACGGTGCAGGACGGCAAGTGGCGGTCCCGCGCCGTGGCCGCGCCCGGCTACGGCAGCATAGAAGTGCGCCCGGTGGACAGCGACAACTCCGACGACTACTTCTTCACCTTCGCCGACTTCCTGACGCCGACCACGCTGTCGCTGGCCCATGCCGGCAGCGACGCGCGCGAGTCCTTGAAACAGCAGCCGGCCTTCTTCGACGCCAGCCCCTACCGCATCCAGCAATTCTTCGCCCGCTCCGACGACGGCACGCGCGTGCCCTACTTCGTGGTGGCGCGCAAAAATATCAAGCTGAATGGCAAAAACCCGACGCTGCTCTACGGCTACGGCGGCTTCGAAGTTTCCATGACGCCGTACTACAGCGGCACCCTGGGCAAGGCCTGGCTGGAACGCGGCGGCGTCTATGTGCTGGGCAATATCCGCGGCGGCGGAGAGTACGGCCCGGCTTGGCACGAGGCGGCGCTGAAGCACAAGCGCCAGAAGGCCTATGACGACTTCTCCTCCATCGCCAAGGACCTGGCGCGGCGCGGCATCGCCAACGCCCGCCACCTGGCGATCAAGGGCGGCAGCAACGGCGGCCTGCTGATGGGCGTGATGCTGACCAAGTATCCGCAGCTGTTCCACGCCATCGTCTGCCAAGTGCCGCTGCTGGACATGAAGCGTTACAACAAGCTCTTGGCCGGCGCCAGCTGGATGGACGAATACGGCAATCCGGACCTGCCGGAGGACTGGGCCTATATCAAGCGCTACTCGCCGTACCAGAACATCCGTCCCGGCACGCATTATCCGGCCACGCTGTTCGCCACCTCCACGCTGGACGACCGCGTCCACCCCGGCCACGCCCGCAAAATGTACGCCGCGATGAAGGCCATCGGCGCAAACGTGCATTACTACGAGCGCACCGAGGGCGGCCACGGCTCCGCCGCCAACCACGAAGAAGAAGCGCGCATCGCCGCGATGGAATACGCCTTCCTCTGGCACCAGCTGCGCTAAGACCCGCCAAGCCGCCCCGCCCCGTTCTGCGGGGCGGCTATCCCCTCCTCGCGGGCCGCGCCAGCGGCCCGATGCAATTGGAATGGCAAGGGCAGTTTCCTATAATGGTTGTGGCCAGCGGCCCAGCCGCACGCCCCGACCCGACCTCAGGAGTCGCCCTTGCCCAGCCTCTTTCCGCTCCGCCTCACCCGCCTGGAATGGCGTCTGATCGCCAGCTTCCTGCTAAGCGCCTTGATCGTCACCGCGGTGGTGGTCACGCAAACCGGACGACACCAGCGCCAGCAACTGCTGGCGACCTATCAAACTCGGCTGGGCTATGTCTCGCAAACCCGCAACGCCATCCTGCGCCAGCAACTGGATCAGCTGGAACGCGACGCGCGCTTCCTGAGCGCCACCCCGCCTATCGCCGGCATCATCCGCGCCAGCGCCAAGCAAGGCTTTGATCAACAAGAAAACACCACGACAGACATATGGCGTAAAAGACTAGACACCATCTTCAGCGCATTTTTGCAAGCCAATCCAGACATCTCGGCGCTCCGCCTGATCGGCGCCAAAGATAACGGCAAGGAGCTGGTGCGCGTGGAGCGCGATCCCTACGGCGCCATCCGCGTGGTGCCCGATGCGCAATTGGCGCGGCGCGGCGGGCGCGACTACGTGGCCGATGCCCTACGTCTGCCGCCAGGCCAAGCCTACTTCTCCGATTTCGTCATGGGCTCCCACCACATCGGCCGCGACGGCCCGCCCCCCGTCCCCACCATCCATGTCGGCATGCCCGTCCATGATGGAGAGGGCCGCGTCTTCGGCGAAGTGCTGATCCATTACAACGCCACGCGCTTGCTCGGCTCGCTGACGCGCAACATCCCCGTGGAGCTGAATCTCTACCTGACGGACCAGCAGGGCAATTATCTGCTGCAGCCCGATGCGAGCCGGACTTTCGGCGCGGAAAAAGGCCGCGTCTGGCGCTGGCAGGACGACTTCCGTCCGACCACCATAGACCTAGGCCAGCCCGCCTCGCTGCGCGCCTTCGACTCGCCCTACGGCGTCGCCTACGCCCACTCGATCCAAGTGCCGTTCTCCAGCAGCCAGCCAGACCATTACAGCAAGCTGTTCGTCGTGCTGCCCGACAGCGTGGTGGAGACCATGGCTGCCGACGCGCGGACCTCCGCCCTGCTCAATACGCTGGGCGTCTTCCTGCTGCTGGGCGTGCTCTGCGGACTGTATTTCCGCAAGTTCCGCCAGGCCGCTTTCCGCCAGGCCGAACTGGCGGCCATTGTGGAAAGCTCCAGCGACGCCATCATCGGCTGCACCCTGCAAGGCCGCATCATCAGCTGGAACGCCGCCGCCGCGCGCCTGTTCGGCCAGCCCACCGGCCAGGCCATGGGCCGCCAGCTGGACGATATGCTGCCGTACGCCGGCGCCCCCCTCCTGCCCCGGCTGCTGAGCGCCTGCCAGGACGATGACCGCCCCCCTTTGCGCCTGACCCTGCCGCAGGCCGACGGTTCGGCGCGGCAACTGGACATCGCGGTTTCGCCGATACGCTATCGCCGCCAGGAGGCCGGCGGCATATCGCTGACCTTGCGCGACGTCACCCAGCAGGAAGCGGCGGAAAAGCGCGTGCGCGAACTCAACGCCTCGCTGGAGCAGCAGATCGAGGAACGCACCCGGCAATTGCGCGTCTACTCCTCCATGCAAAACGCCATCCTAGCCCACGCCGGCTACGCCATCATCGCCGCCGACGGCGAAGGCGTGATCACCCTGTTCAACCCCGCCGCGGAGCGCATGCTGGGCTACCCCGCCGCCGAGATGATAGGCCGCCGCAGCCTGGCGCACTTTCACTGCGCGGAAGAGTTGGCCGCGCGGGCCATCCAGCTGTCTCATGAACTGGGCGAAACCATAGGCGCCGATGCCGAGGCCATCGTCGCGCCGGTCTGGAGCCAAGCTACCGATGAGCGGCAATGGACTTATATCCGCGCCAACGGCGAGCGCTTCCCGGTGCAGCTGACCGTTTCCCGGCTGGAGAACGAGGCCGGCGAAGCCGCCGGCTACCTGGCCATCGCCTCCGACATCACCCAGCGCCTGCAGGACCAGCGCAACCTGGAGTCGACCCGCGACCAATTGATCAAGGCGGCCGAAGTGGCCGAGCTGGGCATCTGGAGCTGGCGCCTGGACAGCGACACGCTGGAATGGAACGACCGCATGTTCGACATCTACGACATCCCGCGCTCCTTCCGCGACTTCGGCCTCTATTACAACCACTGGCGCGCGCGCATCCATCCCGACGACATCGCCGAAACCGAATTCCTGCTGCAGCAGTCGCTGGAAAACGGCAGCAGCTTCAGCCACACCTTCCGCATCGTCTGCCAGGACGGCAGCACCCGCCACGTGCAGGCGGCGGCGTTGATGGAGCTGTCGGCCGAAGGCAAACCCTACCGCATGATGGGCATCAACCGCGACATCACGCTGGAGCGCGAGCAGGAAAACTGGCTGCGCGCGGCCAAGGCCGCCGCCGACAGCGCCAATCGCGCCAAGTCTGACTTTCTGGCCAATATGAGCCACGAAATCCGCACGCCGATGAACGCCGTGCTCGGCATGCTGCAATTGCTGAGGCAAAGCCGGCTGGACGCGCACCAGGCCGACTACGCGGACAAAGCCGCCGCCGCCGCCCACACCCTGCTGGGCATCCTCAACGACATCCTGGATTTCTCCCGCGTGGAGGCCGGCAAGCTGACGCTGGACCCGCATCCGCTCAGCCTGGACAAGCTCTTGCGCGACGTGGGCGTCATCCTGTCCGCCAATGTGGGCGCCAAGGACGTGGAAATCTTGTTCGAGCTGGACCCCGCCCTGCCCGACGCCATCGTGGCCGACTCCCTGCGCCTGCAGCAAATCCTGATCAACCTGTCCGGCAATGCCATCAAGTTCACCGACAAGGGAGAAGTGGCCCTCTCCGCGCGCTTGGCGGAACGGGAGGGGGAGCGCGTGCGCATCGCCTTCGCCGTGCGCGACACGGGCATCGGCATCACGCCGGAGCAATGCCAGCGCATCTTCGAAGGGTTCTCCCAGGCGGAGTCCTCCACCGCGCGCCGCTACGGCGGCTCCGGCCTGGGACTAGCCATCAGCCAGCGCCTGGTCTCCCTGATGGGCGGACAGCTGCGCGTAGCCAGCGAACCCGGCAAGGGCAGCACCTTCAGCTTTGAAATCGAGTGCGAACTGGCCACGGCCGCCGAACCAGCCCCCTCTGCCGGCATCGTGCCCATGCGCGGCCTGCGCTGCCTGGTGATAGACGACAACGACAGCGCGCGCCAGGCCCAAAGCGCCACATTGCGCGCCTTCGGCTGGCAGGTCGATGAAGCCGCCAGCGGCGAGGCCGCCCTGTCCATGTTGTCCGATCAAGCCGCCGGGCTGGACTACGACATCGTGCTGGTGGACTGGCGCATGCCGGGCATGGACGGCTGGCAGACCTGCGCCGAGCTGCGGCGTCTGGCCTGCGACAATCCGCCGCCGCTGATCATGATGATCACCGCCTACGCCCGGGAAATGCTGCAGCAGCTCGATCCCGCCCAGTCCAGCATCGTCGACCGTTTCCTGATCAAGCCAGTGACGCCGTCCATGCTGTTCGACGCCATCGCCGACGCGCGCGCCCACCGCGGCCTGCGCGAAGCGCTGCCCCCCCGCGACGCGGGCCAAGGCCCCCGGCTGGCCGGCCTGCGCCTGCTGCTGGTGGAGGACAACCCGACCAACCAGCAAGTCGCGCGCGAACTGCTGAAAAACGAAGGGGCCGAGGTGGACGTGGTGGACTGCGGCCAGGCCGCGCTGTCGGCGCTGGCCAACCCGGCATCCCGCTACGACCTGGTGCTGATGGACATCCAGATGCCCGATATGGACGGCTACGAAGCCACGCGCCGTCTGCGCGCCCGCCATGCCGCCGACGCGCTGCCCATCGTCGCCATGACCGCCAACGTGATGCCGACCGATCGCGAGCGGGCGCTGGCCGCCGGCATGAACGACCATGTCGGCAAACCCTTCGATCTGGATCAGCTGGTCGGCGTGATCCTGCGCCTGGCTCGCGGCGACGCCCCAGACGGCGCGGCGCGGCCGGCGACGCCCCCCATCGTCCTGCCGGAAGGCGGGCGGCTCAACAGCCGCCAGGCGCTGGCTCGCTTTGGCGACAATGTGAAGATCTACTGCCATACCCTGCTCAGCTTCTGCGGCGAGGCGGAAGGGCTGCTGGTCAGCCTGCAGGGCCAGCGCAAGCAAGACCAGCGCCAGTCAGCCGTGCAGACGCTGCATACCCTGAAAGGCCTGGCGGCCACGGTAGGCGCGGAGCAACTGTCCGCCCTGGCCGCCGAGCAGGAGGCCATCTTGCGAGACCCGGCGCGCAGCTGGCCAGCGGACTACGATGCCTTGTGGCAGGCGGCGGAAGAGGCGGTGGCGGCGGCGCGGCAGCTGGCTGGCCAGCTGCTGCCCGCTCCCGCGGCGGAGGCCGCGCCGCCGGATGACAGCGAATTCCAGCATGAGCTGGCCAGTCTGCAGCGACTGCTGCAAGACTCGAACCTGCAGGCGCTGCAGCAATTCGACCAGATGCAGCAGCACTATCGGCTGGCCATGCCGCAGGCGCTGGGCCAGCTGGAAACCGCCATCATGCAGATGGACTTCGCCGCCGCGTCGCGCCTGTGCGAGGCGCTGCTCAAGCAACAGAAAGTGGATCAGACATGAACGAGCCGTCCTTCCTGCCCGTTCTTGGCCGACGCGGCCGCATCCTGGTCGTGGACGACCAGCCAGCCAACATCATGGTGGCGCACCAGATCCTGCAGCCGGAGCACGACGTTTTCATGGCGACGGGCGGCGAGCAAGCCATCGCCTTCTGTCAGGCCACGCCGCCAGACCTGTTGCTGCTGGACGTGGAAATGCCGGGCATGAACGGCATGCAGTTATGCCGACAACTGAAACAGGACCCCGCCATGCGGGACATCCCGGTCATTTTCGTCACCGGCCACCACGGACAGGAAGAGGAAATCGCCTGCTGGGAAGCCGGCGCCGTCGATTTCGTCACCAAGCCGGTCACCCCCATCACGCTGCGCAACCGGGTCAATGCGCACCTGATGCTGAAATATCAGGCCGACCAGCTTCGTGCAATGGCCTTCAGCGACGGGCTGACCGGCATCGCCAACCGGCGCCGTTTCAATGAAAAGCTGGAGCAGGCTTGGCGCCACGCGCTGCGCATCGGCAACCCGGTGTCGCTGATCCTGGCCGATATCGACTACTTCAAGAAATACAACGATCTCTACGGCCATAGCGCCGGCGACGATTGCCTGCGCCAGGTGGCGCAAACCCTGCGCGATCAACTGAACCGCTCTTATGATCTGGCCGCTCGTTTCGGCGGCGAGGAGTTCGCCTGCCTGCTGCCGGAAACCACGTTGGCGGGCGCCGTCTCGGTGGCCTTGAAAATGGAAGCCGCCGTGCGCGCTTTGAGGCTGGAGCATGGCGCCTCAGATGCCGCGCCCTGCGTGACCATCAGCCTGGGCGTCAGCAGCGTGATCCCGGACGAGGAAGGCTGCAGCCAGCGTCTGATAGAGCTGGCCGATAGCCAGCTTTATCTGGCCAAAGGCACCGGCCGCGCCCGGGTCTGCGGGGTCTAGCCCGGCCCAAGCGGCGGCGCGTCAGCCGGATGGCGAATCACCAGCAACGAGATGTCGTCGCAGGCCACGCCGCCCAGCATATGCGCCTTGGCCGCGGCCAGCACCGCCTCGCCTATGCGCGATGGCCAGCCCTGGCGCACCGCCGCTTCCACGCCGGGCAGGCCGAACATCGCGCCGGATCCATCCTTGGCCTCGGTAATGCCGTCCGAGCTGACTACCAGAACCTGGGACGGCTCCCAGGCCAGCGTCTGCATGGAGTCGTCGAAATCCTCAGCCGCCAGCACGCCCAGCGCCGGATGGCTGGACTTGCAGCGCGCGGCCACCTCGCCCTCCGCATCAAACAGCAGCACGCAGGGCACGCCGCCATTCCAGATGCGCAAGGCGCGACCGCCGGCTTCGAGGGCGATCAGCGCCGCCGCCACGAAACGGCCGCCGGGCAGCAGCCGGTGCAGTTTTCGATTGACCCCGCGCACGATCTCCTCCAGACCGCAGCCCGCTTCTGTCATCTCGTGAAAGCAGTCTATGGCCGGCAGCGCGCTGATGGCCGCGGTCAGCCCGTGCCCGGTGCAGTCGGCCAGCATCAGGTGCATGCCGCCCTCAGGCGTCGGGCAGATGAGGATCAAGTCGCCATTGAAGCCAGCCGCCGGACTCAGGTACTGCCAAACGTAAGGCGGCGCGGAGGTGCGCAGGCTGATCAGCCGTTCGATCAGCTCCAGCGCCAACTGCTGCTCGAATTCGTTGTCGCGGAAGTACTTTTCCAGCCGCTCCGCGTCCTGATTGATCTGGTTCTGCATCTCGGCGATGCGCAGGAAGACATGGATCTTGGCCGATAGCAGGTCGAAGCTGACTGGTTTGGCCAAGTAATCGTCGCCGCCGGCCTTCAGCCCCTGCACCACGCTTTCCAGTTCGTTCAGGCTGGTCAGGAAGATGATGGGCACCCAGTGTTCGCCAAACATCTGACGCAGCTCGGTCGTCGCCTGCAAGCCGTCCATTTCCGGCATGATGACATCCATCAGGACCAGGTCCGGCATGTGCTGGCGACAAAAAGCCACGGCTTCCAACCCGTTCTTGGCCGACACGCAGCGATAGCCCAGCTCCATGATGAACTGTTCGATGAAATAGCGGTTGGTCGCGCTATCCTCCACCAGCAAGATTGTCGTCGACGACATTCCACCCTCGCCCGCTGCAGCTGCTGATCGTCATTGGCCGGATCATTACGGCCCCGTCGTCTTGCGCGCCGGACAAGGCGCCTGTCCGCGCCCAGCCGGC
Organism: Chromobacterium paludis; assembly: GCF_008275125.1. Taxonomy (NCBI): domain Bacteria; kingdom Pseudomonadati; phylum Pseudomonadota; class Betaproteobacteria; order Neisseriales; family Chromobacteriaceae; genus Chromobacterium; species Chromobacterium paludis. Next base: position 2,564,151 of record NZ_CP043473.1, read on the forward strand.
CCACTCCTATAATAAGACTACCGCAAACAACTCACCAAGCCTCAACGCGACATGACGATGCAAACAGGCGCGGCAAAAAAGAATCCCCGCCAAGGCGGGGACGCTTCACTGCGGGACGCTTAAGGCTGATACGGGGTGTTCTCCGCGAAATATTCGTGGTTGTCAGCGTTGTTCAGCGCCTGGCTGGGACTGCTCTTGGCCAGCCGTTTCGCGCCGGATTGGCCGTAGACATGGTCTTGCGTGCCGGCCACCACGGTGAAGTGCGACAATTCATGCACCAGCGTGCCGCCCTTGGAGTCCGTCCCCTTGGTCGGCGCGTTCCAGAACGCGCCGCACAGATACACGGTGTAGGGTTGCGACGGATAGACATAAGCATAAGTGCCGCTGTCCGTGCAGCTGCAATCAAACTTGATCGGCTTGGTGTCCAGGGCGTCCTTGATCTTGACGTAGTGCGACTTGGCGGTGTTCCAGTTGGTTTGGCTGTATTTGCCGAACCAGGTGACGTAGCGTGTGGTCGCGGACGGCGCGCCGTTCAGATAGGCACTGGTCTCGTCGGCCATGGCGCTGGCCGCGGTATAGCCATCCTTGGATTGGGATTGCTGGCTGACCGAACAATTGCCGGCATAGCTGATGCCGCTGACGGCGCTGCGGCTCAAGACCTGCCATTCCTGCTTGGCGGCCTGCGAACGCAACAGCAGGGGGCTGATCTTGCCGCCGCTGGCCGCGCTCACCGCATTGGACACGATGGCTTCGTCCTGCGGCGCCGCCGACAAGGACTTGGCGCTGACGCCGGACGGCAAGCCGCCGTTCATCATGCGCGCGCTGCTGCTCTCGAAGCGGACATTCAGCTGGCCGCCCTTGGACAGGTCATAGTAATCGGACACCCGAACCTTGGCGTTCAAAGTGGCGCCCGGCGCCAAGGCCACGGTGTCGCGCAGCGACGGCACCACGCGCTTGTATTGCGGCCCCAGATATTCCACTGGCTTGCCGTCCACGCTCACGCTCAGGAAGCGTTCCTGCAATTCCTTGCCCGGCACATACCAGCGGTAGACGTGCAAGGTCTGCTTGCCCGCATTGCGGTAGGTCACGGTGACATCGACGTCCTGCCCGGCGCTGACGGCCGGCTGGCCGAGGCTGACCTGCAAATCCGAGGCGAATACGGAAGAAGCGAGCAACAGGGCTGCGGCGGCGATTGGCAATCTCTTGTCCATTTTTCCCCCTTTGTGGGTGTGTTATTTCCATTCAGTCACGAAAACGCATTTGTCATGCGAAATCCATTAATTGCACGAACTCGCCATGACGACAATCAAAAAAATTACCGCTCCCTGGATCACGCGCGCCAAGCACGCAGGAACTGTCGTATCAGCAACAACATCTGCGGGCTATAGTGCGGTAAAATCATGGGTTTGCCGCGCTGGGTGAGACCGATCCCAGCGCTCGACTCCAACCCTCGACTGTATTTCGACGGATCATGAATCAAACATCTGAAAAGGCCCTGGTCGTCCTGTCCGGCGGCCAAGACTCCACCACCTGCCTGTATTGGGCGCTGCGCCGTTTCGGCGCCGGCAATGTGGAGGCCGTCACCTTCGACTACGGCCAACGCCACCGCGTGGAACTGGACTGCGCGCGGAAAATCGCCGCCCTCGCCGGCGTGCGCCAGACCATGCTGCCCATCGACACTTTCGCCGCCATCGGCGGCAATGCGCTGACCGACGACGCCATCGCGCCGGAGGAAGGCGCGCGCGACGACGACGCGCTGCCTAACACCTTCGTGCCGGGCCGCAACCTGATATTCCTGACCTTCGCCGCCGCTTACGCCTACACCCGCGGCGCACGCCATCTGGTGACCGGCGTGGCGCAAACCGACTACTCCGGCTATCCGGATTGCCGCGAAAACACCCTCAAGGCGCTGGAGTTGGCATTGCGCCTGGGCATGGACAGCCGGGTGGAGCTGCACACGCCGCTGATGTACCTGAGCAAGGCCGAAACTGTGACCCTGGCGCAACAAGTCGGCGCCATGGAGGCTCTGGCCTGGAGCCATACCTGTTACAACGGCGAGGTGCCGCCCTGTGGCCATTGCGCATCATGCGAGCTGCGCGCCAAGGGTTTTGCCGAAGCCGGCGTGACCGACCCCCTCGTCGCGCGCTGCCAGGCCGAAGCGGAAGGAAGCTGACATGCATGCCTGCTATCTGATCGCCGGCGCCGGCTTCGAGGCGGCGCGGCAGCTTCCGGCCGACCATGGCAAAGCCTCCCTCCCGCATGGCCACAGTTTCCGGGTCACTGTCCGCAGCGAGGCCCAATACAGCGACGCCGCCTCGCTGGAGGCCGCCCTGCATGCCGCCGTCGCGCCGCTCGATTACTCCGATCTCAACGCGCTGCTAGCCGCCAGCGACGATCTGGCGCTGGCGCGCCACATCGCCAATGCCCTGCCCCAGCCGGCCGCCATCAAGTTGCAAGGCGCGCCGGATCATGGCGTGACGCTGGACGGCGAGCGCGCCTTCCGCTGGCTCGATGCCTCGTTCGAGGCAGCCCACCACCTGCCCCATGTGCCGGCGGGCCACAAGTGCGGCCGACTGCACGGCCATGGCTTCGGCGTGCGGCTGGTGGCCGACGCGTCCCGCTGCGGGGTGCGCGAACTGGAACACGCCTGGACGCCGCTGTTCCAGCGCCTGAACCATCGTTACCTGAACGACATTCCCGGCCTGGACAACCCCACCAGCGAAGTGCTGGCGCAGTGGCTGTATCAGGAACTGCGCCATATCCTGCCCGGCCTGGCCTGGGTGGAAGTGCGCGAAACGCATACCGCCGGCAGCCAATTCGACGGCAAGCGCTTCCGCATCTGGAAAGAGCAGCGCTTCGAAAGCGCCATGCCCTTCGACGAAGCCGGCAACTATACCGGCCACAGCTATCTGGTGCGCCTGATGCTGGCCGGCGACATCGACCGCGCCATGGGCTGGCTGCTGGACTTCGGCGACGTCAAGGACCGTTTCAAGCCCATCTACCGCCAGTTGGACCACAACCCACTGGACAAGCTTTCCGGATTGCGCCGCCACGACAACGCGGCGGTGGCGGAATGGATACACGCCCAGCTGTCGCCGCTGGTGCCGGAGCTGGATCGCATCGACCTGATGGAAAGCGAACGCGCCGGCGTGTCGCTGCACTTCCACCAGGACATGCGTTGGCCGCTGCTATAAGAAAAGTTGCAAAATTCACCAGGCGTCGATCAAAACCCGACGCGCCGCAGGCGGTATCATGAACGGAGCGGCGGGTGACGCGACGCAAGCGCGGCCCGCCTCCTACTGTTCGTTGCAAAGCGGAAACGCTCCCGCAGCCGCAGCCTTTATCGCCGTCGAGGCCCCGCCCTCGCCATCGACTCCGGGAACATGCCATGACTACCTATACCGTCAAGGAAATCTTCTACACGCTGCAAGGCGAAGGCCGCCAGGCCGGCCGGGCGGCGGTGTTCTGCCGCTTTGCCGGCTGTAATCTGTGGTCCGGCCGCGAAGAAGACCGCGCCAAGGCCGTTTGCCAGTTCTGCGACACCGATTTCGTCGGCACCGGCCCCGATGGCGGCAAGTTCGACAGCGCGCGCGCCCTGGCCGAACGCATCGCTTCCGAATGGCCGGACGACGCAGGCGGCGTCCGCTATGTGGTTTGCACCGGCGGCGAACCGCTGCTGCAGCTGGATGCGGAGCTGATAGACGCCCTGCACGCGGAGGGCTTTGAAGTCGCCGTGGAGACCAACGGCACCGTGGCAGCCCCGCCGGGGCTGGACTGGATCTGCGTCAGCCCCAAGGCCGGCGCTGAGCTGAAGCAACTGCGCGGCAACGAACTGAAGCTGGTCTACCCGCAAACGACTCAGATGCCGGAAACCGTCGCCCATCTGGACTTCGACACCTTCTACCTGCAGCCCATGGATGGCCCGGACTTGGCGGCCAACACCCGCGCCGCCATCGCCTATTGCCTGGCGCATCCGCGCTGGCGGCTATCGGTGCAAACCCACAAGGTGGTCAATATACGCTGAGGCCGCGTCAGCGGCTCTGCCCCCCGACCGCTGCAATGGCTGGCAACGACTGCCGGCCTTGAGCCGGCGCAAGCCCTGATTGAAACGCAAACGCGGGGCGCCCCCGGCCACGTGCGACCGATCATCAGGTATAGCGTGCGCCTACGGCGAGGCCGTGAAGGGCGAGTCGACGCCACGCATCCATTCCCGCCCCTGTCGCGGGCATAAGGCAACGTCGCGGCGCAATTACCCGCTTCCGTCTCCGCATGGCCGCGCCTCCGCGGCTGCCATAGCGGTTTAGGCTGGAGCAGCCCCGCCTGCTCCAGGGCCTCTGCCACGATGTTCGCCGACACGCCGCCGCCGGGCAGGGTCTCGCTGGGATACGGCGAAAACGCCCCGCTCACCCGCGTCAGCGGGGCCTCCCGCCATCACCAGCAGCACCACCCCGCCAGCAGCCAACATTGCATCGCTCTCCCTGCGCTTTTTCTGCGCGGCGCTATAAAGACAAAAACCGGACGCTTGCGCTCACCCGCACGTTAGCCGCCCATGCCATCCGGCTGCGTAAGAAATGCCAAGCCCGCCCGACTCAATGCAAGCGAGTCGGGATACACAAGATTCCCGCCGGCTCGCTGTAAGCTTTCGCCGCTTGAGGCGACCAATCGCCATCACCCACAAGGGTGTACTACCCAGGAGAACACCATGAATAGCCATAAGACTCTGCTCGCCTCCGCGCTCGGCGCCGTCATCGCCATCGGCGCGCTGTCCAGCATGCCGGCCGCCGCCGCCGACAAGGACCAGTGCTTCGGCATCGCCAAAGCCGGCCAGAACGACTGCAAAAACGCCGCTCATGCCTGCGCCGGGCAAGCCAAGGTGGACAACGATCCGACCGACTTCAAGCTGGTGCCCGCCGGCACTTGCCAACAAATGGGCGGTCAAAACAAGCCCATGTAATGCGCCCGGCTGGCATTCGCCGCCATTTTGATTACCATACCGCAAGACGCTTGGCGGCATCCGCCGCCGGGCAAAGACCAAGGAGTCAGACATGAAGCAGAACAAAGCCCTGATCGCATCCGCCCTCGGCGCCGTCATCGCCATGGGCGCGCTGAGCGCCGCGCCGGCCTCCGCCGCCGCCAAAGAAAAGTGCTACGGCATCGCCCAAGCCGGCAAAAACGACTGCGCCTCGGCCAACGGCACCCACTCCTGCGCCGGCCAGGCCAAGGTGGACAAAGACCCGGGCGACTGGAAATACGTCGCCACCGGCTCCTGCCAGCAAATGGGCGGCAACCTCGCTCCGCACAAATAATCCCGCAGGCCTCGGCCCGCCTTGACGGCGGGCCGCTCACACTGGAACGCCAGCATGTCCCACACCAGCCTTCCCACTGTTTGCGGCATAGGCCTGCGCGCCCCGCACTACCGAGAGGCACTCGACACCTCGCCGCCGCTGGGCTGGGTGGAAGTCCATAGCGAGAATTTCTTCGACGGCGGCATGCCGCTGGCCATGCTGCGCCGCGTCGCCGAACATTGGCCGCTGTCCTTGCACGGCGTCGGCCTGGGCCTGGGGTCGGCCGAACCGCCCGATGCCGGCCACCTGGCCTCTTTGAAGCGGCTGGTGGACGAGATCCAGCCCGCCGCGGTATCGGAACACTTGTCGTTCAATCACTCTGCCACGCGCTACGTCAACGACCTGCTGCCCGTGCCCTATACCCGCGCCGCGCTGGACGCCATCGCCGGCCATGTCAGCCAAACCCAGGACACGCTTCGCCGGCCCATCCTGCTGGAAAATCTGTCCAGTTATGTCGAGTTTCCCGGCAATGAGATGAACGAGGGCGAATTTTTGGCCGAACTGGTCCGCCTGACCGGCTGCGGCATCCTGCTGGACGTCAACAACCTCTACGTCAACCGGATCAATCTGGGCACCGATACCGATGCCGTATTGTCCGCCCTGCCCGTGGACGCGATAGGCGAAATCCACCTCGCCGGCTACAGCGAGCGCGAGGGGCTGCTGGTGGATACCCACAGCCAGCCGGTGCATGAGGGTGTATGGCGCTTCTACCGCGAGGTGATAGACCGCATCGGCCCGCGCCCCACCCTGATCGAATGGGACCTGGACATCCCGCCGCTGGCCGCGCTGCGCAGCGAAGCCGCCAAGGCGCAGGCGATACTGGAGGGCCGCCATGAACTGGCATGATTGGCAGGCCGGCCTGCTGGAAGCCATCGCCGACCCTGCGCAGGCCTCCGCCGCCCACACCCTGGGCCTGAACCCGGCAGCTTTGGCGGTATACCGCAACAACTATCGCGTCGGGCTGATCGATACGTTGGCGCACAGCCACCCGGTATGCCGCGAGCTGGTGGGCGACGATTTCTTCACCGCGCTGGCGCGCGAATACGTCAAGACCCACGCCTCGCAAAGCGGCAACCTGCACCGCTACGGCGCCGATTTCTCCGACTTCATCGCCGGCTTCGCGCCTTGCGCCGAGCTGCCTTATCTAGCCGACGTGGCGCGGCTGGAGTGGGCGGTTCACCGCAGCTATTACGCGGAGGATGCGGCTCCGATGGCCGCCGCCGACCTCGCCGCCGTGCCGCAGGCGCAGTGGGGCGCCCTGGTTTTCACGCCGCTGCCGGACGTGGCGCTCTGCCCGGCGCGGCACCCCGCTGTCAGCATCTGGCGCGCCCATCGCGAGCGCGGGCCGCTGGACGGCCTGCTGCAACGCGCGCCGGAGCCGGCGCTGGTGTACCGGATGAACGGCGACGTGCAGGCCCGCGCGCTGAGCCAGGCGGAATACATCTTCCACTCCGCGCTGTTTAGCGGCCTGACATTGGCCGACGCGGCCGGACACGCGCTGACGCAAGACGCCGACTTCGATCTGCAAACCGCCCTGCTCGGCCTGTTCCAGCCGCCGCTGCTGGCCTCCTTCCACTTGTCAACGGATGCATAACGCCATGAATAAAGCGCTGAAACCAGCCTTTGGCGCCTACCGCCTGCTGATTCGCTATGCTAACTGGCTGCAGCCGCTGGTGCTGTTATTGCTGCGCGTTTGGATCGCCAATGTGTTCTTCAGCTCCGGCCTGACCAAAATTGCCGACTGGGACGTCACGCTGGCGCTGTTCACCGACGAATACCACGTGCCGCTGCTGCCGCCAGCCGTCGCCGCCGTCATGGCCGCCTGCGGCGAGCTGGGCTTGTCCGCCCTGCTGACGCTTGGGCTGGGCGGCCGCTTCGCCGCCGCCGGCCTGTTCATCCTGAACGCGGTGGCCGTGATCAGCTACCCGGGGCTGACCGACGCCACGCGCCAGTTCCATTACTTCTGGGGCGCGCAAATCCTGGTGCTGCTGGCCTTCGGCCCTGGCCTGCTGTCGCTGGACGCGGCCGTGCGCCGCTGGCTGCAGCGCCGCTGCCCGGGCGCCGCGGGCGAGGCCTGAACCCGAGGCGGCGGCAAGCCGCGCCAGACGTGGCATAATCAGCGCATCCACCCTGATGCCGAACGCACCCCATGAGCACACTGCACACGCTGGCCATCGCCGCCGCGCCCCTAGACGACAAGCTGATTGAAGACCTGCTGCGCCTGGCCCCCGCCGCGCGGCTGGACCGCTCCCGCGGCGATGTGACTCGCCTGGAGGGCGTGGATGCTGCCAGCCGCGACGAACTGCTGGCGTGCTGCCGCCGCCACGGCGGCGACGCGGCATGGGTGGAGAGCGGGCGCCGCTTCTCCGACTTCGGCCTGCTGGTATCCGACATGGATTCGACGCTGATCAGCATCGAGTGCATAGACGAAATCGCCGACCTCAAGGGCATCAAGCCGCAAGTGGCGGAGATCACCGAGCGCGCCATGCGCGGCGAACTGGACTTCGCCGCGGCGCTGCGCGAACGCGTGGCGCTGCTGCAAGGGCTGCCCGAGGCCGCGCTGCAGGAAGTTTACGAACACCGGCTGCGCCTGAATCCCGGCGCGCAACAACTGCTGGCCGCCTGCCGCGAGTCCGGCATCCATACCTTGCTGGTTTCCGGCGGCTTCACCTATTTCACCGACAGGCTGAAACAAGAACTGGGGCTGAACGAGGCCTACGCCAACCGGCTGGAGTCCGTGGACGGCGTCCTGACCGGCCGCGTGCAGGGCGACATCGTCGATGCCGAAGCCAAGAAACGGCTGTTGATCGAAACCCGCCAACGGCTGGGCCTGCAGCCCGAGCAGGTGCTGGCCGTCGGCGACGGCGCCAATGACCTGCCCATGCTGCGCGAGGCCGGCGTCGGCATCGCCTATCACGCCAAACCGCGCGTCAGCGCCGAGGCGGACCTGGCCATCGAGCACGGCGGCCTGGACCTCATCCCGCGGTTCTTCCTCTGATGAGCGCCGCGACGCCCCTCCTGGTGGACGGTCTGCCGGCATTGGACACCGTCAGCTTCGATGCCCGCCTGCCCTTCCTGGCCCAGCCGCTGCAAGGCGACTACCCGCCTCGCCAGCAGCGCGAAACCCGGCTGGCGCTGCGCGTGTTGGCGGCGCCGCCGCAAACGCCGGAAGACAGCAATCCGGTGCTGCTGCGGCTGGAGGCCAAGCTGGACCTGGCGCTGGAAGTCTCGCTGCTGGAAAGGCACCCCGATCGTCCCGCCGTCGAGCCCTGCCGGCTGGGCCTGAACGCCGTCGCCTGGCGCGACGGCCAGGCCTGGCAGCCCGGACAGCGGCTGCTCCTGCTGCTGCACCCCAATCCGGATTCCGCGCTCAGCCTATGCCTGTATGGCATTGTCGCCAGCAGCCAGCCGGCAGGGGGGGGCCAGCACTTGCTGACGGCCGACATTCACCAGTCCTTCGACGAGGACACGCACCTGCTATGGGAAAAATGGGTGTTCCGCCGCCATCGGCGGGCAATCCTGGAAAGATAAACCGGCTTAGCCGCCGGTCATGGACATGAAACGCACCAGTTTCTGCGGCTGCTCGCGGAACTCGTGCCGCTCCGGCTTCAACTCTATGGCCTCGCGGATGGCCGCTTCCAGGCCGGCATCGTCGATGCCCGCGCGCAACAGCGGCCGCAACTCCATCTTTTCTTCCTGGCCCAGGCACATGTACAAGGTGCCGTCCACCGACAGCCGCACCCGGTTGCAGGTGGCGCAGAAGTGCTGCGAAATAGGCGTGATCACGCCCAGGGAAAACTTGCCGTCGCGGCGGCTCCAGTAGCGGGCCGGACCACCGCCCAGCGTTTGCGCCGACGCCACCAGGCCATGCTGGGCGCACAAGCGCCGCAGCACCGGCTGCAGGTCCAGATACTGCGTGGCGCGGCCGGTGTCGCCCATCGGCATGGCTTCGATCAGCCGCAGCACCAGTCCGTGCTCGATGCAGAACGCCACCATGGCGTCGATATCCTGCTCGTTGACGCCGCGCATCGCCACCATATTGATCTTGATCGGCGCAAAACCCGCCGCCTTGGCCGCCATCAGGCCTTCCATCACCCGCGGCAGATTGTCGCTGCCCGTGATCTGTTCCACGCAATCGCGGCGCAAGGAGTCCAGGCTCAGGTTGAGCCGACGCACGCCTGCGGCGTAAAGCGCCTCCGCATGACGCTGCAGCTGGGTGCCGTTGGTGCTCAGCGACAGGTCCTCCAGCCCAGGCAGCGCGGACAGGCGGGCCGCCAGCGCCGGCAAATCCTTGCGCAGCAGCGGCTCGCCGCCGGTGAGGCGGATGCGCCGGGTGCCCAGCCGGACAAAGGCTGCCGCCACCCGCTCGATCTCGTCAAAGCTCAGCCAATGCTCCGGCACCTCGAAATGCTTGAATCCCTTGGGCAGGCAATAGCTGCAACGCAAGTCGCAACGGTCCGTCACCGACAGCCGCAAATATTCGATGCTCCGTCCGAACCGATCAATCAGCATGCATCCTCGTCCCTGTGTCTCACTGTGTCATTTAGTCGCCACCGGCAGCCATTTCTGTCGGGCGGGCAGAATTTCATCATACGCCCAATCGGCTGGCCCAAACTGAATTCTACCGCACGCCAAACGGGGCGCTTGGCGCCACATTGATAGTCTTCCCGCGCAAAAACGCCAAGCACCGCAGCCGGCGAGTCAGCGCCTACCGCCAGGCCATCGCTGCCCGTCAGACGCATCCTTGCATATCCAATTGAAAGCGCTATCTATTTATTCATTTAATTCAACAGCTTGAAGAAAAACATTCCACATACATGACACACAGACCGTTACAAAAACACTCAACTTCGCCGTTTTTACCGTTCATATACTGGGCTCGCCAATTTATCCAAATTGGTTAAAAGAGCGTGCGGCGGCGCCATCGTCATGCCACATCGACCCGCTACCCAGCCGTCAAGCGCCACCATCTGGACCGGGCAAGCTCGCGCCATCGCGCAACCCGCCCCGGCCGCTACCAAGGAGAAACTCCGCATGGCCAAAGCATTTCCCATGAAAGTGTTGGCTGTCGCGCTCGCCGCGCTCGCCTCCTCCGGCGCCATGGCCGCCGCAACCCTGGATTTGGGCAAGGTAGAACAGGCCGCCCCCGCGCAAAAGCTGACCCTTACCGTGGCCCTGCATTTGCGTGACCGCGATGCCGCCGCGCGCTATCTGCAAGAAATCCACAGCCCCGCCAGCCCGAACTACCACCATTTCCTGAGCCCGGCGCAGTTCCGCGCCCGTTTCGCGCCCAGCAACGACACCGTGGCCCGCGTCAGCGCCAGGCTGCAAGCCGCCGGGCTAAGCGTCAAGCGCATCGGCAGCGCCCTGCTGCAGGTCAGCGGTCCGGCCCCCGCCGTGCAAAAGGCCTTCGGCGCCGAGGTTCATGTCTTCCAGAACAAGAGCGCCGCGCCAGGCTTGTCAATCAGCGTCGAATTTTGACCACCTGTCAGCGTTGAATTTTGACCAGGCATCAGACCGCTTTCCGGCGCTTCTTGAACCGGTAGGAATCGTTCCCCGTCTCCAGAATGTCGCAGTGGTGCGTCACCCGGTCCAGCAGCGCCGTCGTCATCTTCGCGTCGCCGAACACGCTCACCCATTCCCCGAAGCTCAGGTTCGTCGTCACGATCAGGCTGGTCTTCTCGTACAACTGGCTGATCAGGTGAAACAGCAGCGCGCCGCCTGATTCCGGAAACGGCAGGTAGCCCAGCTCGTCCAGGATCACCGCGTCCATCAGCATCAGTTGACGCGACAGGTGCCCGGCTTTGCCGGCGCGCTTTTCATGCTCCAGCAGATTGACTAGGTCCACCGCGTTATAGAACCGCACCCGCTTGCTCTGATGGATCGCCGCCACCCCCAGCGCTGTCGCCAGGTGGGTTTTGCCCGTCCCGGTGCCGCCCACCAGAATCAGGTTGCGCGCTTCCGCCAGGTAGTCGCCGCCGGCCAGCGCGGTCAATCTGTCTGACTGCAGCGGACTTTCCGCCCAGTCAAAGCCTGTCAGATCTCGGTGGTGCGGGAAGCGCGCGGCTTTCATCTGGTAGCTCAGGCTGCGCGCTTGGCGGTCGGCCTGTTCCGCCTCCAACAGTCGCAGCAGCATCGCTTCGCCGGTCAAAGGTTGGCGGCGGGGTTCGGCCATCAGTTCTCCCCAGGCGCTGGCCATCCCGTACAGCTTCAGCGCTTTCAGTTTGCTCAGGGGATCAGTCATGGCAGCCCTCCAGCAACTGGTCGTAACGCGCGCAGTTCGCCGCCGGCGCTTCTTTCAGCTGCAAGTTCTCCATCACGCTCAACGCTGCCGGACGGGCGGGTTCGGTCAGCCGGCGCAGCTCATTCAGAATGATGGGCGCGCTGATAGCCTTGTGCTCCAGCGCCAGCTGGCAGGCCACTTCCAGCGCTTCCAGGCCGGTTTCTCGCGCGGCCAGCAGCAGATCGGCGAAGGCCCGATCGCCTTTGGCTTCTTTCATCAGCGCCTGGCGCACGGTTTCAATCGCCGCCGGCAGCACCCATTCGACAAAGGGCCGGCCATGCCGCAAGGCGCCGGGTTTGGTTTGCAGGATCGGCACGTAGTGCCAGGGTTCGCAGATCCACTGATCCCGCCCGAAGCGACGGTCGTGGCAGGCGATCTCGGCGCCGTCGGCGACGGCGCGGATCTGGCCAGCGCTGACGCGCACCGACACCACCTTGCCCGCCCATTGCGCCGGCACGCTGTAACGATTGCGCTCTATCGTCACCAGGCAGGTGCTGGAGACGCGCAGCGCCTGCTCCACATAGCTGTCGAACGGCATGGCGATCGGCGTCAGCTGCTGCCGCTCGTCTGCCCAGGCTGCGGCCACCGTCACCGGCTGGTGCGGGTGTTGGCGTTGCCCCAGTTCGCGGCAGCGTTGCGCCAGATGGGCATTGAGCGCCGCGAAGTCGGCAAAGCGCGGGGTGGGCGTGAACAGCCATTCCCGGATATTGCCGACCTGATTCTCCACTTGCCCTTTCTCCCAGCCCGATGCCGGCGTGCAGGCCACCGGCTCGAACAGGTAGTGATTGGCCAAAGCCAGGTGGCGGCTGTTGAAACGGCGGGACTTGCCGGTAAAGATGGCGTCCACCACTGCCTTGAGGTTGTCGTAGATCACCTTGCGCGGCGCGCCGCCAAAGAAGGCGAAAGCCTGGACGTGAGCGTCCAGCACCATTTCCTGGGTTTCGCGCGGATAGGCGATGACGAAAGGCTGGCGGCTATAAGCCAGGCGGAAGTGCGCCAGCTTGATGGTCTGGGCGATACCGCCGAGCACCACCTGCTCGTAGCTCCAATCGAATTGGCAAACTTCGCCGGGCGCGAAGAGCAGCGGGACGAAAGCCTGCTTTGGGGTGAGCGTGCCGGGCTGAGCGGCCTTCCAGGCTTTGACGTGGCGCTGGATGCTGTCGTAGGCGCCCCTGTACCCCTCGGCCTGCAGGCATTCGAACAGGCGGCGGGCGGTACGGCGTTGGGCCTTGGGGAGCTGGCTATCGCGCTTGAGCCAGGCGTTCAGCGTGTCCATGAAGGCGCCGAGCCTGGGATGGCGCGGCTGGCGCTGATATTGCGGGGCGGTGGTGGCCTTGAGGTATTTCTTGACGGTGTTGCGGGAGAGGTTGAGGGAGCGGGCAACAGCGCTGATGCTCTCGTTGCCCACCAGGTGACGGCGTCGGATCTTGCCGATGGTTTCCATGCAAATCACTCCAGGTTTGCCCTCGCCAAAAAGACGAAGTGTGGCACATGCCCGGGGTGGTCAAAATTGGACGCTGTTTACCCCGGGAACCTGGTCACTTTTGCACGCTGTTTAACACGCCAGGCTCCGTCTCCCGCTACATCGCCCCGGTGCGCGCCAGCGCCCCGACTGTCGACATGAGCGATGTGCAGGCCGTGATCGGCTTCGATAGCCGTCCGCATTTCCGCCCGCACCTGCGCCGCCTGCCCAATAACCTGCAACCGGCCGCCAGCCAAACCGCAGGCAGCGTGAGCGGCGGCAACGCGCCCGGCCAATGGACCGTCACCGATCTGGCGCGCTATTACGACATTACCCCGCTCTATAACAAGGGCATCCATGGCCAGGGCAGCACCATCGGCATCGTCACACTGGCCAGCTTCACGCCTGCGGACGCGTTCCAGTACTGGAACCAGATCGGCCTGAAGACTGATCCCAATCGCCTGAGCGTTGTCGATATCGACGGCGGCCCCGGCGCGCCCAATGACGACAGCGGCTCCGACGAAACCACGCTGGACGTGGAGCAATCCGGCGGCATCGCCCCTGCGGCCAAGATCATCGTCTACCAGGCGCCCAACACCACCCAAGGCTTCGTCGACGCCTTCGCCCAAGCGATAGAATCGAACGCCGCCGACACCCTGTCCGTCAGTTGGGGCGAGTGGGAGTGGTTTGACCAGCAAGCGCAGGCGGCCAACCCGGTCAACGGCCAAAGCACCAATGTGCTGCAGGCCTACCACGATCTATTCCTGCAAGCCGCGCTGCAAGGCCAGACCATGTTCGCTGCCGCCGGCGCCACCACCGTGCCCGCCACGCTGACCTTCCACCCCAACGGCCAGGCCATGCAGGTCAAGATCGCCAGGGAACGCGCCTGGGGCTGGGATTACCTGAACGGCCTGTGCCAAGCGCTGGGCAAGGATCCGGTGGCTTGCGGCACCTTCCCGGTAGGCGGCGGCGGCGGCGTCAGCGCCTTTATCAGCCGTCCCTTCTATCAGTACTGGGTGCCGGGGATGCGAAACACGGCGGCCAATCAGCAATTGGTGGACAACAGCCAGACGCCGCCCCAAGTCATCGCCGATGTGCCCGCCCACTTCAAGGGCCGCAACGTGCCTGACATTTCCATGAACGGCGATCCGGAAACCGGCTATGTGGTGTACTACACCTCCAGCCAGGCCGGCTTCTCCATCATGAGCCACAATGGCGGCACCAGCTTCGTCGCGCCGCAACTAGCCGGCATCACCGCCCTGTTGGATCAATCCATGGGCGGCCGCCTCGGCCTGCTGAACTTCTCGCTGTATGGCTTGCTGGCCAGCGGCCACGCCTACCATGGCCATGGCCGGCATGGCGCGCCGCTGCGCGACATCGTCGCAGGCGGCAACTGGGGCTTTGACTCGCATCGCGGCTATGACCAAGCCACCGGCGTCGGCGTGCCGGACGTCGCCAACCTGGATGCCGCGCTGCATCGTTACTTCTGGTTCTGAAGCGCTTGAACGCAAAACGGCCCCGATCGCTCGGGGCCGTTTTCTCATGCTCGCGGCAAGTATTATTGTTGCAGGTAGTCAAAAGCCACCGTACCCAGCTCCAGCGTCAGGTCGCAGATGAAATGTTTAGCAGACAGCACCTTCCGCACCGGCAACTCCGCCACCGGGGCCAGCGCATGCGGATGCAGCTCCAGCGCGCCCGGCGCCTGCCAGGCGCCTTTGATCGTTACCTCGGTGGTGTGATAACGGACCAGCTCGCAGATGCGCGGCGTGCCATCCACATGCGGGATGATCTTCAACAGAAAGTTGGGCTCCGCCAGGCTATCCATGAGGGCCGCATGATCAAGCGTCTGGTATTTGTAGCCCATGGTCCCCGTAGCAATGCGCAAGGGACCAAAGTCCAGGCTGCCGATCAGCGTATCCCGCGCCACCTCCAACTTAGGATTGCCGGCCTTTTTCGGAAAGCCCCACAACTCCCGCCCACCGGCGATGGGGGGTTGATCATCCAGAAACATCGCATGCACATAGCTGCCTAACTCGCCGCGGAAGCTGACCGGTATCACTTGCCCGCTTTCGGTGTAATCGCCAAAGCCTGTCGAATCCGGCATGCGGATGAATTCGTATTTGACGACAGGCTCCGTCATTTGCAAGGGTTCGGGCAGGATCTCCTGTATCGCATCCGGATCGGTTTGATAGGTAATGACCATGTATTCACGATCAATGAAGCGATAAGGGCCTGGAGGAAAAGCCGGACTAGTCAAAGGCATGGCAAAGGCTCGACGACGCACTTCTTGTTGCTTCATGGGCAATCTCCTTCTGAAACCCAGAAAAGCGGCGGATATCCCGCAGCGGATCGCACTGACTCTCATCAAAATATGCCATCATCTTGATCATTACAACGAACAAGATGCCGCACAAACCCGCGTTATACGCCACAGTTGCCCTGAATTCCCTCTGCGCGGTTGACGCATGCGGCGCTGCCGACGATCATTACGCTTGCATGACTCGCATGCGTGCGCGATGTTCAAATACAGACAGGAAAATCCATGAACGCAGCCAAAAAAATCCGCCGCTTCATCGAAGAAGGCCACGACCCACAACAGATGCTCGTCCTGAAAGAACTGGCCGCCGCGCTGGAAATGGGACGCTCGTTCGATCTGAGCCAACTATACGACATCGACATGCGCTATTTCGACGTCGCCATCGATCTGCTGAAGGACTGGCGTTTCGACCACCACATCAGCTCCCGCAGCAAGTTGCTGGAACAGTTGCTGACCGAGATTGCCCCGGAACAGCGCGCCGCTGTCAGCAGCGAAGAAGTCATCGCCGCCGCTCAGGACAGCAAGAAGAAAAGCAAGGATTAAGAGCCCCCAGAGCCAAGGCGCGTCGGCGCTGGCAGGACAAATGCCGCGACGCCGCATCAGGGGTTGGCTTAGCGGGTCTCCGCACTGAATGGAATCGGCTGCCAGCATTGGCGCTCTGCGCTGCGCACGCCAAGCTCCAGCAAGTTCATCACTTGCCAGGCCTCTTCTGCCGGCACCGGATTGACGGCGCCGCACAAGATCGCATCCCGCACGCCGGCGTAAAAGCGCGTGTAATCACCGGCCGGGCCGGCATATTCCACGGGCGGCGCCTCGGCCAAAAGCAGCCGCCCCGGTCGCGCATCCCGTCCCCAAGCGTCGCCCCCCGGCAGCACGCCGGACTTCAATGCCTCCTCCTGCGGGTCCAAACCCTGCTTGCTGAAGCTGCCCAGCGTGCCATGCACGATGAAACGCGGACCGGCGTCCGCCACCAGGGCGCTGCCATGCAAGATGACTCGCTTGTCGTCGTAACGTAGCAAGGCATGAAACCAATCATCGCTTTGCGCGCCGTCGCGCAGCTCGGCCTGATCCAGCAAGATCGACTGCGGCAGGCCGAATAGTTGTATCGTCTGATCCAGCAAATGCGGCCCCAGGTCAAACCATAGCCCCGATCCCGGACCTGACGACTCCCGCCAGCGTTGACGCACCTGTGGTCGATAGCGGTCGAAATGCGACTCGAAGTGAACCACCCGCCCCAGTCTCCCCTGCTCCAGCAACTGTTTCACAGCCAGAAAGTCAGCATCCCACCGTCGGTTATGAAAAACTGACAACACGCGCCGTTCTTGTCTCGCCAACTCGATCAACTGCCGAGCCTGCCAGGCCTCTAGCGTGAAAGGTTTGTCCACCACCACATGCTTGCCCGCCCGCAAAGCCTTTTCAGCCAGGGAGAAATGGCTATCGTTCGGCGTTGCGATCACCACCAGGTCGATATTCTGATCAGCCAGCAAATCTTCGGCCACGGGATAAACGCGGACGTGCGGCATGGCCGCATGCACCGACTCCGGCCGGCGGGAAGCCACTGCCCTCAGCTCCACGCCGTCCTGCACCCGCAGCAAAGGCGCGTGAAAAGTCGCGCCGGCATAGCCGAACCCCAACAAGCCCACCTTGAGTTTTCTGTCCATCGCAACCTCTCTTGGAATCCATGCATGATACGGTCTGAGACAAAAACGCCAAAGCCCCGGCAGGGCATCCTGTCGGGGCGGGTTGGGGTCGGCGCGCGGCGGCGCCAATGCACAAAGCCCAGCTCGGTTGAGCTGGGCTTTGTCTGATGGGGCGTCTGGCGGTGTCCTACTTTCACATGGCGAATGCCACACTATCATCGGCGCTAAGATGTTTCACGGTCCTGTTCGGGATGGGAAGGCGTGGGACCATCTCGCTAAGGCCACCAGACATAAACTTGTACAAACTCAAGAAGCCTGAGTTAGAGAGATTCTCTAACTCTGAATATTCGGTATCTGATCGTGTCGCACACACTCTATCTCGCGTCTTGGTTACCCAAGCCACTCAAATGATAGGATCAAGCCTCACGAGCAATTAGTATCGGTTAGCTTCACGCCTCACAGCGCTTCCACACCCGACCTATCAACGTCCTGGTCTCGAACGACTCTTCAGGGAGGTCAAGCCTCCAGGGAAGTCTCATCTTCAGGCAAGTTTCCCGCTTAGATGCTTTCAGCGGTTATCTCTTCCGAACTTAGCTACCCGGCAATGCCACTGGCGTGACAACCGGTACACCAGAGGTTCGTCCACTCCGGTCCTCTCGTACTAGGAGCAGCCCCCGTCAAACTTCCAACGCCCACTGCAGATAGGGACCAAACTGTCTCACGACGTTTTGAACCCAGCTCACGTACCACTTTAAATGGCGAACAGCCATACCCTTGGGACCGGCTACAGCCCCAGGATGTGATGAGCCGACATCGAGGTGCCAAACACCGCCGTCGATGTGAACTCTTGGGCGGTATCAGCCTGTTATCCCCGGAGTACCTTTTATCCGTTGAGCGATGGCCCTTCCATTCAGAACCACCGGATCACTATGTCCTGCTTTCGCACCTGCTCGACTTGTCGGTCTCGCAGTTAAGCTACCTTTTGCCATTGCACTATCAGCACGATTTCCGACCGTACCTAGGTAACCTTCGAACTCCTCCGTTACACTTTGGGAGGAGACCGCCCCAGTCAAACTGCCTACCATGCACTGTCCCCAATCCGGATCACGGACCAAGGTTAGAACCTCAAACACACCAGGGTGGTATTTCAAGGACGGCTCCATCAGAACTAGCGTCCTGACTTCAAAGCCTCCCACCTATCCTACACAAGTCTGTTCAAAGTCCAATGCAAAGCTACAGTAAAGGTTCACGGGGTCTTTCCGTCTAGCAGCGGGGAGATTGCATCTTCACAAACACTTCAACTTCGCTGAGTCTCAGGAGGAGACAGTGTGGCCATCGTTACGCCATTCGTGCGGGTCGGAACTTACCCGACAAGGAATTTCGCTACCTTAGGACCGTTATAGTTACGGCCGCCGTTTACCGGGGCTTCGATCAAGAGCTTGCACCCCATCACTTAACCTTCCGGCACCGGGCAGGCGTCACACCGTATACGTCCACTTTCGTGTTGGCACAGTGCTGTGTTTTTGTTAAACAGTCGCAGCCACCGATTCTCTGCGACCTGTCAAAGCTTCATCCGCAAGGGACTACACCTCAACAGGCATACCTTCTCCCGAAGTTACGGTATCAATTTGCCGAGTTCCTTCTCCTGAGTTCTCTCAAGCGCCTTAGAATTCTCATCCTGCCCACCTGTGTCGGTTTGCGGTACGGTTCTTATGTAGCTGAAGCTTAGTGGCTTTTCCTGGAAGCGTGGTATCAGTCACTTCAGGTCCGTAGACCCTCGTTATCACTTCTCGGCCTTAAGGGGCGGCGGATTTGCCTACCACCCCAGCCTACCGGCTTGAACAGACTATTCCAACAGTCTGCTGACCTAACCTTCTCCGTCCCCACATCGCACTACATAAAAGTACGGGAATTTTAACCCGTTTCCCATCGACTACGCTTTTCAGCCTCGCCTTAGGGGCCGACTCACCCTACGCCGATGAACGTTGCGTAGGAAACCTTGGGCTTTCGGCGAGCGGGCTTTTCACCCGCTTTATCGCTACTCATGTCAGCATTCGCACTTCTGATATCTCCAGCATCCCTTACGAGACACCTTCACAGACCTACAGAACGCTCCCCTACCACGCACAGTAAACTGTGCATCCGCAGCTTCGGTTATCAGTTTGAGCCCCGTTACATCTTCCGCGCAGGACGACTCGACCAGTGAGCTATTACGCTTTCTTTAAATGATGGCTGCTTCTAAGCCAACATCCTGGCTGTCTAGGCCTTCCCACTTCGTTTACCACTTAACTGATCATTTGGGACCTTAGCTGGCGGTCTGGGTTGTTTCCCTCTTGACGATGGACGTTAGCACCCACCGTCTGTCTCCCATGCTCGCACTTTCCGGTATTCAGAGTTTGCCATGGTTTGGTAAATCGCAATGACCCCCTAGCCATAACAGTGCTTTACCCCCGGAAGTGATACATGAGGCACTACCTAAATAGTTTTCGGGGAGAACCAGCTATCTCCGAGTTTGTTTAGCCTTTCACCCCTATCCACAGCTCATCCCCTAGTTTTGCAACACTAGTGGGTTCGGACCTCCAGTGCGTGTTACCGCACCTTCATCCTGGCCATGGATAGATCACTCGGTTTCGGGTCTACGCCCAGCAACTCAATCGCCCTATTCGGACTCGGTTTCCCTACGCCTCCCCTATTCGGTTAAGCTTGCTACTGAACGTAAGTCGCTGACCCATTATACAAAAGGTACGCAGTCACGGAACAAGTCCGCTCCCACTGTTTGTATGCATCCGGTTTCAGGTTCTATTTCACTCCCCTCCCGGGGTTCTTTTCGCCTTTCCCTCACGGTACTGGTTCACTATCGGTCGATCATGAGTATTTAGCCTTGGAGGATGGTCCCCCCATCTTCAGACAGGATTTCTCGTGTCCCGCCCTACTTCTCGACTGCTTAGTTCTTGCGATGCGTTTTCGTGTACGGGGCTATCACCCACTACGGCTGGACTTTCCATTCCATTCCACTAACGCAACTCATAACACAGTCAGGCTGTTCCGCGTTCGCTCGCCACTACTTACGGAATCTCGGTTGATTTCTTTTCCTCGAGTTACTTAGATGTTTCAGTTCACTCGGTTCGCCTCCTCTGACCTATGGATTCAGTCAGGGATCTCCTTGCGGAGGGGTTTCCCCATTCGGACATCGCGGGATCAAAGCTCTATTGCCAGCTCCCCCGCGCTTTTCGCAGGCTTACACGTCCTTCATCGCCTATGATCGCCAAGGCATCCACCAGATGCACTTAGTCGCTTGACCCTATCATTTCAGTAACCTAAATTACCGCAACAACAGAGAGTGTTTGTGCGACGACTGCACCGCCCCTTTTGATATGGCGACGCAGCCTTAGATACAATCAAATACCCAAGATGACGATTTGTTGATGCACAGAATTAACTCTGCATCTTCATCTCGCCGTCTTTATATATTCGGCTTCTTCAGTTTGTTAAAGATCGGGCGTTTATACAACGCAAACAGAATCCAACTCTTCCGAATTCGATTTTGTTTGCGATGGTGGAGGATGACGGGATCGAACCGACGACCCCCTGCTTGCAAAGCAGGTGCTCTCCCAACTGAGCTAATCCCCCTCTTTTTGTCCCATGCCGCGTTGCTCGGTCGCTCATGTGCATTTGCACACTTCGCTCTCTCGCGCCTTGCCTGGCACAAAAATGGTTCTCTGTAGCGCTCTTCAGAACACCCAGAGTGTAACTGGTGGGTCTGGTAGGACTCGAACCTACGACCCCTGCGTTATCAACACAGTGCTCTAACCAGCTGAGCTACAAACCCAGTTGACTCGACGGCTTGCACCGTCATGCCCTTAACACAAATAACCGATAGGCTGTAAGTACTTGACGATCGCCTTCTCTAGAAAGGAGGTGATCCAGCCGCAGGTTCCCCTACGGCTACCTTGTTACGACTTCACCCCAGTCATGAATCCCACCGTGGTAAGCGGCCTCCTTGCGGTTAGCCTACCCACTTCTGGTGAAACTCACTCCCATGGTGTGACGGGCGGTGTGTACAAGACCCGGGAACGTATTCACCGCAGCATGCTGATCTGCGATTACTAGCGATTCCGACTTCACGCACTCGAGTTGCAGAGTGCGATCCGGACTACGATCGGTTTTCTGAGATTAGCTCCACCTCGCGGCTTGGCAACCCTCTGTACCGACCATTGTATGACGTGTGAAGCCCTGCTCATAAGGGCCATGAGGACTTGACGTCATCCCCACCTTCCTCCGGTTTGTCACCGGCAGTCTCATTAGAGTGCCCAACTGAATGATGGCAACTAATGACAAGGGTTGCGCTCGTTGCGGGACTTAACCCAACATCTCACGACACGAGCTGACGACAGCCATGCAGCACCTGTGTTACGGCTCCCTTTCGGGCACCAAGATATCTCTACCAAGTTCCGTACATGTCAAGAGCAGGTAAGGTTTTTCGCGTTGCATCGAATTAATCCACATCATCCACCGCTTGTGCGGGTCCCCGTCAATTCCTTTGAGTTTTAACCTTGCGGCCGTACTCCCCAGGCGGTCAACTTCACGCGTTAGCTACGCTACCAAGGATTCAAACCCCCAACAGCTAGTTGACATCGTTTAGGGCGTGGACTACCAGGGTATCTAATCCTGTTTGCTCCCCACGCTTTCGTGCATGAGCGTCAGTGTCATCCCAGGGGGCTGCCTTCGCCATCGGTATTCCTCCACATCTCTACGCATTTCACTGCTACACGTGGAATTCTACCCCCCTCTGACGCACTCTAGTCGTGCAGTCTCCAATGCCGTTCCCAGGTTAAGCCCGGGGCTTTCACATCAGACTTGCACAACCGCCTGCGCACGCTTTACGCCCAGTAATTCCGATTAACGCTTGCACCCTACGTATTACCGCGGCTGCTGGCACGTAGTTAGCCGGTGCTTATTCTTCAGGTACTGTCATCCCCCAGCGGTATTAGCGCTAGGGATTTCCTCCCTGACAAAAGTCCTTTACAACCCGAAGGCCTTCTTCAGACACGCGGCATGGCTGGATCAGGCTTGCGCCCATTGTCCAAAATTCCCCACTGCTGCCTCCCGTAGGAGTCTGGGCCGTGTCTCAGTCCCAGTGTGGCGGATCATCCTCTCAGACCCGCTACTGATCGTCGCCTTGGTGAGCTCTTACCTCACCAACTAGCTAATCAGACATCGGCTGCTCGTATAACGCGAGGTCTTTCGATCCCCCGCTTTCCCCCTCAGGGCGTATGCGGTATTAATCCGGCTTTCGCCGAGCTATCCCCCATTACACGGTACATTCCGATGCATTACTCACCCGTTCGCCACTCGCCACCAGGAGCAAGCTCCCGTGCTGCCGTTCGACTTGCATGTGTAAAGCATGCCGCCAGCGTTCAATCTGAGCCAGGATCAAACTCTTCAGTTCAATCTCATAGCAATTTTCTGGCACGCAAGTTCAAAGAAATAAACAAGTATCTCTTGTCTCTTGCAGTGCAAGTATTTGGCTTTCACCAAGCACTTACACCTATCGGTTATTCGTTCTGTTAAAGAGCAGTGCCGGACGCTGTTTTCGTCACACCGGAAACCGTTTCGTTTCCGCCGTTTCGTTCGCTGCGTCAGCTGAGGAGGCGAACTATACGCCCGGGCCTGAACCTCGTCAACACCTTTTGCGAGAAAAATGGAACTTTCTGCACGAAAATCCGGTAATGATCTGATTTTAAAAACAAAAGAAATGCATACACATCATGACTATTCGCGAAGTCACACCCCAGGCTTCATCAATTTTCCGGATCCTGGACAAAACAAAATCGGCTAGAAGCCCCGCTTCTAGCCGATTTTTATACCTTTTAATATAGATAGTCGCTGATCACTCCTCGCCGGAGCGGCGCTTGGCTTGGCTTCTGCCACCGCGCCTGCGTGCCGAAGGCTGCGCTGGCGCCCGTGGCTCAGCTTGCGCCCCTACAGCCTGAGGATTGGCGCTTTGCTGGCGAGCCGCCGGCTGCGCTACATCTGGCGGCTGCGCACCAGGAGAATCCACCTTTGCCTGGCCTGCGGCTGCAGAACGACGCCGCCCCTTAGCTCCCGCCGGCGCCTCCGCCTTGGCCGACTTAACCTCGGGCTTGGCAGCCGCTGCCTGCGGCTTACCTATGGGCTTTTGCTCGACCGCAGGTTTGGCCGCACGACCTCGCGCCTTGGCGCTGGCCGGTGGGGCATCGCTTGCGGCCGCTGGGGCAGCAGCCGCTGGAGCCGGCTCAGTCTTGATGGAAGCGGCTGTTGTCACTGCGGGCGGAACGGCCGGCTTGGTCTCAGCCGTCTGCTTGGCGGGACCGCTGCGACCCTTTGGCGCAGGCGGCAAGCCTGCAGGTTTGGATGCTATCTCAGCCATGGCAGCAGGTGCGGCAACCGTCTCAGGCGGCGCCACAAAGGTCTCGCCCGCGCCGGCAGCCTTGCCCCGCCGGCGACGTCTCGGTTTGCCGGCCGGCCCTGCCGCATCTTCAGCCGCGGAGGTCGGAGCAGGCAATTCGTCCTTGACCAGAGCGAAGTCCACTTGCGAGCTTTCCAGATTGGCAGCCATCACCTTGACGGTCAGCGCATCACCCAAGCGGTATTGAAGACCGCTCTTCTCGCCGATGATCGCCTGCAACTCCTTCTTGAAGTGGAAGTAGTCCTTGCCCAGTTCGGAGATGTGCACCAAGCCTTCTACATAGACCTCGTCCAGCAATACGAAAACGCCAAAGCTGGTGACGGCGCTGATCTTGCCATGGAAGACTTCACCAATCTTGTCGCGCATATAGTAGGTTTTCAGCCAGGATTCGACATCGCGGCTGGCATCATCCGCTCGACGCTCCGTCATCGAGCAATGCACGCCCAAAGCCGCCCACTTGCCTGGCTTGTACTTCTCGCCCTTCAACACCGCCTTGATCGCGCGATGGACCAGCAGGTCCGGATAGCGGCGAATGGGCGAGGTAAAGTGGGTATAGGCCTCATAAGCCAGGCCGAAGTGGCCATGGTTGTCCGGGGTGTAGACCGCCTGCTGCATGGAGCGCAACAGCATGGTCTGCAGCACCGGCGCATCAGGCCGACCGTGAATTTGCTCCGCCAGCTTGCCGTAATCCTTGGCGCTCGGCTTGTCGCCGCCGCCCAGCGTCAGGCCGACCAGGCCCAGAAAGCCGCGCAGGTTTTCCAGTTTCTCCTCGGTGGGGCCTTCATGCACGCGATACAGCGCCTTGTGGCCGTTCTTCTGCAGGAAGTCCGCCGAGCAGACATTGGCCGCCAGCATGCACTCCTCGATCAGCCGATGCGCGTCATTGCGCACGATGGGCACGATGCGCTCGATCTTGCCCTGATCATTGAAGATCATCTGCGTTTCCGTGGAGTCAAACTCAATGGCGCCGCGCTTGCCTCGCGCCGATAGCAGGATCTTGAACAAGGCATACAAATCCTGCACATGCGGCAGCATGGCATGATCGGTGCCGTTCTGCAGCCAGTCCCAGACTTGGTTGTAGGTGAGGCGAGCCTTGGACTGCATCACCGCCGGGTAGAACTTGTATTTCTTGACCTCGCCCTTGGCATTGATCTGCATGTCGCACACCATGCACATGCGCTCGACGTCCGGATTCAGGGAACAGATGCCATTGGACAGCGCCTCCGGCAGCATCGGGATCACCCGGCGCGGAAAATAGACCGAAGTGCCTCGCTTCAGCGCTTCCTGATCCAGAGCGTCGCCGGGCTGGACATAGAAGCTGACGTCGGCGATGGCCACCACCAGACGATAGCCCTTGCCCTGCCTCTCCGCATACACCGCGTCGTCGAAGTCGCGCGCGGTTTCGCCGTCTATCGTGACCAGCGGCAGCTCGCGCAGATCCACCCGGTCCTTGCTCCAGTCCTTCTTGCGGACCTTTTTCGGCGTAGCCTTAGCCTGCGCCAGGACATCATCGGCAAAAACGTGCGGCAGGTCATGCTTGCGCAGCGCGATTTCGATTTCCATGCCAGGGTCGGCGTAATTGCCCAACACCTCGGCCACCTTGCCCATCGGTTGATGATGCGCGTCCGGCTGCTGCAGAATGTCCACCATCACCACCTGGCCGTCTTGCGCCCCGGCTTCGCCGCCCGGCTCGATCAGAATGTCATGACTGATGCGGCGGTCTTCCGGCCGCACCACCCATACGCCTCGCTCATGCTGAATGCGGCCGACCAGCCTGCTCACCGCATGCTCCAGCACCTCGACGATCTTGCCTTCCTGCCGGCCGCGGCGGTCGACGCCAGAAGGCCGCACCATCACGCGGTCGCCGTGCATCACTTTCTTCATTTCGCGCTCGGGCAGGAAAATGTCGGCGCCGCGGCCTTCTCCTTCATCCGGAATGGCGAAGCCGAAACCGTCGCGGTGGCCCGATACCTTGCAGCGGACCAAATCCAGTTTCTGCGCTACGCACACCGCGCCCTTGCGATTGATGATGACTTCGCCATCGCGCTCCATCGCGCGCAGACGGCGTTCGAAATAAGCGCGCTCATCGCGGTGAATGGACAACATCAACGCCAATTCATCCGGAAACAGCGGCACCCCTTGCTCGGCGAGTATCTGCATGATGAACTCGCGGCTGGGCAAGGGTTGGGGGTATTTGAGCTTCTCGCGTTCCAAAAATGGATCCTGCTCACGCAGAGAAAGTTTTTTTTGCCTTTTTGAGGTTTGAGCCATTGACACCCTCAGAATTATGTCTATAATTCGCTTCTCGTTGCAGCGATGCAACAGATGATACAGCAATGCGACGCCCAGGTGGCGGAATTGGTAGACGCACTAGGTTCAGGTCCTAGCGGTGGCAACACTGTGGAAGTTCGAGTCTTCTCCTGGGCACCAATCTTACTATTGTAAGCGCGTCGCTACGCTGGCATCATGAAAATCTGGTTGGCCCAGGTGGCGGAATTGGTAGACGCACTAGGTTCAGGTCCTAGCGGTGGCAACACTGTGGAAGTTCGAGTCTTCTCCTGGGCACCAACAGAATTCATTAAAGACTGGCTCCGGCCGGTCTGCAGTACAGAAAATTTGCATGCCCAGGTGGCGGAATTGGTAGACGCACTAGGTTCAGGTCCTAGCGGTGGCAACACTGTGGAAGTTCGAGTCTTCTCCTGGGCACCAGATATTTCAAATCTGGCGCTTCTTGTTCCAGATTTAAGCAGCAATACAATTTGAGTTTTAGCCCAGGTGGCGGAATTGGTAGACGCACTAGGTTCAGGTCCTAGCGGTGGCAACACTGTGGAAGTTCGAGTCTTCTCCTGGGCACCAGCATGAAAGCCGTTGATCTCAGATCAACGGCCTTTTTGCATTCCGGCAGCCGCAGGAGGCGCCCCGCCAGGACGCCTCCATGCCGCGGCGGCTTTTAAGCGCCTGCCGAAACCTGACGCCCGGCATTGGGAGCCAGCCGCAGGAACAGTAGGCTGGACAGGGCCGTCAGCGTACCCATGATCAAGAAAGCGTGACCAAAGTCACCAGCCGTCAGCTGCTGATGATGCTGCATCCAGGACACCGTCTGCAGGGCGAACGCCCCCACCGTCACACCAAAGCCGGCCGCTAGCTGCTGCGCCACGCTGGACAGGCTGGTGGCATGGCTCAACCGCTCCTTGTCCACATCGGCGAAAGTGATGGCGTTCAAGCTGGTGAACTGCAGCGAGCGCAAACAACCGCCCAACACGAATACCGCCAGCAGCACCCAGTGCGGCGTGTCCGCCTGGAACAGCGAGTACACCGCCACCGAACACCCCGCCAATATGCTGTTGAGCACCAGGATGCGGCGGAAACCGAAACGCTGCAGCACCTTGGCCACGATGGTTTTCATGCCCAAGGCCCCCAGCGCCGTGGAGCACGTCAGCAACCCAGACTCGAATGGCGTAAAGCCGAATCCCAGTTGCAGCATCAGCGGCAACAGGAAGGGGATGGTGCCGATGCCGACCCGAAACATGAAGCCCCCCACCACGCCGGCATTGAAAGTCGGCAGGCGCAATAAGGACAGGTCCAATAATGGATGCGCCTGCCGCCGGTAATGCCAGAGATAGACCACGAGAAGCGCGGCGCCGATCACGGTCAAGCCGATCGAGGCCTGCGCCGACAGCATGTGTTTGCCCTCCGACGCCAGGCCCAACATCAGCATGGACAGGCCGGCGCCAGTAAAGACAAAACCGGCAAAGTCGAGCTTGGGCACCGCTTCCTCGCGCAGATTGGCAATGAAGCGCCCCGCCAGCAGCAAACCCAGCAAGCCGATGGGCAGGTTGATCAGGAAAATCCAGCGCCAATGGAAATAGGTGCTGATGAAGCCGCCCAGGGGCGGCCCGATGACCGGCCCCAACAGCGCCGGCACCGTCAGATAACTCAAGGCCTGCACCAGATTGGACTTGTCTATGGTGCGCAAGATCACCAAGCGCCCCACCGGCACCATCATCGCGCCGCCTATCCCCTGCAGGAAACGCGCCATCACAAAGCCGTGCAAGCTGTTGGAAACCGCGCACAACACGGAGCCCAGCATGAACACCAGAATGGCGGAACGGAAAATGCGCCGCGCGCCAAAGCGGTCCGCCATCCAGCCGCTGATCGGAATGAACACCGCCAGGCTGACCAAGTAGGAAGTCAGCGCCAGCTTCAGGGAGATGGGATCCACCGACAAGTCGCGCGCGATCACAGGCAGAGAGGTGGAAATCACGGTAGCGTCCATGTTTTCCATGAACAATGCCGTAGCGACGATGAGCGGCGTCGCCATGCCGGGTGCGATTTTCAACTGCATGACTTTTGAATAACAAGTGAGGCCATGCAGTTTACCACCGGCCCGCCCAGCCCGCGCATGACCAAATGAACACTAACAATAAAACCGCCCCGCGACTCGCGTCGGCGGGGCGGTTGGGGCACGGCCCGATCGAAAGCGCTTGGCTTACTTGAACGACAGCGCGGTCGTGAAGTCGCCCATTGGCTTAAAGCCGTTTTGCTCCAGCGCGGCATCGCGCGCCACGATGCCCGGCAACGGCTGCAGGCCGAAGCGGCGCGTCAGGAAGCGCAAGATGGAGCCGGTATCGTACTGGGTGTGATCCACATTGCCCTTCTGCACGTAGGGCGAGATCAGGATGGCCGGGATGCGGGTGCCCGGGCCCCAGCGGTCGCCCTTGGGCACGGCGGCGTGATCGTAGAAGCCGCCATTTTCGTCATAGGTGACGATGACCAGCATATTCTTCCACTGCGGGCTCTTCTGCAGCTGGGCGATCACCGAGGCGATGTGGGCATCGCCGTCCGCCACGCTGGCATAACCGGAGTGCTGGTTCAGGTTGCCCTGCGGCTTGTAGAAGGCGACCTGCGGCAACTTGCCGGCGGCGGCATCGGCCAGGAAGCTCTGGTCGAAGTCCTTCAGGTGGGCGCTGCGGTAGCTCGCCTGCTTCACCGGATCAAAAGGCGCAAAGTAGTTGAAGGGCTGGTGATGCGGCTGGAAGTTGGGCACGCTGCCGTTGTAAATCTTGCTCGGGTCGGCCGCCACGGCATTCCAGGCGCCGGCATACCAGGCCCAGCTGATCTTCTTGGCGTCCAGGCGGTCGGCAATGGTGGCCTGGGTCTGCGCCGGCAGCGTGGTGGACTTGCCCGGATCGGCGTATTTGCCGGTGCTGTCGCCGGCGGCTGGCTTGTTGCCGCTAGGCTGGAACGGCGGCTGCATGGTGTTGACGGCGTAGAACTTGCCGGCATTGTCCTTGGGCGTCAGATTGCTGTCGTTCTTGTATTTAGCCGGTCCGATCAGCACCGAGACCGGGCTGTTGTCGGCCGGTGTCAGGCGGACAAAGTTACCCTTGCTGTCGGTATCGATGGCGGAAATGCTGCCCTTGGCCACCGAGGTATCGGCATTCGGATACTCCGGCGCGCAAGCGCAGATCAGGTACTGATGGTTCAGGAAGGAGCCGCCAAAGGCGCCCATGAAAAAGTTGTCGGCCAGCGTGTATTGCTGAGCCAGCTTCCACATGGCCATCTTGCTGCCGTCGTAATAGCCCATGGACAGGCCGCCGGCGTCGGAATAGGCCGTGAACTTGTCGTTGGCGCCGCCGTCGATCTGCATCTGGTTGTTATAGAAACGATGCACCAGGTCTCGCGTCACCACCGATTGCGGCACCACCACGCCGGTGCCGTTCAAACCCTTGGCATCGTCGATCTGGAACGGCTTGTTGGCGAAGCCCACGGTCTGAGCCTGGGTCAGCGTCACGTCTTGGCCGGCGGCGGTCAGCCCTCCCCAGGTCGGCGGCAGCGCCGG
Organism: Chromobacterium paludis; assembly: GCF_008275125.1. Classification (NCBI taxonomy): domain Bacteria; kingdom Pseudomonadati; phylum Pseudomonadota; class Betaproteobacteria; order Neisseriales; family Chromobacteriaceae; genus Chromobacterium; species Chromobacterium paludis. Next base: position 2,593,488 of record NZ_CP043473.1, read on the forward strand.
CAGAACGGAACCATCAAAGTCCTTTTGCGGCGTGATGCTGCCCTTGGCGCTCGGGTTGACGCCCGGAATGCCGTTGGCGCCGGGGAACAGTCCGTACAGATTGTCGAAACCGCGGTTTTCGGCGTAAATCACCACCACGTTCTTGATATCGTTCAGCGCCATGCGGCGATGCAGATTGGCCTTGATGTCGCCGCTGGCACCGGCATCCTTCACCGCGCTGGCAATGGCCGCGATATTCTGGTCGATGCCGGACTTCAGCACTGCCTTGACATTGGCATCAGTTTCCTTGTTATGGTCTTCCATCACCTGATCCGGCGTAACGCCAAGGCGACTGGCCACTGCCTTGCGGGCGGTATCCAGATCCATGCCGTTGTCCATCAGGTCGGCCACTTCCGTCGTCAGGGAACTGACCACCACGTGATTGGCGCCGGCCGGCGCGCGGAACACCAGGGGGTCGGTCACCTTGGTTTCGGTCTTGGTGTCCGGATCATAGCGGGTAGCATCGGTACCCACTTCCACCAGAATGGAACCGCTGCCCTGCAGGGAGAACGCGCCGTTGTTGTCGGTGTAGACAAACGACTCGCCGCTGTCGCAATGCCCGTTGCCGTTTTGATCCAGGCAAACCTTGGCATGGCGGAAGTAGCTGCCGGTAACCACGCCATTGGTTGTGGAGGCCGCACTGGCGGAGGAAGAACTGCCGCCGCCACAAGCGGTCAGTACGGCGGCGCTGATCAGGGTCAGCGCAATGCCACAGGTCAAACGATCCATCACGGTTTTCCTTGAAATTAAAGGTTTACGGATTATTCCCGCGCAATGTTACACTTGATTTACAATTTATTAACATCCCTATAAGCATAATTATTTAATGTCAGACTGTTTTATTTTTGCTTAATGAACTTAGTCTACATTCAACGTTTTAATTTATTTCGCATGCCATCATGTTCAAACTTAGCCTCCTGCTGCCGCTGACGCTGGCCCTTCTCCCCCTCGCATCATCCTCGGCTCCCGCCAAGCCCGCTTATCTGGGAGCGCCCTACGCTCCCGGGTCCCACCCCGTTCAGGCCAAGCAGCTGGAGCAATTGGGGAGACAGCTGTTCTTCGACCGAGGGCTTTCGGCATCGGGCAGCATGTCCTGCGCCACCTGCCACAGCCCAACTCACGCCTACGGCCCACCCAATGGCTTGGCCGTGCAACTGGGCGGTGCCAATGGCAAGCAAGCCGGCACCCGGGCCGTGCCTTCGCTGCGCTATCTACAAACCGTGCCGGCGTTCAGCGAGCATTTCCACGACGACGACGGCAATGACAGCGAGGATGCCGGCCCTACCGGCGGCCTGACTTGGGATGGCCGCGCCGACTCCACCCACAGCCAGGCCGCCCTGCCCTTGCTGTCCGCCAATGAAATGGCCAACGGCACCCCCGCAGCCGTCGTCAAAAAACTGCAGGCCTCACCCCATGCCGAGCGCTTCCGCCAGCTGTTCGGCCAGGACATTTTCAGCCATCCCGATGCGGCTTTTGGCAAGGCGGTGCTGGCGCTGGAGGTCTTCCAGCAGAATCCCAAGGAGTTCGCGCCCTACGACAGCAAGTACGACGCCTTCCTGCGCGGCCAGATCAAGCTCAGCGCGCAGGAGAGGCGCGGGCTGAAAATCTTCGATGATCCGGCCAAGGGAAACTGCGCCTCCTGCCACCTGAGCCAGCGCGCCGAAAGCGGCGCGTTTCCATTGTTCAGCGACTTCGGCCACATCGCGGTGGGCGCGCCGCGCAATCCCGCCATTGCCGCCAACCGCGACAGCCATTACCACGACCTGGGCCTGTGCGGCCCCTATCGCACCGACCTGAAAAACCACCCCGAGTACTGCGGCCTGTTCCGCACGCCCAGCCTGCGCAACGTGGCCACGCGCAAGGCGTTCTTCCACAACGGCGTGTTCCACAGCCTGCGCCAGGTGCTGCGCTTCTACGCCGAACGCGACGTCAAGCCGGAAAACTGGTATCCCAAGACCATGGAGGGCAAAGTGGCCAAATTCGACGACCTGCCGGCTCGCTATCACAGCAACGTCAATATGGAGCCGCCGTTCGGCGGCAAAGCAGGCGGCAAACCGGCATTCTCCGAGCGAGACATTGACAATATGCTGGCTTTCCTGAAAACGCTGAACGATGGCTATAAACCCGCAGCAGGCAAGAAAAGCTGACGCCGCATAAACAAAAAGCCCACCGCAAGCGGTGGGCTTAATGTGATGGTCAGCCTGACCTAAATGCCTCAGCAGGCGTCAAACCTGCTGAGGCATTTTTTCTTCTTCGGGGAGAGCATCATGGCAACCGTCACACTCATCGGTCTGGATATCGGCAAGCACAGCTTTCATCTGATTGGGCACGACCCGCGCGGCAACCCGGTCCTCAAGAAGCAGTTCAATCGCAACAGTCTCATCGAATTTCTCGCGAAACAGCCTCCCTGCCGCATCGTGATGGAGGCCTGCTGCGGCGCGCACTGGCTGGCACGCAAGCTGACGGGCTTCGGTCATACCGTACAACTGATCGCACCGCAGTACATCCGCCCGTTTGTCTTCGGCAACAAGAACGATTTCATCGATGCCCAGGCCATCTGCGAGGCGGCTACGCGCCCGACCATGCGCTACGTTGCCGCCAAGAGTGCCGAACAGCAAGCCTTGTCGGCACTGCATCGCCTGCGGGAATCTCGCATTGCCGAACGAATACAGACCAACAACCAGATCCATGCGCTGCTGCTGGAGTTCGGTATCGCGCTTCCTGTCGGGGTACGGGGGATCACGCAGCTGCCGATGCTGCTGATGGACGAGACCAACGGCTTGCCCGTCAAGGCCCGGCAGATCCTGCAACGCCAGCTGGATCACTACCGTCTGCTCAAGACCGAGATCGACGAGCTGGATCACGAGATTGCCACAGAAGCCCGACAGGACGATGTCGCCCGGCGGTTGATGACCATTCCCGGCATCGGTGCGATCACCGCCAGCCAGTTGTCGGCGGACGCCGGCAATGCCAAGGGCTATGGCAATGCCCGTGACTTTGCGGCATCGCTGGGTCTGGTCCCGCGACAATACTCGACAGGCGGGAAGTCCAAGCTGCTGGGCATCAGCAAACGCGGTGACAAGAGCCTGCGTCGCCTGCTGGTGCAATGCGCACGGGTGATCATGCAGAACGCGCCGCGCTGGAAGAGTGCGATGGCAGCGTGGACGGTGGCGCTGATGCAGCGTCGCCACTCGAATATCGTGGCCTGCGCACTGGCCAACAAACTGGCACGGGTCGTGTGGGCGCTACTCGCCAAAGGCGGCGAGTACCGTCCCCAGGCCCGCGCACTGACTGAAATGCAAACCGCCGGGTAAACCCGGCGGCGAGTAGAAGCCTGCTTTTGCCAAGACAGATACTGATGACGACAACCGGCCCACGGCCTGCAGGATACCCCGATCGTAAAAACAGTCATGACAGACTGAGGGCTTTTTAGGGACTTGCAGGAGCGGCTCACATCATGGATCGGGCTCTATTGTGCCCATCAAGAATCCGGATAGATTAGAGCAAGCCTACCCCGTCATGATTCATCAGCACGCTGTTCTTGCAAAGGTCAGGCTGACCATAGATTTTAACTGGCGCAATCTCCTGCGGCTTACAGGCCGAACGGGTGACGCAGCACGATGGTTTCTTCGCGGTCCGGACCAGTGGACACGATGTCGACCGGCGCGCCGCAAACTTCTTCGATGCGCTTCAGGTAAGCCTGGGCATTGACCGGCAGGTCTTCCCAGCGCTTCACGCCAACGGTGGTGCCTTCCCAGCCCGGCAGCGTTTCGTAGACCGGCTCGCACTTGGTCACGGCGTCGGAACCGAACGGCAGGATGTCGACCTTCTGGCCGTCCAGCATATAGCCGGTGCACAGCTGGATCTCTTCCAGACCGTCCATCACATCCAGCTTCATCACGCACAGGCCGGACACGCCATTGATCTGGATGGAGCGCTTCAGCGCGGCGGCGTCGAACCAGCCGCAGCGGCGCGGACGGCCGGTCACGGAGCCGAACTCGTTGCCGCGCTTGGCCAGGAAGGCGCCGATTTCGTTTTCCTGCTCGGTCGGGAACGGACCGGAGCCGACGCGGGTGGCGTAGCCCTTCACGATGCCCAGCACGTAGTTGAGCATCTGCGGCGGCACGCCCGCGCCCGGCGCGGCGGCGCCGGCCACGCAGTTGGACGAGGTCACGTACGGGTAGGTGCCGTGGTCGATGTCCAGCAGCGTGCCTTGCGCGCCCTCGAACAGAATGGGCGTGCCGGCCTTGTCCAGGTCGTACAGCGTGCGCGACACATCGGCCACCATGGGCTTGATGCGTTCGGCCATCTTCATGGTGTCGGCCAGGATCGCTTCGTAGCTTACCGGCTCGGCCTTGAACAGATTGGTCAGCAGGAAGTTGTAGTAGTCTACGTTTTCCTTGAGCTTGGCGGCGAAGCGTTCCGGGTTGAACAGGTCGATCACCTTCAGCGCGCGGCGAGCCACCTTGTCTTCGTAGCAGGGGCCGATGCCGCGGCCGGTGGTGCCGATCTTGCCGGCGCCCAGCGAGGCTTCGCGCGCTTGGTCCAGCGCGATGTGGTAAGGCAGAATCAGCGGGCAGCCTTCGGCGATCTTCAGGCGGGCCGAGGCATTGACGCCGGCGGCTTCCAGTTCGTCGATTTCCTTCAGCAGCGCCTCGGGCGACAGCACCACGCCGTTGCCGATGAAGCAGTCCACATCCGGACGCAGGATGCCGGACGGCACCAGGCGCACCACGGTCTTCTTGCCGTTCACCCACAGGGTGTGGCCGGCGTTGTGGCCGCCCTGGAAGCGCACCACGGCACGCGCGTGGTCGGTCAGCCAGTCAACGATTTTGCCTTTGCCTTCGTCACCCCACTGGGTGCCGATCACGACAACGTTCTTGGACATTGGAAAAAACCTCTTCGTCAGTCAGATTCAAATAAAAAATCAATGAAACGGCGCCAGCTGCCAGCCATCGGCGGCAGGCAGCAGCTCGCGATCGCAATTCAGCGCCGCGGCGGATTCGCCCAGATAGTCCACCACCACCATCTCCCCTTCGGCGCGCAGACGCGCCACTTCGGACGCAGCCGCAGGCAGGTGGCGGGCCGAAACGCGGATGCCGCGGCTGGAGTCGCGCTCCGGCAGGATGCGCAATAGATCGCGCAAGTCCAGGCTGAAGCCGGTGGCCGGACGCGCGCGGCCGAAACGCCGGCCGACATTGTCATAGCGGCCGCCGCGCGCGATGGCGTCGGACCAGCCCGGCGCGTAAGCCGCGAACATCAGGCCGGTGTGATAGAAGTCGCCGCGCAGTTCGGCTAGGTCGAAGCTCAGTTCCACCCTTCCCTCCATCGCGCGGGCGATGGCGGACAGCTGCATCAGGCCCAGCTCCACCTCCGGCAGCGACGGCAGGCGCGTGCGCGCCTTATCCAGCACAGAGGCCGGGCCATACAGCTCCGGCAAAGCCAGAAAGGCGCTCTTGTAGGGTTCGGCCACGCCAGCCACCAGCGAGGCGATGCCGGCCACATCCTTGTTCTGCAGCAGGCCGAACAGCTCGCGGCTGACTTCCGGCGCGAGGCCGGCCGCCGCGGCCAGGCCGCGGTAGATGGCGATGTGGCCCACGTCCAGGCGCAGCTTGTCCACGCCGGCCTTTTCCAGCGTGGACAGCATCAGCTCGATGATTTCCAGGTCGGCCTCGATGCCGGCGTAGCCGTACAGTTCGGCGCCCACCTGCAGCGGCTCGCGCGAGCTGGTCAGGCCGGACGGACGGCTATGCACCACGCTGCCGGCGTAGCACAGGCGCGTGACGCCAGTGCGGCCGCCCAGCAGGTGGGCGTCGATGCGCGCCACCTGGGGCGTGATGTCGGCGCGCAAGCCCAGCTGGCGGCCCGACAGCTGGTCGTCCAGCTTGAAGGTTTTCAGGTCCAGCGTGACGTCGCCTTCGCTGACCAGCGAGTCGATGTACTCGATCAGCGGCGGCAGCACCAGCTCGTAGCCAGCCACGCGAAAGCCTTCCAGCATCGCGGCCTTGGCGGACTCAACCTGACGCGCCGTGGCCGGCAGGATGTCCGCAATATATTCGGGTAACAGCCAATTACGCATTTCGTTTCAACAGAATAAAAGGCGGGGAAAGACCCGCCTTGTCATCAGCAAACTGGCCAGGTCGCCCCGGCCAGTCTTCTTTATACCAAATTGTCGGCTATTTGCCCTTGCCTTGCCCCGCCTGCGGATTCTTCAAATACTTGAAGAAGTCGCTGCTCGGGTCCAGCACCAGCACGTCGCCTTTGTCCTTGAACGACTCCCGGTAGGCCTGCATGCTGCGCCAGAAGGCGTAGAACTCCGGATTCTTGCCGTAAGCCGCGCCGTAAATCGCCGCCGCCTTGGCATCGCCCACGCCCTTCAGCTCCTGCGCCTTGCGGTAGGCTTCGGCCAGGATCACGTCGCGCTGCTTGTCGGCTTCCGCCCGTATCCGCTCCGCATCGGCCGCGCCTTCGCTGCGCAGCTGACTGGCCACGGTGCGACGCTCGGACTGCATGCGGTCGTAGACGGAACTGCTTATTTTATCCGGAAAATCGACTCGTTTTAAGCGCACGTCGAGAATTTCCACGCCTATTTTACGCGCATCCGCGTCCGCGCGCTTGCGAACCGTCTCCATCACCTGGTCTCGCTGGCCGGAAATGACGTCGGCAACGGTCTTTTGGCCGAATTCCGCGCGCAGGCCGTCATTGATGGTCTGCTTCAAACGCGCCACCGCCGCCGTCTCGGAACCGACGCTCTTGTAGAACTGCGACACGTCGACCACGCGCCATTTCACGAAGCTGTCCACCAGCACGTTTTTCTTCTCGCGGGTGTTGAACAGCTCCGGCGTCTCGGCGTCTATGGTCTGCACCCGGCGGTCGAAGTAACGCACATTCTGCAGCAGCGGTATCTTGAATTGGATGCCGGGCTGGGAGATCACCTTGACCACCTCGCCAAACTGGAAAACCAGCGCGTACTGGCGTTGATCCACGGTGAACAAGGACAGGCTGGCGATGAACAGCATGCCGGCCATGCCCGCCAGGATGGGTATCAGTCTTTGCGTCATCGTTCCGCTCCCAGAAAATCGCGTCCGCGCGACGTATCGCGCCCGTTCTTCGCCGCTGGCGGCGTGGCTGCCGCGGCAGGGGCCGCGGGAGCGGGCGTCACGGATGCCTGAGCGGGCGCGGCTGCGCCCTGGGAGGCCAACTGGGTGAGCTTGTCCAAGGGCAGGTAAAGCAGGCTATTGCCGCCCTTTTGATCGACCAATACCTTGCTGCTGTTGTTCAGCACCTGCTGCATCATGTCTAGGTACATCCGCTCGCGCGTGACCTTGGGCGCCTTGTTGTATTCAGGCAACACTTGCAGGAAACGCTGGGCATCGCCCTCGGCGCGCTCCACCACTTGCTGCTGATAACCCTCGGCTTCCTGAACCAGGCGCGCGGCCATGCCGCGGGCCTTGGGCACCACCTCGTTGGCATACGCCATGCCTTCGTTGCGCAGCTTGTCCTTGTCCTGGCCGGCCTTCACCGCATCGTCGAACGCCGCCAGCACAGCCTGCGGCGGCTGCACGTCGTTGATGTTGACCTTGGCGATGCGGATGCCGGCCTGGTAGCGGTCCAGCACGTCCTGGATCAGCTTGCGGGCGTCAGCGGCGATCTGGGCGCGGCCCTCGTTCAGCACGAAGTCCACCTTGTTGCGGCCCACCACTTCGCGGATGGCGGTTTCGGCGGCCTGCTTGACCAGATCCTTGCCGTCTCGCTCGCGCGCGGCATTGTTGAACAGGAAGGCGCGCGCGTCCTTGATGTCGTATTGCACCGACAGCTGCACGTCGATGATGTTCTGGTCTTCTGTCAGCATCAGCGACTCTTCCGGCACGCGGTTCTGCGCGCTGCCGCGATAGCCCACTTCGACGCTGCGCAGCTCGGTCAAGTTGACGATTTCGGCCTTCTCGAACGGATACGGCGCGTGCCATTGCAGACCGGGCTCGGTCAGCCGGTTGAAGCTGCCCAGGCGCAGCACCACGCCCTCCTCGCGGGCATCCACCACGTAAAAGCCACTGGCCAGCCACAGGGCGGCGATGATGCCAGCCGCGATGGCCACGCCGCTTTTGTAAGGCGGAGGGGTGAAGGCGCTGCCGCCGTTACCGCCGGCATTGCCCCCGGGGCGGCCGTTGCCCGGCTTGCCGCCCAGCAGGCGGGACAATTTTCGGTTTAGATCACGGAACACTTCATCGAGATCCGGCGGCCCATTCTGGCCATTGCGGCCACGGTTCGGGTCATTCTGCGACATGCTCGTAGGGTTCTTTTAAGTTGTTGGCGAAAGGTTGCACCCTTTCGGCAATCGCCTCGCGCAAGAGTTCCAGCCCCTCGCCTTTCAGCGCCGACACCCGCACCGCGACGATCTCGCCGTTTTCATCGCGCTCGATCTCCGGCGGCAGCTCGCGCAGATCGCACTTGTTCCAGACGATCAACTGCGGAATGCCGTCCGCCTCGATCTCGGCCAACACCTTGTTGACCTCGTCGATCTGCGCGTCGCGCGTCTCGTTGGCGCAATCAACCACGTGCAGCAACAGATTGGCCTGCACCGTTTCTTCCAGCGTGGCGCGGAAGGCCGCCACCAAGGTGTGCGGCAGATCGCGGATGAAGCCGACCGTGTCGGACAGCACCACCGAGCAGCCATGGTTCAGGAACAGCTTGCGGCTGGTGGTGTCCAGCGTGGCGAACAGCTGGTCCGCGGCGTAGCTGTTGGCCTTGGTCAGCGCATTGAACAAGGTGGACTTGCCGGCATTGGTATAACCGACGATGGATACTGAAGCGACGCCGGCGCGATTGCGGCTCTTGCGCTGGGTATGGCGCTGCTTCTGCACCTGGGCCAGCCTGTCCTTCAGCGCCTTGACGCGGATGCCCAGCAAGCGGCGGTCCGTCTCCAGCTGGGTTTCGCCAGGGCCGCGCAAGCCCACGCCGCCCTTTTGCCGCTCCAGGTGGGTCCAGCCGCGCACCAGCCGCGTGGACAAGTGGGACAGCTGCGCCAGCTCCACCTGCAGCTTGCCTTCATGGCTGCGCGCGCGCTGGGCGAAGATGTCCAGGATCAAGCTGTTGCGGTCTATGACGCGGCACTGCAGCGCGCGCTCCAGGTTGCGTTCCTGGCCAGGCGACAAGGCGTGATTGAAAATCACCACATTGGCGCCGGTGGCCCGCACCATGGAGGCGATTTCCTCCACCTTGCCCTTGCCGGCAAACAAGGCGGCATCCGGGCGCTGGCGCTTGCCTTGCACCATGCCCAGGATTTCCACCTTGCTGCCGCGCACCAGCTCGGCGCACTCCGCGACACTTTCCTGGTAGTCGGCATCACCAAAATCCAGGCTGACCAGGATGGCCTGGTCGCCCAAGTCGGGACGGTCAAACATGCTTTTGCAATCTATGCGGCGATAAATGACAAAGGCCGAAAGGCCGCATCTCGCGATGCGGACAATCGGCCCGGATGGCGCGGGTAATGCCTTAGGCGTCCTGCGCTTGTTCCTGCTTGGCGGCGTGATCCGGGTGCGGCAGGGACACCGCGCGGGCCGGCACCACGGTGGAGATGGCGTGCTTGTAAACCATCTGGGTCACCGTATTGCGCAGCAGAACCACATATTGGTCGAAGGACTCAACCTGACCCTGCAGCTTGATGCCGTTGACCAGGTAGATGGAGACCGGCACGTGTTCCTTGCGCAGGATATTCAGGAACGGGTCTTGTAACATTTGCCCTTTAGAGCTCATTCGTTTTTCTCCGAATCGTTGATTGTTGTATTAACTGTACAGCGAACAGCGCGGCGGCCTGCTTATTTTTAGCAGAAAACATTCCGGCGTACTATTTTTTGCTGCTTTTGCCGTAGCGAACTTCTTTTTCCCTGCCCCGCATCTTGGACATCGGCTTGGGCTTGGCGCGGGATTTCTCCTTGCCCTCGTCCTTGTCGAACGGGTTTTCCGAAGACTTGTACTGCACCCTCAGCGGCGTGCCCTGCAGTTTGAACACTTTGCGGAAAGTATGTTCCAGATAGCGCGTGTAGCTGTCAGGAATATTGTCGAGCGCATTGCCGTGCACGACGATAATCGGCGGATTCTGGCCGCCCTGGTGCGCGTAGCGCATCTTGGGACGGATCAGACCGGAGCGCGGCGGCTGCTGGCGCTCTATCGCCACTTGCAGCACGCGTGTCAGCTTCGGCGTCGCCAGCTTGACCATCGCCGCGCGATAAGCTTCATCGATGGATTTGAACAAGTCTGCCACACCTCGGCCTTCAATGGCCGAGATGTAATGGAATTTTGCGAAATCGAGGAAGTTCAGTTTGCGCGCGATCTCGCGGCGCACGGTTTCCTTTTGCTCGCCATCCAGGTTATCCCACTTGTTCACCGCCACCACCAGCGCGCGGCCCGCCTCCAGCGCGAAGCCGGCGATGGTGGCGTCCTGCTCGGAGATGTCGAGCTGGGCATCCAGCACCAGCACCGCGACGTTGGCGTCTTCTATCGCCTTCATGGTCTTGATGACGGAGAACTTCTCCAGCATCTCGTTGACCTTGGCGCGGCGACGCACGCCGGCGGTGTCGATGATGGTATAGGTATGGCCATCGCGCTCGAAATCAATATAAATGCTGTCGCGCGTGGTGCCGGCCTGGTCGAAGGCGATGACGCGCTCTTCGCCTAGGATGGCGTTGACCAGGGTGGACTTGCCGACATTGGGGCGGCCGATGATGGCGAACTTGGGATGGCGGGCGTCTTCTTCTTCCACTTCTTCCGGGAAGTCTTCCAGCACCAGCTCCATCAGCTCGCGCACGCCGTCGCCGTGGGCGGCGGAGATCACCAGCGGCTCGCCCAGCGCCAGTTCATGGAACTCGGCGCCGGCGATGGCATGCTTCATGCCCTCGGCCTTGTTGACGGCCAGGAACACCGGGCGATCCAGCTGGCGCAGCCGGTTGGCGATGATCTTGTCCTGCGGCGTCAGGCCGGAGCGGCCATCCACCAGGAAGACCACGGCATCGGCTTCGTCCACGGCCTGCAGCGTCTGCTTGGCCATTTCGAACAGGATGCCTTCGTCCACCACCGGCTCGAAGCCGCCGGTATCGACCACCAGATACGGCTTTTCGCCAACGCGGCCGTGGCCGTAGTGGCGGTCGCGCGTCAGACCCGGCTGGTCAGCGACCAGGGCGTCGCGGCTGCGCGTCAGCCGGTTGAAGAGGGTCGACTTGCCCACATTGGGACGGCCGACCAGCGCTACGGTAGGTTTCATGTAAAACTGCTTTTATTCCAAGTTCAGCATCGCCAGGCGGCCATCCTGTCCCTGCACCAGGGCGGAGGAGCCGAGCGACACCGGTTGATTGACCGGACCTGAGGTGCCGATCTTGGCGCGGCCCACGATGCCGCCGCTCTCGTTGGATAGCAGATGGGCATAACCTTCGCCATCCACCACCAGCACAAAGCGGCCCAGCAGGACCGGACCCGACACATTGCGGTACTTCAGATCGTCGTTTTTCCAGACATTGCGCCCCGTTTGACGGTCATAGGCCCAGATCGAGCCGTTCTCCGCCGTCACATAGACATTGCGGGCATCCAGCGCCAGACCGCGGCTGGACGACACTTCGCGCGCCCATTGCAGGCTGCCGTTGCGCGCGTCGAAGCAGGCGACACGGCCCTGGTAGGCCACGGCGCACACCTGGCCGCCGTCGAACACCGGGCGGCTGGTGACATCGGTGACGCGTTCCAGCTCAGTGGCGCCGCGCGGCGTGGCCACCGCGCCCTGCCACAGCGTGTTGCCGGATAGCGGGTTGATGATGTCGAGCTGGCCGCCGGCCTGGCCCACCATCACCGCATCCTTGCCCACGGCGCGCATCGAGCCGTCGTTGCGCACCGTCAATTGCGGCAACACATTGCCGACCGACCATTGCTGCTTGCCGTCGGCCACGCTGAAGCCGGTCAGGCGCGCATCGTTGGTGCGCACCACCACGATGTCGCCGGCGATCTGCGGCGGCTCCAGCATCAGGCTGGTCAGCGTTTGCTCCCACTCCACCTTGCCGCTGAGACGGTTCACCGCCAGCAGCTTGGCATCCTGCGTGCCCACCAGCACGGTGTCGCCATTGACGGCGACGCCGGCGCTCAGCGCGCGTTTCAGCGACACGTCGCTCTGCACGCGGCCGCTCAGCGCGTCCACGCTGCGGATGCGGCCTTCGCCATCCGCCGTCACCACATTGCCGTTGGCGTACACCGGCAGGAAGCTGGCGGCCGGCGCCGCCTGCTGCAGCGTCCACTTGACGCTCATCGACTGCAGCGGCTTGATGGCGGCCAGCGGCGTGGGCGGGAACTGGGTCGATCCTTCAAACCAGCTGGCGCAACCGGCCAGCGACAAAGACGAGATTACAGCGGTAAGCAACAGTTGGCGGCGCATGCGGTCAGCCTCCCAGCGCGTCGAGTTTCATCCGGACCAGCTCGCGGTTCGGGCTTTCTTCCACCAGTTTGGCCAGCGCGGCCTTGTAGGCGTCGCGCGCGCCGGCGGTGTCGCCCTTGGCGGTGAACACATCGCCCTTCAGCTCGAGGTACTCGGCGTCAAAAGCGGCCGGATGCGGCTGATTCAGCTCGGAAACGGCGGCGTCGTACTGTTTTTGCTGCAGCTTCAGCGAGGCCAGGCGCAGGCGGGCGATGGCTTGCAGCGCCTCGTCCTTGCCGTTTTGCACCACCCACTGCAGCTGGCTGCTGGCCAGCGGCAGATCGTTCTTGTCGAAGGCGGCCTTGGCCAGCACCAGCGCGCCGCGGCTGGCGTAGACGGTGCCGGCGTAGTCGCTCTGCAAGCGCAGGGCGGCGACTTTCAGCTTGGCGATGTCCTTGGCCGACACTGCGTCATCCACGGCCTCATAGGCCGCGGCAGCCTTCTCCGCCTGCTGATGCTGATACACGCCATACCCCTTGTAGCCCAGATAGCCCAGGCTGACCGCCAGCACGGCGCCGCCGATCAGCTTGCCCCACTGGTGCCAGAAGGCCTTCATCGAATCGATCTGTTCCTGTTCCTGCAAATCGAACGCCATTGCGTTCCCCCTTATTCAATCAAGCTTTTAGAGCGGCCAGCGTTGCGGCGACTTCCGCGGCGGCCACGGTCTTTTGTTCGATTTCGGCGCGCAGCGCCTTGATCACGGCTTGGCCGGCCGCGATTTCGTTCTCGCCGACGATGACAGCAAACTCGGCGCCGCTGGCGTCGGCCTTCTTCATCTGCGACTTGAAGCTACCCTCGCCCAGGTGCTGCACCACGGAGAAGCCCGCGGCGCGCATTTGCTGGGCCAAACGCATCGCGTACAGGCCGGCGCCCTCGCCCTGATTGACCAGATAAACGTCGACGCCGCGCTGCGCCGGCAGCAGATTCTTGTCCTGCAGCAACAGCAGCACGCGCTCCATGCCCATGCCGAAGCCGATACCTGGCGCCGGCTTGCCGCCCAGTTGCTCGATCAGGCCGTCGTAACGGCCGCCGGCGCAGACGGTGCCCTGCGCGCCCAGCTCGGTGGTCACCCACTCGAACACGGACTGGTTGTAGTAGTCCAGGCCACGCACCAGGCGCGGGTTCTCGACAAACTCCACGCCCAGCGCGGCGATCATCGCCTTCCAGCCTTCGTAGTGGGCGCGCGACTCCTCGCCCAGATAATCCGACAGCTTGGGCGCGGCGTTGGCCATGTCCTGCAAGGCCGGATTCTTGGTGTCCAGCACGCGCAGCGGGTTGCTGTGCATGCGGCGCTTGCCGTCATCGTCCAGGATGTCGACGTGGCGCTCCAGATAGGCGATCAGCGCCTCGCGGTGCGCGGCGCGCTCATCCTTGTTGCCCAGCGAGTTGATTTCCAGGCGCACGTACTGGCTGATGCCCAGGCGGCGCCACAGATCGGCCGTCATGGCGATGATTTCGGCGTCCACGTCCGGACCGGCGAAGCCCAGCGCTTCCACGCCCATCTGGTGGAACTGGCGGTAGCGGCCCTTCTGCGGGCGCTCGTGACGGTACATCGGCCCCATGTACCACACCTTCTGCGTGGCGTTGTACAGCAGATTGTGCTCGACCACGGCTCGCAGCGTGCCGGCGGTGCCCTCCGGGCGCAGCGTCAGGCTGTCGCCGTTCAGGCTGTCGGTAAAGGTGTACATTTCCTTCTCGACGATGTCGGTCACTTCGCCGATGGAGCGGATGAACAGCGCGGTGTTTTCCAGGATGGGGGTGCGGATATTGTGGTAGCCGTAATCGGCCAGCAGCTTGCGCAGCACCCCTTCAAAATATTCCCACTGGTAGGATTCGGCCGGCAGCACATCGTTCATGCCTTTGACCGCTTGGTATTTCTGAGCCATTGCTATCTTCTTAATATTCAGCTGAATTCAGTTTCCGTCAGGCCTTGACCGGCTGGATCGGGATGGTGCGGCTAACGCTTTCGCGACGCTTGGCGCCGCCCTCGCCGTAGCGCGTTTTCACATAGTTGTCGACGATGGCGGTGAATTCGGCGGCGATATTATCGCCCTTCAGCGTCACGTCCTTTTGGCCGTCGACATACACCGGCGCCACCGGCACTTCGCCGGTGCCCGGCAGGCTGATGCCGATGTCGGCCAGCTTGGACTCGCCCGGCCCGTTCACCACGCAGCCCATCACCGCCACCTTCATGTCCTCCACGCCCGGATACTGCAGGCGCCACACCGGCATCTGTTCGCGCAGATAGGTCTGGATGTCGTCCGCCAGCTCCTGGAAGAAGGTGCTGGTGGTGCGGCCGCAGCCCGGACAGGCGGTAACCAGCGGCGTGAAGCTGCGTAAGCCCATGGTTTGCAGCAGCTCCTGCGCCACCATCACTTCCTTGGTGCGCGCCTCGCCCGGCTGCGGCGTCAGCGAAATGCGGATAGTGTCGCCGATGCCTTCCTGCAGCAATACCGCCAGCGCGGCGCTGGAGGCGACGATGCCCTTGCTGCCCATGCCGGCCTCGGTCAGCCCCAGGTGCAGCGGGTAATCGCAGCGGCGGCCCAGCTCGCGGTAGACGCTGATCAGGTCCTGCACATTGCTGACCTTGCACGACAGGATGATGTTGTCGGGCGACAGGCCCAGCTCCACCGCCTTTTCCGCCGACTCCAGCGCCGACACGATCAGCGCCTCCTGCATCAGCTTGGGCAGCGGCAGCGGATTGGCCGCGCGGTTGTTGGCGTCCATCATGCGCGCGAGCAAGGCCTGGTCCAGGCTGCCCCAGTTGACGCCGATGCGCACGGCCTTGTCGTGCTCCATCGCAGTGCGGATCATGAAGGCGAACTTGTCATCGCCCTTGGCGCCCTTGCCGACATTGCCCGGATTGATGCGGTACTTGGCCAATGCCTTGGCGCAGTCCGGGAACTCCTTCAGCAGGCGGTCGCCGTTGAAGTGAAAATCGCCAACCAAGGGCACATTGCAGCCCATATCGTCCAGCCGGCGGCGGATATCGGCCACCTGGGCCGCCGCTTCCGGCGAGTTGACGGTGATGCGCACCACCTCGGAGCCGGCCTGGGCCAGTTGATATACCTGCTCAACCGTCGCCGCCGCGTCGGCGGTATCGGTATTGGTCATGGACTGCACCACGACCGGCGCGGCCGAGCCCACCAAAACATGTCCTACCCGCACCAGGCGGGTGGGACGGCGCGCGATGTTCACGCTATCCATTCGCTACCCTGCATCACTTGAGTTGAATCTTGGCGGTGGTGCCGCGGATTTTGTCGCTGAAGTCCACCGGTTTGCCGTTGTAGCGCAGCTCCACTTGGCCAGCATTGCCGACCACCACCTTGAACGGCGCGGTGCCGCTGACCTCGGTCGGCTCGCCCGGCTGCAGCACCTTGTAAATCAATTTACGTCCCGTAGCATCCTGCACCGAGATCCAGGCCGCGTCCTTGACGTTGACGCTGACCTTGTCCGCCCCTTGAGCCGCCGGCGAGCTGGCCTGCGGCTTGGCGGTCGCCATATTGGCAGGGGCGCTGGCCACCGGCTTGACGATGGCCGCCTTGGCCGGCGCGCTGGCCTGAGGCTGGCTTTGCGCCATGGCGGCTGAAGCCGCAGTCTGCGCGGGGGCCGAGGCCGCCACCGCGGAGGCCTCGTGCTGCTGCGTCAGCATCGGCGCCAGCTGATTGCTTTCCGGCGCATCCGGCTGCCGCGACGCGGAATCCCGGTTGACGAACCAGACGCTGCCGCCCACCACCACCACGGCCAAGGCCGCCAGCCCCAGCCACTTGCCCATGGCGGAATCGCCAGCCGGCGGCTCCGCAGGCGCTTCCGGCTCAGGAGCCGTTTCGCGCGCCGTGGTGCCCTTGACCAGATTCGCCACGTCATTGACGGCGGAGGGGAAATGATGCTCCAAGGCCCGCATCAGGGGCTCCGGATCCACATCCAGAAAACGAGCGTAATTGCGGACGAAACCGCGCACGAAAGTGGCGCCAGGCAAGGCGTCGAAGTCGTCGCGCTCAATCGCTTCCAGCTGCCGCAAGGAGAGCTTCAAGCGATCGGCCACTTCCCCCAGGCCCAGCCCCGCCGCCTCGCGCGCCGACTTCAGACTGGCGCCGATGCCGCCTGGCATCGGCGCTTCATGATGTTCGTTTTTTCTTTCCATCCTCAGCTTCCACTCAACAGCAGTTGTGTTTCTCTAGAGTCCGGATACCGGTTTTTCAGCTCGGTGGCGCACTCGCTCTCCAGCGCGCCATCCCCGGTCTTGCGGGCGATTCTGGCTCCCAACCACAGCTCGGTCGCGCCCAGCCCGTCAGGATTGGCCCGACGCAGCCGATCAAAGTAGAAGGCAGCCAGCTTGGCATTGCCCTGCCCCAGCTGCAACTCCGCGAGCTCAGTCAAGGCGGGCGGGTAATTCGGCGCGGCGCGCAGGGCGTCCAGCAGGTATGCGTTGGCCTTGTCCAACTGGCCCAGCTTGAGACTGCAACGCCCCAGATTCAAATAAGCCGATTGCGGCGAGTCGTACAGCGGGTCGGCCAGCGCGCGCTGGAACAGCGGCAGCGACTCCTGCACGCGCCCGTTCTCACACAGGAACAGGCCGTAATTATTGTTGGCGGCGGAATTGCCCGGCTCCAGCTGCAGGGCATGGCGAAAATCCTGCTCGGCCTGGTCGTTCATGCGGAGCAAACCCTGCACATAGGCGCGCGTCACATAGCCCTGAACATAGGTCGGATCGGCCGCCACCGCCTCGTTGGCGTTGTCCAACGCCACCTTCATATTGCCTATCTTGGCATATTCCACCGCAAGCTGGCTGCGGATCTTGGCCAATTCGTGAGGATTCCCGGCCGCCATGGCGGAGCTGGCCATGCCAAATGTCAACAACCATCCAGCCAACCCTCTCCGCCATGCGCTCATATTTTTTTATCCTCTATGATCTGCATCCACTTGGCCTGACGCCGCGTCTTGTCCTGCACCTGGCCGGCCAACTGGCCGCAGGCGGCATCGATGTCGTCGCCGCGCGTCTTGCGCACGGTCACGACATAGCCTTGTTCTTGCAAAAGTTCGCGGAAAATTCGAATCGCGTTATTGCTGGAACGATCATAACCCGAGTTGGGGAACGGGTTGAACGGGATCAGGTTGAACTTGCAGGGCACGTCCTTTACCAGCTCCATCAACTGGCGAGCATGTTCCGGTCTATCGTTGACCCCGTCAAGCATCACATATTCAAAGGTGATGAAATCGCGCGGCGCCTTTTCCAGATAGCGGCGACAGGCGGCCATCAGCTCGGCCAGCGGGTATTTCTTGTTGATCGGCACAATCACGTCGCGGATCGCGTCGTTGGGCGCATGCAGGGACACGGCCAACGCCACCGGGCATTCCTCGCGCAGCCGGTCCATCTGCGGCACCAGGCCGGAGGTGGACAGCGTCACCCGGCGGCGGGACAGGCCGTAGCCGTGGTCGTCCAGCATGATCTTCAGCGCGCTGACCACATTGTCGAAATTCGCCAGCGGCTCACCCATGCCCATCATCACCACGTTGGAGATCACGCGCTCATTCTTGGGCGTCACGCCCATGGCCTTGTTGGCCCACCACAGCTGGCCGATGATCTCGGCGGTGGACAGGTTGCGGTTGAATCCCTGGCGGCCGGTGGAGCAGAAGGTGCACTCCAGCGCGCAACCCACCTGGGATGACACGCACAAGGTGCCGCGATCGTCTTCCGGAATGAACACGGTTTCCACACCGTTGCCGGTGCCGACGTCGAGCAGCCACTTGCGAGTGCCATCACTGGACGCCTGCCCGGTCATCAGCGACGGCACCCGCACCTCGGCGCGCTCGTGCAGCTTGGCGCGCAGGCTCTTGGCCAGGTCGGTCATCGCGTCGAAATCGTCTTCGGCCATCTGGTGCATCCAGCGCATCACTTGCTTGGCGCGGAAAGGCTTCTCGCCCATTTCGGCGAAGTGCTGCGTCAGCTGGTCCAGATTGAAGTCGAGCAGGTTGGTTTTCATGCAATCCTCGAGAGGGGAAAGAGGCCGGCGCTTGCGCGGCGGCCTCCGGTCAATCAACTACAGTTCGGGATCAGCGCGAGCAGATCTCGGAAGCGGCGAAGAAGTAAGCCACTTCGATGGCAGCGTTTTCCACGCTGTCGGAGCCGTGAACGGCGTTGGCGTCGATCGAATCGGCAAAGTCGGCGCGGATGGTGCCGGCTTCAGCTTTCTTCGGATCGGTGGCGCCCATCAGTTCGCGGTTCTTCAGCACGGCGTTTTCGCCTTCCAGCGCCTGGATCATCACCGGGCCGGACACCATGAAGTCAACCAGGTCCTTGAAGAACGGACGCTCTTTGTGCACGGCGTAGAAGCCTTCGGCCTCGGCGCGGGACAGTTGCTTCATCTTGGCGGCAACCACTTTCAAACCAGCGGATTCGAAGCGGTCATAGATTTTGCCGATCACGTTTTTCGCAACGGCGTCCGGCTTAACGATGGACAAGGTACGTTCGATTGCCATATAAATTCTCCCTAACGACAAGACAACTGGCTAAACTTGAGTATTATGACGCCAGTCGGGTTACCCAATTCTGACGAACCCGCTATTTTAGCAGTGTTTTCAAACACGTGCTGCACATTCCTTACGGACCATGCGAGAACAAGACCAGCTGCAGGCGCCGCAAGACGGCCATAACGACCCCGACCTCAACAGCAAACTGAAAAAGCGGCTATGGATTGCCGGCGGACTGGTTGCTGTCGCCGTCGCCGCCATCCCGCTGATGGATGCGCTCAACAAGCCCAAGGTGGAGATGAGCAGCGACGCGCCCACGCCAAGCTCAGGCAAGATCATCAAGCCCGCCGCCAGTCCAGACGTCGGCAGCATCACCCTGCCCAAGACTGCCAGCGCGCCAACCGCCCAAAGCAGCGAACCCGTCGCGCAAAGCGGGGCGCCCGCCAGCCCGGCCGAAAGCCAGCCCGCCGCGCCCGACCTGAGCAAGACGCCCGCCATCGCCAGCCAGCAAGCCGCGCCGCACCACGCCGCGCCGCGCCCGGCTCATGGCAGCGAAGAGGCGCGCCCCACCCCGCCGCCGCCCGCCACAGCCAAAGAAGCCACAGCCAACCAAGCCAGCCCGCAACCCCACAGCGCCGCCGCGAATACAGCCACAGCCACTCAAGCCACTCCGCCCATTGTGGACAACACCAGCACGGCAAAAGTTGCGCCCACGCCAAGCCTGAGCAAGGCCGAGCCCGTCGGCAGCTCCGTCGGCTACCAAGTGCAATTGGGCTTATTCGCCAGCATGGGCAATGCGCAGAAGCTGGTGCGCGACCTGCAGAAGCACGGCATCGCCGCCCACACCATCACCCGCGTCCAGGTCGGCCCCTTCAAAAACCGGGCCGAAGCCGAAGAAACCATGAAAAAACTGCGAGAACTGGGTTACGCCCCGCTACTTTCCGCCAACGGACAGTAAGCCGGACGCCGCCAAAACAAAAAAGCCCAGGATATCCTGGGCTTTTTTTATACTCCTTCAACAACCACACCATACCAGCCAGCCATCGACAAAGCACCAGTCATTCGCCACCCGGCTTTATTGCCCCCTAGCGCCAGGATCTTTTTTCATCCATACAACCAACCCTGCCCCGAGCCAAGCGGGAAAGGACTGAGCTTGGGCGGATTGCCCCTCCACCACGCCAGTGCAATTGCTCTCAGCGATCGTGGTCTGCGCCTTTGCACTGTTTTCATTTGGTTTCATGCCGAGCTCCCCGCTCAAGAGCGCGAATTCAGCCTTCAGCGCGGGCATCTTCATCTTCCAGCCGATGCTTCTCTTGTCGGGTGCCAGTTTTCCGCTTGAAAACTTGCCGCCGTTTATGCGTGTGCTTGTCCAGATCGCGCCCATGACCCATGTCGTCGCGGTCTTGCGCGCGGCCTGGCGAGGTCAATTCTTCACGACTGACAGCCTCGGACGCTGCGCCTTTCTGATCTTGCTTGGTGGCATGTGCGCATTGATTTCGCACAAAACTTTCCGCTGGAGCTCGATGCAGTCCCCGCTAATCGCCGAAGCCGAATGAGTCACCATGCAGAAGACCGAGCGTCTTGATATGGCAGTGACCGATAAGGACGGAATTTGCTTACATAGCGATTACACAGTCTACAAAAGCAAAAGGCCAGATCGTTTAGATCTGGCCTAAGTGCTTAATATCTCTGGCAGGCAGTACAGGGCTCGAACCTGTGACCCTCGGAATCAAAATCCGATGCTCTACCAACTGAGCTAACTGCCAACACTTTTCGAAACGAATCTCGCCTCGAGAGGGACGAACTATACGCCTACCAATTAAAGTTGGCAAGCATTTTTTTAAAATGCTCAACACAGAGCACTTTGCAACAACAGCCGGCCGCACCAACATCACCAGCAAAGCAAAAGACCCACGGCTTAAACCGCGGGTCTTTGTTTTCATATGGTGCCGGCAAGAGGAGTCGAACCCCCGACCTTCGCATTACGAATGCGCTGCTCTACCAACTGAGCTATGCCGGCAAACCAATCTGTAAAAAAGCCCTGATTCTCTGAATTTGAAAATCAAGGCTTTTTGAATCCTGGTCGGAGTGAGAGGATTCGAACCTCCGGCCTCTACGTCCCGAACGTAGCGCTCTACCAGGCTAAGCTACACTCCG
This sequence comes from Chromobacterium paludis, assembly GCF_008275125.1. NCBI lineage: Bacteria > Pseudomonadati > Pseudomonadota > Betaproteobacteria > Neisseriales > Chromobacteriaceae > Chromobacterium > Chromobacterium paludis. The sequence goes on from NZ_CP043473.1 coordinate 2,614,603, forward strand.
ATTTGCTGCTCTTTCGACTTGCGTCGAGGAGACATACTTTACTCTGTTCGCTTTATTTTGACAAGCTTTTGTTTAACTGGTCGGAGTGAGAGGATTCGAACCTCCGGCCTCTACGTCCCGAACGTAGCGCTCTACCAGGCTAAGCTACACTCCGACGACCGGCTAAAACTGCTTGTCTGAAAATCTGCTGCTGCATCGCTTGCTGCGGTACAATCAACGGCTTCAGAGGACGCGCATTATGGAACAAATATGTGGTTTAGGCAACTATCTTTTTATCGTTTGAGCGGCGAAAGCCTGGTGGACGCCGATAAGCTGTTGCAAGCATTGGAAAAACGTCCGTTCCAACCCTGCATGGGCCTCGACTGGTTCAGTGAAGGCTGGGTGGCGCCCGCCGGGCATCTGGATGCGCCGGTCTACGCGGCACGCGGCAGCCTGATGGTTGCCATGCGCCGCGAAGACAAGGTCTTGCCGGCCTCGGTGATCCGCGACTTCGTCGAGATGAAGGTGCAGGAGATCGAGGACAAGGAGCTACGCAAAGTGGGCCGCAAGGAAAAGCTGGCGCTGAAGGAGCAGGTCACCGACGACCTGCTGCCGCGCGCCTTCGTGCGCAGCGGCCGCACCAGCGCCTATCTGGACATCGCCCGCGGCTGGCTGATGGTGGACTCCGGTTCCTCCAGCAAGGCGGAGGCGCTGGTCTCCAAGCTGCGCGAGGCGCTGCCGCCCTTCCCCGCCGCGCTGCCGCGCACCCAGATCGCGCCGCACACCGCGATGACGGATTGGCTGGCCGCCGGCGAGGCCCCGGGCGGCTTCGAGCTGGATGCCGACTGCGAGCTGAAGGACGGCAGCGAAAACGGCGCCGTGGTCCGTTGCAGCCGCATCGACCTGACCAGCGACGAAATCCGCCAGCACATCGCCACCGGCAAACAGGCCACCAAGCTGGGCCTGATCTGGAACGAAAAGATCCGCTTCCAGCTGACCGACACGCTGCAGCTGAAGCGCATCCAGTTCCTGGACGTGCTGCAGGACGAAGCCAGCCAGGCTGGCGATGATCGAGAAAGCCTGTTCGAAGCCACCTTCATCCTGATGATCGAGGAACTGGGCGAGCTGGTGGAAGCGCTGGTGGAGGCATTGGGCGGCCTGGAAGACAGCCAAGCGGGGCCGGCCGCGGCCAGCCCCGCCGCCTTATCCCCGGAAGCGGGCGACGCTGCCGACGTGCCTTGGGATTGAGCCCGCGCCATATGCATGAAGAAACCCGGCTTAGCCGGGTTTTTTTGCGCCTACGTCGCCGAATTTCACAACGGCGCTCAATTGTTCACCAATTAGAAATGATTAAGTGAGAAAACCGCCGTTTTTCAAACTTCAGCGGCGACGTAAGCTGTCGCCATCCCCCAATGCAAGCGACAGATCATGAGCACCAAACAAGCCGCGCTCTTCCTTTCCCACGGCGCGCCCACACTGCCGATAGAAGATAGCCCGACTCGCCATTTCTTGGAGCGGCTGGGAAAAGACTGGCCGCGCCCTCGCGCCATCGTCATCGTCTCCGCCCACTGGGAGGAGAGCGTCTACGCTGTCAATCTGCAGCCATCGCCCGGCACCATGTACGACTTCGGTGGCTTTCCGCCCATTCTGCGCACCCTGCGCTATCCCGCCGCCACCGATACGGACCTGGCCGGCCGCGTCGCCGGCATGCTGGATGACGCCGGCCTGCCGCTTGCCGTCACGCGCGAACGGTCGCTGGATCATGGCATGTGGACGCCCTTGATGCTGATGTTCCCGCAGGCCGACATCCCGCTGGTGATGGTTTCCATGCGTCGCCGCGCCGGCGCGGCCGAACATTACGCGCTGGGCCGCGCGCTGCGGCCGCTGCGCGAGGAAAACGTGCTGATCATAGGCAGCGGCAGTTACACCCATAATCTATGGGAGCTGGGCCGCGAGGGCAGCGCGCCGACGCCCTGGGCCAGCGGCTTCGCCGACTGGATGGACCAGGCCTTGCTTGAAAACCGGCGCGAGGCGGTGATGGACTGGCAGCGGCAAGCGCCCTACGCCCGCGAAAACCACCCCAGCGACGAGCACTTCCAGCCGCTGCTGGTGGCGCTGGGCGCGGCCAGCGACGACACGCCGCCGATCAAACTGCACGACGACTGGCGCGCAGGCTCGCTGTCCATGGCCTGCTGGCGCTTCGACTGAGCGCTTATAAAGTGCGCAGCTTGCCGCGGAACGCCTCCAGGCTGCGGTAACCCTTGGCCAGCATCAGCGCCGCAAGTTCCGCGGCGATGCGGGCGAAGGCAGCCGGACCTTCGTGATGGAGGCAGGTGCCCACCTGCACCGCGCGCGCGCCGGCCAGGATGTGCATGAAGGCTTCCTTGCCGCTTTTGACGCCACCGCAGCCGACGATGTCCTTGCCCGGCAGCAGGCGGTAGAACTCGCGCACATTGGCCAGCGCCGTCGGCAGCACGTAGTCGCCCCCCAGCCCGCCCAGGCCGTCCTTCGGCTTGATGGTCACCGACTCGCTGTCGACGTCCACCACCAGGCCGTTGCCTATGGAGTTGATGCAGGTGACGAAGGCCAGGCGGGGATGGCGATTGAGGATGTCCGCCATCGCGGCGAAATGCGCCGGATCGAAATACGGCGGCAGCTTGACCCCGTAGCGGCCCGGCCAGGCCCGGTCAAAAGCGTTCAGCGCCTCCGTCGTGGTGACGAAGTCATAGCCCAGTTGCGGCTTGCCCGGCACATTGGGGCAGGACAGATTGACTTCCGGAATCGCCGGCAGGCCGGCCGCCGCCAAGGTGCGCAGCATGATCAAATTATCGTCCAGCGTCATGCCTGACAGCGACAGGAACAACGGCTTGCCGCAACCGTAGTCGTAGCGGCGCGCGTAATCGAGGTAATACGCAAAGCCGTGATTGGGCAGGCCCATGGAGTTGATGCTGCCCAGCGCCGTGCGATGGTAGCGCGGCTCAGGGTTGCCCTCGCGCGCGGACAGCGTTGCGCTTTTGCTGATCACGGCGGCGGCGGCGGAAGTGCGCACCGCCTCCAGCTCCGCCTCTTCGCGGCACCACACGCCGGAGGCGTTGTAGAGGCAGCCGGGCATGGTCTGGCCCAGCCAGCTCACAGACAAATCGATGGAAGAAAGGTCAGACATCGCGCGCTCCGCTATGGATTGAAACCGCCGCATTATCAAGGCAATAGCCGGAGAGCGCGCTGAGCGGGGTCAAAGTTGGCGCGATTGCCCCCTCCCTTCCCCCACCTTTCTCCCGCGAGGAAAAAAGGAGCAAACCGCAGCGCGGCAGCTTCTTCTCGCACCGCCCCCGCACATGAAAATGCCCGGCGCGAGGCCGGGCATTCGACAATTCAAAACCCAAGCGGCTTACATCTGCGCCTGCTGGTAATTTTCCACGCCCATCAGTTCGATCAGCTTCAACTGCTGCTCCAGCCAATGCGCGTGGTCGTTTTCGGTCTCTTCCAGCAAGACCATCAGCGCGTCGCGGGTCACGTAGTCGCGCACGCTCTCGCAATGGGCGATGACCTGCTTCAGCAGCGCGCCGACGCGGTACTCCACCTCCAGGTCGGCCTGCAGCATGGCCGGCACGTCTTCGCCCACCTGGATGGGGACGCGGCGGGCCACATCGGGGCGGCCTTGCAGGAACAGGGTGCGGGCGATCAGCGTGCGCGCGTGCTCCAGTTCGTCCTCGCGCTCATGGTCTATGCGCTCGAACAACTTGTGCAGCCCCATGTCCTTGTACATCTCGGCATGAATGAAATACTGGTCCGCGGCGGACAGCTCCTCGGCCAGCAGATCATTGAGCAAGACTATGGTTTTGGGATCGCCCTTCATGTTTTTTCCTGTTCTGATCGATGATGCAAGCTGCCATTTTAGGCGCTCAGCGCAGTAGATGCACGCCTTGGTAGAAGACGAAGGACAGCGTCCAGGCCAGCAGCACCGACCAGGCCACCGACATCGCGGCGAAGCGCCAACTCTTGGATTCGCGGTGCATCGCCGCCACCGTGGACAGGCAGGGCACGTACACCAGCGTGAAGATCAGGAAACTCATCGCCGACATCCAGTCCAGGTGCTGGACCAGCACGCCGCCCAGGCCCGCCTCGGACACGCCGTAGATCACCGCCAGGCTGCCCAGCAGGATCTCCTTGGCGATGAAGCCGAACAGCAGCGCCACCGCCAGCTCGGCGCGTATGCCTATCGGGCTCAATACCGGCGACAGCGCCTCGCCCAGCGCGTAGGCCAGGGTCTTGCCATGGCCGGCCGGGATATGCGTCAGCAGCCACACCATCACCACGCCGGCCAGGATGAAGGTTGAGGCCAGGCGCAGGAAGGCGCTCACCTCGCCCACCGCCCGCGCCAGCATGTGGCGCGCGCCGGGCAAGCGGTACGGCGGCACCTCCAGCAGGAAGGCCTCGTCGCCACGGTAGCGGCGCTTGAACACCCAGGCGGTGATGATGGCGGCGACGAAGGTCATCAAATACAAGGCCGACACCACCCACGGCGCCTGCGCCTTGCTGAACAGGATGCCGGCGAAGAACACCACCACCTGCAAACGCGCCGAGCACAAAGAAAACGGAATCACCAGCATGGTCAGCAGCCGCTGCTTGCGCTCGCGCATCACGCGCGTGCCCATGATGGCCGGCACATTGCAGCCGAAACCCATCAGCTGCATCACGAAGCCGCGGCCATCCAGCCCCAGCCTGGCCATCATCGCATCAGTCAGAAAGGCGGCGCGCGCCAAGTAGCCGCTGTCTTCCACCATGGCCATCAGCACGAAGAAGACGAACAGGATGGGCGCGAAGGTCAGCACCGTGGCCACGCCCTGCCACACGCCGTCCAGCAGCAGGCTTTGCAGAATGCCAGGCAGCGAAACGATGGCCGGCGACAAGGCATGGTCCTTGATCCAGTCCAGGCCGCCCCCCACCGCATCCTGCAGCGGCGTGCCGATCTGGTAGGTCAGGTTGAACAGCAGCGCCATGAAAGCGAAGAACAATGGCAGGCCCAGCCACGGGTGCAGCAGCCAGCGGTCCACTTTTTCGGTCAGCAACACCGGCAGCACCGGCGGCAGACGCCAGCAGCCATCCAGCTTGCGGCGGGCCAGATCAATGGCGCGCTGAGACTCCGGCACCGCTTCCAGCTGGGCATGCACCGCCGGGCCATGCTGCGCGGCCAGCTGGTTCAACGCCGCCATCAGCCTGGGCCAGCCCTCCATGCGCTTGGCTGACACCAGCGCCACCGGCGTTTGCAGGCGCTCGGCCAGCGCATCGACATCCACGGTCACGCCCAGCAGCTTGGCCTCGTCCGCCATGTTCAACACCACCAGGCAGGGCAGGCCGCTGGCAATCACCTGCAGCGCCAAGGGCAGCTGGCGGTCCAGCTGGCTGGCATTGAGCACCAGCACCGCGCCGTCGAACGGCGTGGACAGCAACACATCGCGCACCACGGCCTCGTCGTCGCTGTAGCCGGTCAGGTCGTTGACGCCGGGCAGGTCGATCAGCTCCACCATCTTGCCGCCCAAGAGCAGGCGCGAGCTGATCAGCTCCACGGTCAGGCCAGGCCAGTTTCCCACGCGCTGCGACATGCCGGTCAGACGGTTGAACAGCGTGGACTTGCCGGTATTGGGCAAGCCGATCAAGGCAAAACGCTTCATGCCGCCGCCCTCACGTCGATCAGGCGAGCCAGGCTGCGGCGCAGCAGAAAACGCGTGGCGCCGACCTCAAGCAGCAGCGGGCCGCCCCAGGGCGCAACCTTGCGCAGATGAAAGCGGCTGCCCGGAACCAGGCCGAAGGCCGCCACGCGGCGGAAAGCCTCCTCGGCCAGATTCAGCTTTTCTACAATGCCATGGGCGCCGGCGGGAAACAGATCCAGAGACGACATGATGGTTCTTGTCCTGACAATAACGGGAATAATTTGCATTATTATATCCAAGCTCGCCCCAAGGACCCGCGACAATTTGTCACAACCCCTGACCGGATTGATCGAAATCAAGCCCGCGCCGGACGGCATCGCCATAGCGCCAATCCCCTTGAAACGGTTAAAATTGCGGCATTGAAATCCAGGACACACGGGCCAAACGACATGAGCATCAAATCGGACAAGTGGATACGCCGCATGGCGGCCGAACAGGGCATGATAGAACCGTTCGAGCCCAACCAAGTGAAAATGGCCGCCGACGGCCAGAAGCTGATTTCCTACGGCACCTCCAGCTACGGCTACGATATCCGCTGCGCCGACGAATTCAAGGTGTTCACCAACATCAACAGCACCATCGTCGACCCCAAGAGCTTCGATCCCAACTCCTTCGTCGAAGTCTCCGGCAAGGGCTATTGCATCATTCCGCCCAATAGCTTCGCGCTGGCGCGCACCGTGGAGTATTTCCGCATTCCGCGCAGCGTGCTGACCGTCTGCCTGGGCAAGTCCACCTACGCCCGCTGCGGCATCATCGTCAACGTCACCCCGTTCGAGCCGGAGTGGGAAGGCTATGTGACGCTGGAGTTCTCCAATACCACGCCGCTGCCGGCCAAGATCTACGCCAACGAGGGCGTGGCGCAGGTGCTGTTCTTCGAATCCGACGAAGTGTGCGACGTGTCCTACAAGGACCGCGCCGGCAAATACCAGGGCCAGGTGGGCGTCACCCTGCCCCGCCCCTGAGCGCTTCCCGCGCCCAAGCAAAACAGGATGGCCACGGCCATCCTGTTTTGCTTCACGCCTAAAAATCCCCCTCGCAATTTACGCCATCTGTTCTAGGCTAAACGAAGGGTTAGCTGACATCCCGGTTGTGCCAACCCTTTGCACAGCAAGCTGTTTCTTCTTGGGGCGTCGCGGTTCCCCCTTGCCGCTGCGCCCCCTTTTTATGCCCCGCCCTTGTCTATCCTCATGCCGGCCGCATCTATGGTTCTCACCCAAATGGAAAACCACAGATGGACATCTACGACTTCTCCTTCCGCCGCCTGGACGGCGTCGAGCAATCCCTGGCCGAATACCGCGGCCGCGCGCTATTGCTGGTCAATACCGCCAGCCGCTGCGGCTTCACCGGCCAATACGCCGGGCTGCAGCAGCTGCATGCCGATTACGCGGAGCAGGGGCTGACTGTGATCGGCTTCCCTTGCAACCAGTTCGGCGCGCAGGAGCCGGGCGCGGCGGATGAGATCGGCGCGTTCTGCCAGAAAAACTACGGCGTGGACTTCGTCATGGCGGACAAGATAGACGTCAACGGCGACGATGCCCATCCGCTGTGGCGCTATCTGAAACAGCAACAGCCCGGCCTGCTGGGCAGCGAAATGATTAAATGGAACTTCACCAAGTTCCTGGTGGACAAGACCGGCCGCGTCGTCTCCCGCCACGCGCCGCAAACCGAGCCGGCCGAACTGGCCCAGCGCATCGCCGAACTGCTGGCATGAAAAAAGGGGGCCAGGCCCCCTTGTTCGTTTCCGCTTACAAGCTCTTGATCTTCTCCAACTCCTCCGGGCTGTACTTTTTCTCGCTGGACTTGGTCATGTCGGTCATCAGCGCCTGGTTGACGTCGCGCGCCGACTGCACCGCCCACAGCATCGCGCCGTTGCTCCATTGATTGGCCAAGGCTTGCGCGGTCTGCGGATTGGCCGCGTACAGCGTCTTCAGCATGGCGTCCACATGCGGCTGCCCGACCTGCAGCTGGCTCTCCAGCTTGCCCTGCCAAGCCCGCAGCACCGGCCCGTACTTGGCCGGATTGGCTTGCGCCAAGGTCGCGTTGCCGCGGAAGGCCCAGTAGGCGGACTGGCCCTCATACTGCGCGCTGCCGCTGCGCAAGGGCGCGGCCACGTCTTTCAGCGCATTCTCGTACATGGGCACGAAAACCGCGCCCGCCGGACTGCCGAACGATTGCCAGGTCAGCACCGCGAACGGCTGCGGCATGTCGGCGCGCAACTGGAAAATATGCGATTCGATGGTGCGGTCCACGCCTATCGGCCGCTCGGCGTCGGCGCGCTTGGCCAGCGGCGTGCCGGTGAAATCGGCGCGCAATACGCCCGCCACGTCCGCAACCGACAACTTATGGTCCGGCTTCTGCAACAGCGGGTATTGATCCTGTCTAGTCGCCTGCTTGAGCGAGGGCGTCAACCTATGCTGGGCCAGCCATTCGCGGTCCACGTTGTACGGATCGCCAGTCACGCCGAAGGCCTTGGCGAAATTGAAAGCCCGTTCGTCCACCGACGGCAGCAGCTTGTGCTGGCGCACGAAATCGGCCAAGCCGGGGCTGGACAGCACATTGGCCTTGTCCTGCAGGTTCACGCCGTGCAGACGCAAGCCATTGGCGACGATCAGGTAGCCGTCCTGCGGCAGGCGGTAGGCCAGCCAATGGTGGCCGGAACCGATTTCCATATACCAGGCCTCGTTCGGGTCCGCGATCAACACCCCGTTGCCCTCGCCCGCGCCATACTGCTGGATGTAACGGCCCAGCAGCTCGACGCCCTCGCGCGCGCGCTTGGCCTGCGGCAAAATCAGGGAAGGGATCACCGCCTCGATCACGCCGCTGTCCACCAGCGGATCGGCAGCAGCGGCCTGCTTGTTGACCTGCGCGCTGTTGGTGGCGGTGACGGCCACATTGAACTCGTTGACCCCGCGCTCTTCATACAGGCCATCGCCGGCCAGGGTGTCGCCGTTCCAATCCATCAGACCGGTGTAGCGATACAAGGTCTTGGGCGCCGGCACCTTCAGGCCATTCTTGAAACTGAGCTGCTCGTCCTTGTCCGCCTCGCGCCGCGGGTGGATCACCTCGCGCTTGTTCCAGTTATTGATGTAATAGTCCTCGTTGCGCGCCACCATCAACGATCCATCCGCGGACGCCAGCTTGCCCACCACCAGGGAGGTGCAGGCCTGAGCCGCGTCGGCGCCCAATAGCGCCAGAATGGCCGTAGCGATCAGGGTAAGGCTTGTTTTGCCATGCATGACAGATACTCCTGCTTAGAACGATGGCAGCGATGCTAGGCCGGTCGCGTCCCCTTTCCCATCTCTTTCCCACCCCCTTGTTGACCACCGTCAACGGCCGAAATCCGCCACTTCGTCTTTCTTACCATCCATGTCGCCAGGCCTGAAATTTGCTGCAAAGCAAAAGGCCGGACATCGCTGTCCGGCCGGCTTGATTCACTCCATGCTCGACGCTTCAGGACTTGCAGTCATCCAGCGAGTTGCGCGCCAGATGCGCCAGCTGGTCCAGCTCCTCATCCAGATGCGCCTGCATGTCCAGCAGGGCCGCCCGCAACACTGCGGACGCCAGGGCGGATTGCTCGCCGTTGAATACCTGGGCCAGCACGCGCAGTTCGCGGCAGGCGGTCAGATCCAGCGGCACTTCCAGCATCCTCACCACCGGAACGTCCAGCTCCGCCACGACTTCGACATTCCCCACCCGCTGGCTTTCCAGCGCGCTCAGCAGGTTTTTCAAGGCCAGTCCCATATTCCCTCCCTTCCTTTGCGTTGCCCATGCCAAGAAACTTCTTGGCGCCCATGCGGCGGATCCGCGGTCTTTGCGGACTGGCCGCGCTCAATGCCGGCGCATGCCGCCGCCCGCCGCGCCGCTCAGGATGTCGCGGCAGGCCTGGGTGGCCCTCAGCATCTGGCCATCGTCCAGCGCCTCCCAGGCGTCGGCAATGGCCGCGCCCAGCAGTTCGCCCGCCAGCGCCTCGCTGCTGTTCTCAAATACCGCGGCCAAGGCCAGCAACTCCAGCGCCATTTCGCCGGACAAAGCGGCAGCGACGCTTCGCTGCGCGGAGGCGGGCATGCTGCCCAATGGCGGGCGCGGCGCGCCCAGCCGGCTAATCAAACTGTCGATACTCTTCCCCATCAGCCTCTCCAAATGATCCCGCCCGCCCGCGGCGTCCCCAGCCGCGGCGCAGGCTCTTTGAACATAGGCCACGCTGCCCTAAAAATCTTTGCTAGGCGCGCGCCTCGAAACCGCACAGCACATTGGCGACGTTGTCGCCTATCGGCCCCACGGCATAGCCGCCCTCCAAACAGAACAGAGTGGGCAGCTTGAGCCCCGCCAGACGGGCGCCCAGCGTGGTGAAGTCCGGTGTCTCCAGCTGGAAGCGGGAAATCGGATCGCCGCGGAAAGTGTCTACGCCAAGCGACACCACCAGCGCGTCCGCCCCGAAACGGGCAATCTGCTCCAGCGCGCAATCGAGGGCGAAAAACCAGGTGCTGACGCAGGAGCCGGCCGCCAAGGGGAAGTTGAAGTTGTAGCCCAAACCTTCGTCTTCGCCCTTTTCATCGGCATGGCCCAGGAAGAACGGGTATTCGGTGCGCGGATCGCCATGAATGGACAGGAACAGCACGTCGGAGCGGCGGTAGAAAATGTCCTGGGTGCCATTGCCGTGGTGATAGTCGACATCCAGCACCGCCACGCGGCGCATGCCGTGATCGCGCAGCGCCTGGGCGGCGATGGCGGCGTTGTTGAAGAAGCAGTAGCCGCCGCAGTAATCGCTGGCCGCGTGATGGCCGGGCGGCCGTGTCAGCGCGAAGACGGCGCGCTCGCCGCCTATCAGCCGCTCAGCGCCGGTCAGCGCCGCATCCGCGGCAGCCGTGGCGGCCTGCCAGGTGCCGGCGGTGATGGGCGTGCCGCAGTCCATGGAGTAATAACAGAGCTGGCCCTCCACCTGCTCCGGCACGGTCTCGCGCAGGCGGCGGATCTGCCACATTTTGGGCAGCGCGTCGCAATCGCGGCCCAAGGCTGTCCAACGCTGCCAGGCGGTCTCCAGAAAGCGCACATAGCCCTCGTCATGCACACGCAGAATCGGCGCCAGGCCATGGCGGCGCGGATGAATCACATCGCCCAGATCGCGCTCGCGCACGGCGGCCAGCACCATGTCGGCGCGGGAGGGGGTTTCGAAACAGGGCTTGAGGGTGCCGTCTATCAGTTCGGAACGGCCGTGCTGCAGACGATGGGAATCAGAGTAGAGAGTAAGCATGGGCTTTTCCGGAGAGGGAAAGCCCTATGCTCCCGCCATGACGCAAGCAGGGTCAAACCTTGATCGCCGCAGATTTGCGCCAGCGCAAGCGCCGTTCAGCGCAACTCGCCCGCCACGTAATACCAGCGTCCATCCTCGCGGACGAAGCGGCTGATCTCATGCAGGCGCTCCGCCTTGCCGCCCACCTTCCAGCGCGCGACGAATTCGACCGTGCCTTCGCTGTCGCCTTCCCGCCCCGCCTCGCAACGCTTGATTTCCAGGCCTATCCATTTCACCACGCCAGCGTCTTCCTCCAGGCCCAGCGTTTCCGGACGGGTGGAAGGATGCCAGGTAGCCAGCAGATAGTCTTCCAGCCCCAAGGCGAAGGCGCTGTAGCGCGAGCGCATCAAGGCTTGAGCGGTGGGGGCCGGCGGCGCGTCCGGCTGATGATAGCGGCCGCAGCAGGCGGCCAGTTCGCCGCCGCCGCAAGGGCAGGCGACGCTTGAGGACTTCTTGGACTTCATCAGTAACCCAGCGGCGGCAGGCCGTACAGTTTGAGCAGGAAGTTGGTGAAGGCCGGATCTGCCGGTTTCGGCGCGTACTGGGGCCAGCGACGCAGCCATCCCCGCAGATGGGCCTCCAGCTTGGCGCGGAACACGTCTGAGTCGATACGGCCGGCGTCGCGCTCCGCCGTCAATTCCCGATACAGCGCGAAAGTGTCGTTGTCCACCGCATTGCTGCCGACGATGCGCAGCCGGGCGGCATTCAGCAGGTCTGCCGCCGCGGTGCGGCTCAGCTCGCCAGCCTTGACGCGATCAGCCAATCCATCCGCCTCGTCCAGCAACTGCGCTTGCTTGTTCGGCTGCGGCGCGGCGACGGGATGAGGCGGCCGGACCGCGACCGGGCCGCCGTGAACCGGAGCGGCCGGCTGCTGCAGGCTGCTGCAAGCGCTCAAACCGCCCAACAAGGTCAAACCGATGATCAGCTTTTTCATGGCGGCCATTGTAGCCCGCCTTGCCGGCGCGACGTCAATGCCAGCGGCAAATAAAATCTATGGTCAGCCTGACCTTTGCAAGAACAGCGTGCTGATGAATCATGACGGGGTAGGCTTGCTCTAATCTATCCGGATTCTTGATGGGCACAATAGAGCCCGATCCATGATGTGAGCCGCTCCTGCAAGTCCCTAAAAAGCCCTCAGTCTGTCATGACTGTTTTTACGATCGGGGTATCCTGCAGGCCGTGGGCCGGTTGTCGTCATCAGTATCTGTCTTGGCAAAAGCAGGCTTCTACTCGCCGCCGGGTTTACCCGGCGGTTTGCATTTCAGTCAGTGCGCGGGCCTGGGGACGGTACTCGCCGCCTTTGGCGAGTAGCGCCCACACGACCCGTGCCAGTTTGTTGGCCAGTGCGCAGGCCACGATATTCGAGTGGCGACGCTGCATCAGCGCCACCGTCCACGCTGCCATCGCACTCTTCCAGCGCGGCGCGTTCTGCATGATCACCCGTGCGCATTGCACCAGCAGGCGACGCAGGCTCTTGTCACCGCGTTTGCTGATGCCCAGCAGCTTGGACTTCCCGCCTGTCGAGTATTGTCGCGGGACCAGACCCAGCGATGCCGCAAAGTCACGGGCATTGCCATAGCCCTTGGCATTGCCGGCGTCCGCCGACAACTGGCTGGCGGTGATCGCACCGATGCCGGGAATGGTCATCAACCGCCGGGCGACATCGTCCTGTCGGGCTTCTGTGGCAATCTCGTGATCCAGCTCGTCGATCTCGGTCTTGAGCAGACGGTAGTGATCCAGCTGGCGTTGCAGGATCTGCCGGGCCTTGACGGGCAAGCCGTTGGTCTCGTCCATCAGCAGCATCGGCAGCTGCGTGATCCCCCGTACCCCGACAGGAAGCGCGATGCCGAACTCCAGCAGCAGCGCATGGATCTGGTTGTTGGTCTGTATTCGTTCGGCAATGCGAGATTCCCGCAGGCGATGCAGTGCCGACAAGGCTTGCTGTTCGGCACTCTTGGCGGCAACGTAGCGCATGGTCGGGCGCGTAGCCGCCTCGCAGATGGCCTGGGCATCGATGAAATCGTTCTTGTTGCCGAAGACAAACGGGCGGATGTACTGCGGTGCGATCAGTTGTACGGTATGACCGAAGCCCGTCAGCTTGCGTGCCAGCCAGTGCGCGCCGCAGTAGGCCTCCATCACGATGCGGCAGGGAGGCTGTTTCGCGAGAAATTCGATGAGACTGTTGCGATTGAACTGCTTCTTGAGGACCGGGTTGCCGCGCGGGTCGTGCCCGATCAGATGAAAGCTGTGCTTGCCGATATCCAGACCGATGAGTGTGACGGTTGCCATGATGCTCTCCCCGAAGAAGAAATGCCTCAGCAGGTTTGACGCCTGCTGAGGCATTTAGGTCAGGCTGACCATCACATTAAGCCCCGGCGCGATGCCGAGGCCCTTGCCCATGCGCGAGGCGGACTACGCCAAATGCTCGAACAACACCGTGGACAGATAGCGTTCGCCGAAGGACGGAATCACCACCACGATCAGCTTGCCGGCGTTTTCCGGCCGCTTGGCCAGTTGCAGCGCCGACCACACCGCCGCGCCGGACGAAATGCCCACCAGGATGCCCTCCTTGGTGGCGACTTCGCGCGCGGTTCGCAGCGCGTCTTCGTTCTGGACGCGGATGATTTCGTCGTAAACATCGGTATTCAGAATGGCCGGCACGAAACCGGCGCCTATGCCCTGGATCGGGTGCGGCCCCTTGGCGCCGCCGGACAACACCGGCGAGGCATCCGGCTCCACCGCCACGATCTGCACGCCGGGCTTGCGCGCCTTCAACACTTCGCCCACCCCGGTGATGGTGCCGCCGGTGCCCACGCCGGCCACGAAGATGTCCACCTTGCCGTCGGTATCGTTCCACACCTCTTCCGCCGTGGTATGGCGGTGGATGGCCGGGTTGGCAGGGTTCTCGAACTGCTGCGGCATGAAATAGGTGTCCGGGAACTCGTCCACCAGCGCCTTGGCCTTGGCGATGGCGCCGCCCATGCCGTCCGCTCCCGGCGTCAGGATCAACTCCGCGCCATAGGCCTTCAGCAACTGGCGGCGCTCCTTGCTCATGGTTTCCGGCATGGTGATCACCAGCTTGTAGCCGCGCGCCGCGCACACCATGGCCAGGCCGATGCCGGTGTTGCCCGAGGTCGGCTCCACGATGACGGTATCGGGCTGGATCTTGCCGGCCTGTTCCGCCGCGTCCAGCATCGCCACCGCGATGCGGTCCTTGACGCTGTGCGCCGGATTGAAGAACTCCAGCTTGGCCGCCACCGTGGCGACGCAGCCTTCGGTGACCCGGTTGAGCTTGACCAGCGGCGTGTTGCCGATCAGGTCGGTGATGGTGTTGGCAATGCGCATCGTCTTATTCCTCATCAACCATGAATATCAATGTCGATATTCCTCGACATCATAATTAATGACAAGCAATCAGCCTAATATCCTTTGCTTATATCCTGTAAACCAAATGCCGGCCGCTCCCTCTAAGCCGCTTGCTTATAGTCAAAACCAAACAGACAAGATTCCCATGCCTACCCAGGAAAATCTGATCCCGCTGTCCGGCTGGCGCCGCAAGCTCTACATCGTCATCTACGAGGCCGACACCCGGGCCGGCCGCATCTTCGACATGGCGCTGATCGCGGCCATTCTCGCATCCGTCGCCTGCGTGATGCTGGAAAGCGTGTCGTCGATCAAGCAGCGCTACGGCACGCTGCTGACCATCTTGGACTGGACCTTCACCCTGCTGTTCACCATCGAGTACGCCCTGCGGCTGATCTGCGTGCACAAGCCCATGCGCTATGTGAAGAGCTTCTTCGGCGTGATCGACTTGCTGTCCATCCTGCCGCTATACCTGGGGCTGTTCATCCCGGAAAGCCGCTTCCTGGCCGACATCCGCATCCTGCGCCTGCTCCGGATGTTCCGCATCCTCAAGCTGAGCCGCCACCTGGGCGAGGCCGCGCAGCTGCGGCGCGCCTTGCTGGCCAGCCGCCGCAAGATCACCGTGTTCCTGGTCACCGTCATCTTGCTGGTCATCGTGCTGGGCACGCTGATGTACGTGATAGAAGGACCGGAAGACGGCTTCACCAGCATTCCCGTCAGCATCTACTGGGCCATCGTCACGCTGACCACGGTCGGCTTCGGCGACATCACGCCGAAAACGCCGCTGGGCCAGGCCGTGGCCAGCCTGGTGATGATCACCGGCTACGGCATCATCGCCGTGCCCACCGGCATTGTCAGCGCCGAGATCGCGCGCAGCGCGCCCGATCCCACGCCTGACAACCGCTCCGCCACCCGGCTATGCCCGCATTGTTTCAGCGAGGGGCATGACTGGGACGCTCGCTTTTGCAAACATTGCGGCGGCCAACTGCCGCGTCCGGCCAAGGACGAAGTCAGCTGAGCGCGCGCCGATAGCCCTCCAAAACGCCCGCGTCGTAGGCCACCAGCCAGATTTCGCACAACGCGTGAGGCTGCGCGGCCAGCCAGCCCCGCACCGTCGCCACCGCCAGCCGACACGCGTCGTCCAGCGGATAGCCATACGCGCCGCAACTGATGGCCGGAAAGGCGATGCTGGCCAAGCCGTGCCGCTCGGCCAAGTCCAGGCTGTTGCGATAGCACGCCGCCAGCAGCGCCGGTTCGCCATGGCCGCCGCCCTGCCAGACCGGCCCCACGGTATGGATCACATATGGCGCCGACAGATTGAAACCTGGCGTCAGCCTGGCCTCCCCCGTCGGACAGCCCCCCAGGCGCCGGCAAGCCGCCAGCAGCTCCGGTCCCGCCGCCCGGTGAATGGCGCCGTCCACGCCGCCGCCGCCCAGCAGACTGTTGTTGGCGGCGTTGACGATGGCCTCCACCTCCATCCGGGTAATGTCCGCTTGCACGCAGCGCAAGTCCGCCATGCCGGCCTCCTTTCGTTTCGGGTGCAATGCGAACCGATCAAGCGGCTCGCTGTTGTATCATATTGCCTGGCGGATGGCTCCGGCGCAGCCGCGCGCGCAACCGCTTGATCGGCAAGCAAATAGCAAGCGCTTACTCTGCGGTCAAAATACCAAACAAATAAAATCCATCCCAGCAAGCGCAGTCCCTCGCCGCAAAGCCCGCCGTCAGGCCCTGCCGCCCCCGCTGTGGATAACTTTGTTGATAAGCCGGTGAACAGGCGGCCAAAAGGCCCGCCCCATAAACGTTCCAGCCCCAAAGCCACGCTGGGATGAATAATTGCAAGCCTATGATTTAATTGGAAATTCAATTCAATAGCAAACGCTCCTGTGCGCCTCCCGCCAGAGCGGATACCGAATAATTACTCCAGCCTACGATTGTGGATCACTTGACAAGACAGAATTTTCTTGATCGCAGCCAAGATGTGATCAGCGTCTCCTCTCTCAACCGCATGGCGCGCGACCTGCTGGAAGCCGGCATCCCGCCATTGTGGATAGGCGGAGAAATTTCCAACCTGACGCTGGCGGCTTCCGGCCACGCTTACTTCTCGCTGAAAGACGGCGGCGCCCAGGTGCGCTGCGTAATGTTCCGCCACAAGCTCGCCCTGTTGCCGTTCCGACCGCAGGAAGGCATGCAGGTGGAGCTGCGCGGCCAAGTGACCCTGTACGAAGCGCGCGGCGACTTTCAGATCACGGTTGGCGAAATGCGCGCCGCCGGCCTGGGCCGCCTGTACGAGGCGTTTGAACGGCTGAAGGCCAAGCTGCAGGCCGAGGGATTGTTTGAGGCGTCACGCAAACGCGAACTGCCCGCGCACCCCGCCGCCATCGGCATCGTCACCTCGCCCGCCGCCGCCGCATTGCGCGACGTGGTCAGCACGCTGCGACGCCGCATGCCCGGTATTCCACTGATCCTCTACCCCGCCCAGGTGCAGGGCGAAGGCTCGGCGCAACAGATCGCCAACGCCATCCGCCTGGCCGGCGCGCGCAAGGAGGTGGATGTGCTGATCGTCTGCCGCGGCGGCGGCAGCATTGAAGACCTGTGGTCGTTCAACGAGGAAATCGTCGCCCGCGCCGTGGCCGCCAGCCCCATTCCCACCGTCAGCGGCGTCGGCCACGAAACCGACTTCACCATCTGCGACTTCGTCGCCGATCGGCGCGCGCCGACCCCCACCGCCGCCGCGGAACTGGTGTCGCCCAACCGCGAGCACCTAGCCATCCAGCTGGAGCAAACCCGCCGCGCGCTGGAGCGGGCGCTGAACCGGCTGTTGACCGACAAGGCGCAGCAGCTGGACTTCCTGGGCCGCCGGCTCACCCATCCCGGGGCCAGGCTGCAGACGCAAAGCGAGCGGCTGGACGCCCTGGCGCGAACGCTGCGCCAACGCGTGCATGCCGTTTTTGAACAAGGGCGCTGGCGGCTGCAACTGGCCGGCAGCCGCGTCGCGCGCCACCGGCCCGACCTATCCGCGCGCGCCGCGCAGCTGCAACAGCAGCAATCCCGCCTGCAGCGCGCCCGCGACCGCCTGCTGGAGCGGCGCGCGCAGCAGCTGGCGCAACTGGCCGCCACGCTGACAGCGCTCAATCCGGAGGCGGTGCTGGCGCGCGGCTACGCCATCGTGCAAAAACAGAACGGCCAGGCAGTGAAAAGCCCGGCCGAACTGTTGAATCACGAGAAAGTCATGCTGCGGCTGGCGGAAGGCAGCACCGAGGCGCGCATCGAACACCCCCAGGGCGTGCAGCCGGAACTGCCGTTTTAGCAGTGCCGGCGAGCAGCCTCATCCAGGATGACCGATCATGGCTCTCCAGTTAATTGTGACTAGCGCTACTGGCGCTGCCACGCCGGATCTGATCAAACAACTGTTGCTGGGCAGAGTCGCTTAATGTCTCAGTGTTAACGCTAGTGTGGCGAGGTATATTGCTTCCGGTAATGTAAGTGGCATCAGAGTACCGTTCCTCAGCCGCAGCACTCTTGTCCGCACCGGCCGGGGAAGCGCACGCGGTCAGCCAAGCCGTGGCGGCCAATAACATGATAGGTTTGACGAGATTCATGGTTTCATCCGCGGAAAACAGGTTGGAAACAAGCGCCGGCGCATTTTATTGTCATAATTCGTATTTCATACTAATCAACTGCGGCAAGCATGTAAATCTCAATCTGAAACCACTTCGATGCCAATAACAAAACAGACCTGCCACAGGGCAGGTCTGTCAGTTGGAAGGCCAAACTCCCTTAGGCCTGCCGCAAGGCCGGCGGCAAGGCGAACACCGTGTTTTCCTCGACGCCAGGCAGCTCGCTCACCTGGCTGACATCGAAAGTCTTGATGCGGTCTATCACCGCCTGCACCAGCACTTCCGGCGCGCTGGCGCCGGCCGTCACGCCCACCTTGCTCTTGCCGGCGAACCAGGCAGGCTCCAGCAGATCGGCGTTGTCCACCATATAGGCATCCACCCCCTTCAGCGCCGCCACTTCGCGCAGGCGATTGGAGTTGGAACTGTTGGGCGAGCCCACCACCACCACCATATCGCATTGCTCGGCCAGCAGCTTCACCGCGTCCTGGCGGTTTTGCGTGGCATAACAGATGTCGTCCTTCTTGGGGCTATGGATATTGGGAAAGCGCGCCTTGAGCGCGGTGATGATGTCGCGTGTCTCGTCCACCGACAGCGTAGTCTGGCTGACGTAGGACAGCTGATCCGGGTTGGCGACCTGCAGCCTGGCCACGTCGGCTTCGTTTTCCACCAGATACATGCCGCCCTCGGCCTGTCCCATTGTGCCTTCCACCTCCGGGTGGCCGGCATGGCCGATCATGATGATCTCCATGCCAGCCTGACGCATGCGCTTGACCTCGACGTGCACCTTGGTCACCAGCGGACAGGTCGCGTCAAACACATTGAGCCCCAGCGCCTCGGCCTCGGCGCGAACCGACAGCGGCACGCCATGCGCGGAGTAGACCAGCGTGCTGCCGGCCGGCACATCCTTCAACTCCTCGATGAACACCGCGCCCTTGGCGCGCAAGTTGTCCACCACAAAACGGTTGTGCACCACCTCGTGACGCACGTAGATGGGCGCGCCGTACAGCTCGATGGCGCGCTCGACGATGGCGATGGCTCGGTCCACCCCGGCGCAGAAGCCGCGCGGGTTGGCGAGCATGATGGTCTTCGTCATCCGTATTTCCTTAATCAGGCCGGGGTTTTGCCCGGAAAATGCGCGAATGGCCCGCGCCGCGGGCCATCGTTACGATCAAGCGCCGCCTCGCTCAACGCGACGGCTTCTTGAAGCCGTCCAGCACCATCAGCGCCGCGCCGACGCAGATGAAGGAATCCGCCAGGTTGAACGCTGGGTAGTACCACTGGTGGTAGTAGTGCACCAATATGAAGTCGATCACATGGCCATAGGCCAAGCGGTCTATCACATTGCCCAGCGCGCCGCCGATGATGAAGGCGGCGGCCAGATTCATCAGCACGGAAAAGCGTCCCTTGACGATGCTCCACCCCAGCCAGCCGGATACGGCGAAGGCCAGCACGGTGAACAGATACTTCTGCCAGCCGCCCGCGTCATGCAGAAAGCTGAACGCGGCGCCCGGATTGTAAATCAGGGTAAAGCTGAAGAAACCGTCTATCACTGGCCGCGCTTCCCCATATTGGTAGCTGCCGTTGAAATACAGCTTGCTGAGCTGATCCAGCACGATGACCAGCGCCGCCAGCACAAACCACTTGGACCATCGGCGCTCGCCGGACATAGTCATTGCAGAATCCATCTATCGGTTTCCAATTGCAGTTGGGGCCGCCGCAGCGGCCCCGAATCGATCAGGCGTGCAGGCGCTGCTCGCCCTGGCCATCCAGGTTGTCCACGCAGCGGCCGCACACCGCGCCGTGGCCGGCATGGCTGCCCACGTCGGCACGATAATGCCAGCAGCGGTCGCACTTTTCATGCGTCGACGGCGTCACGTGGATAGCCAGCTCGGCAGCCTCGCGCACCGTCGCCTTGGACACGATCAGCACGAACTTCAGTTCCTCGCCCAAGCTGCGCAGGACAGGCGCCAGATCGGCCGGGGCGGCGATGTCCACCTCCGCTTGCAGGGACGAGCCCAGCTTATCCGCGCTGCGCAGTTCCTCGATCTGCTTGTTGACGGCGGCGCGCAGCTCGCGGATGGCCAGCCACTTGGCGGACAACGCGGACTCGCGCTCAAGCGCCTGCGCCGGGAACTCATGCCAGATGTGATACAGCGTGGACTCTTCCTCGCTGTCCACCAGCACGTTCCACGCCTCGTCGGCGGTGAAGCACAGGATGGGCGCCACCATCAGCAACAGGCTGCGCGTGATGTGGTAGAGCGCAGTCTGCGCGCTGCGGCGCGCGTGACTGTCGGCCTGGGTGGTGTACAGGCGGTCCTTGATCACGTCCAGATAGAAGGCGCCCAGGTCTTCCGAGCAATAGCCGACCACTTCCTGCACCACATGGTGGAAGGCGTAGCGCGAGTACAGCTCGCCCACCACCTTCTCCTGCACCTCGCGCGCGCGCAGCAGCGCGTACTGGTCCAGCTCCACCATGTCGGCCAGCGGCACGGTGTTTTCCAGCGGATCGAAATCCGACAGGTTGGCCAGCAGGAAGCGGATGGTGTTGCGCAGGCGGCGGTAGCTTTCGGTGGTGCGCTTCAGGATTTCCTGCGACAGCGACATGTCGCCGGAGTAGTCCGCGCTGGCCACCCACAGCCGCAGGATGTCCGCGCCCAGCGTGCCGCAGATCTCTTCCGGCGCGATGCCGTTGCCCTTGGACTTGGACATCTTGTAGCCCTTGTCGTCCACGGTGAAGCCGTGGGTCAGGAGCTGCTTGTACGGCGCGCGGCCGATGGTGGCGCAGCCGGTCTTCAGCGACGACTGGAACCAGCCGCGGTGCTGGTCGGAGCCTTCCAGGTACAGGTCGGCCGGCCAGGCCAGCTCCGGGCGCTGCTTCAGCACCGCGAAGTGAGTGGCACCGGAGTCGAACCACACGTCCAGCGTGTCGGTCAGCTTGCGGTATTGCTCGGCCTCGTCGCCCAGCAATTCCTTGGCGTCCAGACTGAACCAGGCTTCGATGCCCTGCTGCTCGATGCGCAGCGCCACTTCCTCCAGCAGCTGGGCGGAACGCGGATGCAGCTCGCCCGACTCCTTGTGAATGAAGAAGGTCATCGGCACGCCCCAGTTACGCTGGCGCGACACGCACCAGTCGGGGCTGTTCTTGATCATCGCGTCCAGACGCGCGCGGCCCCAGGCCGGGAAGAATTCGGTGGCGTCGACGGCGCGCTGGCTGATCTCGCGCAACGTCTCGCCGCCATTGGCCTGACGGTCCATGCTGATGAACCATTGCGGCGTGGCGCGGAAGATGATCGGCGTCTTGTGGCGCCAGCAATGCGGATAGCTATGTTCCAGCTTGGCCTTGTGCACCAGCGTGCCGCGCGACTCCAGCGTCTCGATCACGCGCGGGTTGGCATCCCATACCAGCATGCCGGCGAACAGCTCGGTGGTGCTCTTGTAGCGGCCGTCGTCCGCCACCGGATTGGCGATGGGCAGCTTGTACTGCAGGCCGGCCTGGAAGTCTTCCAAACCATGGGCCGGCGCGGTGTGTACCAAGCCGGTGCCGGCGTCGGTGGTGACGTGGTCGCCCAGAATCACCGGCACCTGGCGGTCATAGAACGGGTGCTGCAGCGCGATCAGCTCCAGCGCCTGGCCCTTGGCTTCGCCCAACACGCGGTACTCGTCCACGCCATAGCGCTTCATCGCCGACTCGACCAGATCCTTGCCCAGGATCAGCTTGCCCTTGGGGGTGTCCACCAGCTGGTAATCCAGGCTGGCGCCGGCGGCGACGGCCTGGTTGGCCGGCAGCGTCCACGGTGTGGTGGTCCAGATCACGGCCATCGCGCCGTTGGCATCGGCGTCGAAGGCGGCGGAAGCCTTGTCGGCATCGACCACCTTGAAGCCGACGTCGATCGCCGGCGACACCTTGTCTTCGTATTCCACTTCGGCTTCCGCCAGCGAGGAACCGCACTCGATGCACCAGTGCACTGGCTTCTCGCCCTTGCTCAGGTAGCCGTTTTCATGGATCTTGCCGAGGGTGCGCACGATGTCGGCTTCGGTCTTGAAATCCATGGTCAGGTACGGGTTGTCCCAATCGCCCAGCACGCCCAGGCGGATGAAGCCCTTCTTCTGACGCGCCACCTGCTCCTTGGCGTACTCGCGGCACAGCTCGCGGAACTTGGCGGCCGGGATGTCCTTGCCGTGCAGCTTTTCCACCATCAGCTCGATAGGCAAGCCGTGGCAGTCCCAGCCCGGAACATAGGGCGCGTCGAAGCCGGCCAGGGTCTTGGAACGGACGATGATGTCCTTCAGCACCTTGTTGACCGCGTGGCCCAGGTGGATGTCGTTGTTGGCGTACGGCGGGCCGTCATGCAGGATGAACTTGGGACGGCCGGCGGACAGCTTGCGCAGCTTTTCATAGCGCTTCTCTTCCTGCCAGCGCTTGACCCAGGCCGGTTCGCGTTTGGCCAGATCCCCGCGCATGGCGAAGGGTGTATCCAGCAGGTTTACGGTTTTACGATAATCGATGCTCATGCCTGCTCTCGCTGCAAACTTGTCAAATAGGTCTTGGCACTGGCCGCGTCGCGCTCTATCTGCGCCACCAGTGTCGCCAAATCATCATAGCGCGCTTCATCGCGCAGCTTCTTCAGGAATCGTACGGTCAGACGCTTGCCGTAGAGGTCGCCGGCAAAATCGAACAGGTGCACTTCCAGCTTGTAGTCAGGCGTGTCGCTGACCGTGGGGTTCAGCCCCAGGCTGGCCACGCCGCCCAAGCGGCCGAACGGCGTATCCGCCTCCACCACAAACACCCCCTGCAATGCCGGCTTCAGGTGCGGCAGATGGATGTTGGCGGTGGGAAAGCCTATGGTTCTGCCCAGCTTCTTGCCATGCATCACCTTGCCTGATATCCGGTACGCCTCGCCCAGCAAGCCGTTGGCCGAATCGAGATCGCCAGCGGCCAGCCGCTCCCGAATCAGCGTGCTGGAGGCACGTTCTCCCTGCACCAGCACGGAAGGCATGGCCTCCGTGGCGAAATGGGGGCAGGAAGCCAGGAGGTCGAAATCTCCTTTGCGTCCGGCGCCAAACTGAAAATCGTCGCCGATCAGCAAATAACGGGTCTGCAATTCTTGCACCAGCACGCGATCGACAAAATCCGACGCCGTCATGCTGGCGAAGCTGTGATTGAAACGGTAGACGAAAACATAATCCACCAGTCCCAGCTCTCGCAACAAGCTAAACTTGTCGCGCAGCGTCGACAACCGAGCGGGCGGGTTTACCCGGCTGAAGAATTCTCGCGGGTGCGGCTCGAACGTCAGCAGCGCGGTAGGCAGCTCGCGCGCCTGCGCCTCCAGGCGCAGCCTGTGCAGCATGCGTCTATGCCCTTGGTGCACACCATCGAAATTGCCTATGGTCAGCGCGCAGCCCGGCAGGGCGAAACGACGCGGATCCCCCAGAAATACCTGCATTTGCGGTCTTTGTACGCATCCTGAAACCGTCGATTGTAGCCGCCCGCGGTCAATAGCGTCCAGCCATCATCCATATGCGGGACAAACAAAAAGCCCCGCCGGGGCGGGGCTTAATGTGATGGTCAGCCTGACCTAAATGCCTCAGCAGGCGTCAAACCTGCTGAGGCATTTTTTCTTCTTCGGGGAGAGCATCATGGCAACCGTCACACTCATCGGTCTGGATATCGGCAAGCACAGCTTTCATCTGATTGGGCACGACCCGCGCGGCAACCCGGTCCTCAAGAAGCAGTTCAATCGCAACAGTCTCATCGAATTTCTCGCGAAACAGCCTCCCTGCCGCATCGTGATGGAGGCCTGCTGCGGCGCGCACTGGCTGGCACGCAAGCTGACGGGCTTCGGTCATACCGTACAACTGATCGCACCGCAGTACATCCGCCCGTTTGTCTTCGGCAACAAGAACGATTTCATCGATGCCCAGGCCATCTGCGAGGCGGCTACGCGCCCGACCATGCGCTACGTTGCCGCCAAGAGTGCCGAACAGCAAGCCTTGTCGGCACTGCATCGCCTGCGGGAATCTCGCATTGCCGAACGAATACAGACCAACAACCAGATCCATGCGCTGCTGCTGGAGTTCGGTATCGCGCTTCCTGTCGGGGTACGGGGGATCACGCAGCTGCCGATGCTGCTGATGGACGAGACCAACGGCTTGCCCGTCAAGGCCCGGCAGATCCTGCAACGCCAGCTGGATCACTACCGTCTGCTCAAGACCGAGATCGACGAGCTGGATCACGAGATTGCCACAGAAGCCCGACAGGACGATGTCGCCCGGCGGTTGATGACCATTCCCGGCATCGGTGCGATCACCGCCAGCCAGTTGTCGGCGGACGCCGGCAATGCCAAGGGCTATGGCAATGCCCGTGACTTTGCGGCATCGCTGGGTCTGGTCCCGCGACAATACTCGACAGGCGGGAAGTCCAAGCTGCTGGGCATCAGCAAACGCGGTGACAAGAGCCTGCGTCGCCTGCTGGTGCAATGCGCACGGGTGATCATGCAGAACGCGCCGCGCTGGAAGAGTGCGATGGCAGCGTGGACGGTGGCGCTGATGCAGCGTCGCCACTCGAATATCGTGGCCTGCGCACTGGCCAACAAACTGGCACGGGTCGTGTGGGCGCTACTCGCCAAAGGCGGCGAGTACCGTCCCCAGGCCCGCGCACTGACTGAAATGCAAACCGCCGGGTAAACCCGGCGGCGAGTAGAAGCCTGCTTTTGCCAAGACAGATACTGATGACGACAACCGGCCCACGGCCTGCAGGATACCCCGATCGTAAAAACAGTCATGACAGACTGAGGGCTTTTTAGGGACTTGCAGGAGCGGCTCACATCATGGATCGGGCTCTATTGTGCCCATCAAGAATCCGGATAGATTAGAGCAAGCCTACCCCGTCATGATTCATCAGCACGCTGTTCTTGCAAAGGTCAGGCTGACCATAGATTTTTTCATGGTGGCGGCTGGCTTACTTGGCCGGCTGTTCAACCATGCTTTCCTTCACGGCGTCGATCACGACTTCCACGCGACGGTCAGACTCGATGCAAGCCTTGATTTCGGCATTTTGCTTCTTGTTCTTCGCGTATTTCGGGAACTTGGCCTTGCACTCTTCCGTCATCTTGGCTTCGGCCTTGCCCTTACCGACGGAAGTTACCTTCTCAGCCGGCACGCCTTCGTTCACGAAGTAGGCCTTGACCGCGTCGGCGCGCTTCTGGGACAGAGCGTTGTTCAGCTTGTCGGAACCCATGAAGTCGGTGTAGCCGTCGATTTCCACGCCGGTCAGGTGGCCTTGGCCAGCGTGAGCCTTCAGCTTGGCAACCAGCGGATCCAGTTCGTTCTTGGCGTCTGCGCGCAGGGTGGACTTGTTGAAGTCGAACAGCACCTTGGCGGACAGGGTCACTTTTTCCTTCATCTGAACCATGGTCGGCTTCGGAGCCACCGGAGCGGCGACAACCGGCTTGGCCGCTTCGCGGTCGCCACATTCAACCAGGCCGTTGGCAGCCTTGTCGAAGGTGGAGGTGCGCCAGCATTCGCCGTAGTTGTTGCGGACTACGGAGTCGGTGGATTGGTCAACGGCATAACCCGGTTTGGCAGCAAAAGCGCTAGCAGAAACCAACAGGGCGGCAACCAGTGCGCTCAGTTTCAGCTGTTTAGTCATGTTATTCCCTCTTTAATCTATAAAATGGGTCGCAATGCGGGCTGACGCAAAGACCACGCGAACAAGTTGACTGCAAACATCAGAGATGGCTACATGCTGTGTTGATGCAGTTAACCCGCACTATAGGAATCCAGCAACACCATGTCAACACGAGCCCGGGCCTCACGCTCGAGAAACGTTGCACAAATACATCACAATTCGCTTATTATCGGAGAAATTTGTCTCCCTAACGCGACACATTACGGCTGTGTGACGCGTCTGCGAAACAGTGGTTGCGGCTGCCTGAAAGTTACCTGATAGCTATCGCTGAAGGTATTGTAACAAGAATCAACGTTCAGCGTCTTGCCTTCCTTGATCTGGAAGGCATCGAAGCCCACCTGCCACAATGGATGAATCAGGTCTTGCCAGACATCGCCCACCGCCCGCAGTTCCCCGCTGAAATGATAGCGCTCCCGCAATAGCCTGGCGAGGCTGTAGCCGCGGCCATCCGTGAAGGCAGGGAAGTCAATCGCCACAAGGGACAGCGATGGCAAATGCGCTTGCAGCAAGGCAGGATCGTCATCCGGCGCCAGCCAGACTCCCACTCGCCCGCGCCGCCCGCTCCACCGCTCCGCATCCGCCAGCCATGCGGCCAGCGGCACGATCACATCCGCGTCAAGCGGCGCGGCAGGCAGTTCGCCTTGCTCATCCGGGCGCAGCAGCGTCCATTCGTCGGCCAGTTCTTTGCCGTGCTTAATGTACCGGGGCATAGACCCTCTCCTTGAACGGTTCCACGCCGACACGACGCAGGGTTTCGATGAAGCGCTCGCCATCTTGCCGTTTTTCGACATAGACCTGCATGATCTTGCCGAAGGCAACCGGCACGTCAGCCTGCGCAAAAGAGGGGCCGATCACCTTGCCAATGGCGGTATCGCTGCCCTGGCTGCCGCCCAGCGTGATCTGGTACCACTCCTCGCCGTTTTTATCGACGCCTAGTATGCCGATATTGCCAATATGGTGATGGCCGCAGGCGTTCATGCAGCCGGAGAAGTTACAGGCGATCTCGCCCAGATCGTGCAGATAATCGAAGTCGTCGAAAGTCTGCTGGATGGCATTGGCCACCGGAATGGAGCGCGCATTGGCCAGCGAGCAGAAATCGCCGCCCGGGCAGCTGATGATGTCGGTCAACAGACCGATATTGGGCGTGGCCATGCGCTGCTGGCGGGCCTCGCGCCACAGCGCGTACAAGTCTTTCTGCGCCACGTCCGGCAGCACCAGATTCTGTTCGTGCGCCACACGCAGCTCGCCGAAGCCGAAACGATCGGCCCAGTCCGCCGCCGCCTCCATCTGCTCGGCCGTGATGTCTCCCGGCGGCGCGCCGGTTTCCTTCAGCGACAGCACCACCGAGCGGTAGCCCGGCTGGCGATGCGCGCGCGTATTGCGCTCGAACCAGCGGGCGAAAGCCTTGTCCTCGGCCAGCGGACCCGTCAATTCAGCAGGATCATCGGCCAGCGCGGGGTAGTCAGGATCGTCGAAGAAACGGGCGTAGTGCGCGACATCCTCATCCCGCAGCGTGGCCGGGCCATCCTTCAGATGCAGCCACTCGTCTTCCACCTTGGCGGCGAAGCCCTGCGGCGTCATGGCCTTGACCAGAATCTTGACGCGCGCCTTGTACTTGTTGTCGCGGCGGCCGAAGCGGTTATACACGCGCAGCACCGCGTCCAGATAAGTCAGCAAGTGCTGGCGCGGCAGGAATTCGCGTATCACCTCGCCCACCATGGGCGTGCGTCCCAGGCCGCCGCCGACGATCACTTTGAAGCCGGCCTCACCATCCGCGTTGCGGCTGACGTGCAGGCCGATGTCGTGAACCATGGTGGCGGCGCGGTCTTCCACGCTGCCGGAGACGGCGATCTTGAACTTGCGCGGCAGGAAGGCGAATTCCGGGTGCAGCGTGCTCCACTGGCGGATGATTTCGCAATACGGACGCGGATCGAACAGTTGGTCGGCGGCGACGCCGGCGAAGGCGTCGGTGGTGGTATTGCGCACGCAGTTGCCGGAGGTCTGGATTGCGTGCATTTCCACGGTGGACAGCTCTTCCAGAATGTCCGGCACGCTCTCCAACGCCGGCCAGTTGAACTGGATGTTCTGGCGCGTGGTGAAGTGGCCGTAGCCTTTGTCATAGCGGCGGGCGATGTCGGCCAGCTTGCGCAATTGCTCGCTGCGCAGATGGCCGTACGGGATGGCCACGCGCAGCATGGGCGCGTGGCGCTGAATGTACAGGCCATTCATCAGCCGCAGGGGGCGGAACTCGTCCTCGGACAGCTCGCCGGCCAGGAAGCGGCGGGTCTGGTCGCGGAACTGCTGCACGCGCTCGCGCACCAGGCGATGGTCGACTTCATCGTAACGATACATATTGAATTCCAGCAGATAGGCCGATGGCGGCGGGTCAGGCGGGGCGCTTCAGCGGACTGGCCTTGGCGTGCAGCCCGCATTCCTTGGTTTCCGGGTTTTCCCACCACCAGCGGCCGGCGCGGATGTCCTCGCCCACGCTGATGGCCCGGGTGCAGGGCGCGCAACCTATGGACGGATAATGCCGGTCATGCAGCGCGTTGTAAGGCACTTCGCGCTCGCGCAGGTACTGCCAGACCTCGGCCTCGGTCCACTCCAAGAGCGGACTGAATTTCAGCAGACCGTTGTCGGCGTCGTACGCCTCGTCGGCCAGGTCCTGCCGCGTCGGCGACTGCTGACGGCGCAGGCCGGTGATCCAGGCGGAGCGGCCCGCCAGCGCTCGCCTGAGCGGCTCCAGCTTGCGCACGGCGCAACAGGATTGGCGCAACGCCACGCTCTGATAAAAGCCATTGATGCCATGCAGGTTGACGTATTGCTCGGTGGCGGCGGTATCCGGGAAATACACCTGGACCGGATGCGCCGGGTAACGCTCGGCCACCTGCTGCATCAATGCATAGGTCTCGGCCGGCAAGCGGCCGGTATCCAGGCTGAAGCTGCGCAAGGGCAGGTTCAGCCGGGCGATCAGATCGGTCAGCACCATGTCTTCGGCGCCATAACTGTTGGCAAGCACCGCGTCGGGGTGTCGTTCGGCAATCGTTTGCAGCAGGGCCGTCGTGGCGGCCAGTTTGGACTCCAGGCTCATCAGGCGCTCCGGGATGGGTTCGAGGCTATCCTAACCAAAGCGCTTATAAACCTAAAAGAATATTGTGTTAGTATTTAATGACTACAGGTTTTAAGAGGACAGACCGTCAACATGAAGCTACAACAATTGCGCTATCTGGTCGAAGTGGCCAAGCAAGGGCTGAACGTCTCGGAGGCCGCGGAGAAGCTGCATACCTCGCAACCCGGCATTTCCAAGCAGATCCGCTTGCTGGAAGATGAACTGGGCATCCAGGTGTTCATTCGCAATGGCAAGCGCGTGGTGTCGGTGTCCGAGCCGGGCAAGGAGGTGCTGCGCATTTCCGAGCGCATCCTGCGCGAGGCGCAAAACCTGAAGCGCGTGGGCGAAGAGTTCTCGCGCGAGTCGGAGGGCGCGCTGACCATCGCCACCACCCACACCCAGGCGCGCTATGCCTTGCCGCAAGCCATCGCCGAATTCGTCAATCGCTACCCCAAGGTCAGGCTGTCGCTGAAACAGGGCAGCCCGACGCAGATTTGCGACATGGTGATCTCGGGCGAGGCCGACCTGGCCATCGCCACCGAAGGCATCGCCCTGTACAAGGAGCTGGCCACCCTGCCCTGCTATGAGTGGAACCGCTCGGTCGTGGTCCCCAAGGGCCACCCGCTGGCCGAGCTGGAGCGCCAGATCGCGTTGGCCGACATCGCCCAATACCCCATCGTCACCTACGACTTCGCTTTCGCCGGACGCTCCAAGATCAACAAGGCCTTCTCCGACCAGGGCCTCAGCGCCAACGTGGTGCTGACCGCGATCGACACCGATGTCATCAAGACCTATGTCTCGCTGGGCCTGGGCATAGGCATCATCGCCAGCATGGCCTATGAGCCGGCGCGCGACCACAACCTGGTGGCGATAGATGCCGGCCACCTGTTCGAGCCGTCCACCACCAAGATAGGCATCCGCAAGGACGCCTATCTGCGCGGCTTCGCCTATACCTTCATCGAGCTGTTCGCGCCGCATCTGCACCGGCGCGAAGTGGATTCGGCGCTGCTGGCGCACGATGTCAATGACGAAGAATGACGGGGAGTCATACCCGCAAAGCCAACGCCCCGGACCAGCCGGGGCGTTGGCTTTGGCGCAGCGAGATCGCGCTTACAACGTGAGGCCGCCGGTCACTTCGATGGCCGCGCCGTTGATGTAGCTGGCCTCGTCCGACGCCAGGAAGGCGTAGACGTTGGCGATCTCGGCCGGATCGGCCATGCGGCGCATCGGCACCTTGTCTTCCATCGCCTGCAGCACCTTTTCCGGCATGGCCTTCAGGATGGGCGTGGCGACAAAGCCCGGGCAGACGGCGTTGGCGCGGATGCCCTTCTTGCCCAACTCCTTGGCCCAGGTCTTGACGAAGCCGATCACGCCGAACTTGGCCGCCGCGTAGTTGGTCTGGCCGAAGTTGCCATAGACGCCGACCACGGACGACGCGTTCAGAATCACGCCGCCGCCCTGCTCCACCATGGTGTCCACCACGGCGCGGGCGCAGTTGTAGACGCCCTTCAGGTTGATGTCGATGACGCGGTCGAACTGTTCTTCCGTCATCTTGATCAGCTGCGCGTCCTGCACGATGCCGGCGTTGTTGACCAGCACGTCGATGCGGCCGCAACGGTTCTTCAGATCGGCGACCATTTCGGCGATCTGGCCCTTGTTGGTCACGTCCACCTTGTAGCCGTAGGCTTCGCCGCCCAGCGCCTTCAACTCGTCGACGACGGCGTTGACCGCCTCCAGGTTCAGGTCGCACACCGCGACGATGGCGCCTTCCTTGACGAACTTCTCAGCAGTAGCCTTGCCGATGCCGCTGGCGGAGCCGGTGATAATGCTGACTTTCCCTTTTAAACGCATGATGTTTCCTTCTTTTACCGCTTTGCAGATCTCATCAGGCCGCCATGGACGGATGAGCACCAGATGTCTCCTGGCATCGACCCTCCCGGCCGGGTCCCTGATTATTGTTATCGCGCCGCGCGCGGCGCATGAAAAAGGCGGGAGTTTGTGCACCGCAATATAGCGCACCCCCTCCCGCCGGTACAAGTTACGAGCTGAGACAGCTCGTAACCGGATTACTCCAGGCCCTTGCTGGCCAGGTAGTCTTCATAGTTGCCGATGTAGTAGTCGTAGCCGCCCTTACCGTCCAGTTCCAGCACGTGGGTGGCCAGGCTGCTCACGAATTGGCGGTCGTGCGAAACAAAGATCAAGGTGCCCTTGTACTTTTCCAGCGCCATGTTCAGGGATTCGATCGACTCCATGTCCATGTGGTTGGTCGGTTCGTCCATGATCATCACGTTCGGCTTCTGCAGGATCAGCTTGCCGTACAGCATGCGGCCCTTCTCGCCGCCGGACAGCACGCGCACCGGCTTGCCCACTTCATCGCCGCCGAACAGCAGGCGGCCCAGCGTGCCGCGGATCACCTGCTCGTCGTCGCCTTCCTGGCCCCATTCGCGCATCCATTCGGTCAGCGTGGCATCGCTGTCGAATTCGGCTTCATGGTCCTGGGCGAAGTAGCCGATCTGCGCCTTTTCCGCCCACTTGATAGTGCCGTAGTCGGCGGTCAGGCCTTCGGCGAACTTGGCATCGAATGCGCCAGCCAGCAGCTTGACCAGCGAGGTCTTGCCCGCGCCGTTGGGACCGATGATGGCCAGACGGGCGCCGGCTTCCAGGATCAGGTTCAAGTCCTTGAACAACACCTTGTTGTCGTAGGCCTTGCTGAGGTTTTCCACTTCCACCGCCTGGCGGTGCAGCTTGAACTTGTCGTCCATCTCGAAGCGGATGAACGGGTTCTGGCGGCTGGACGGCTTCACTTCCACCATCTCGGCCTTCAGCTTGTCCACCTGCTTCAGGCGCGAGGTAGCCTGACGGGCCTTGGACTTGTTGGCGGAGAAGCGGGCCACGAACTCCTGCAGCTCCTGGATGCGCTCCTTGGCCTTGCTGTTGGAGCTCAACTGGCGCTCGCGGGCCTGGGCCGAGGCGATCATGTAGTCGTCGTAATTGCC
This sequence comes from Chromobacterium paludis, assembly GCF_008275125.1. Lineage (NCBI taxonomy): Bacteria > Pseudomonadati > Pseudomonadota > Betaproteobacteria > Neisseriales > Chromobacteriaceae > Chromobacterium > Chromobacterium paludis. Next base: position 2,646,355 of record NZ_CP043473.1, read on the forward strand.
CGGATAGATGCGGATGGTGTTGTAGTCCAAGTCCGCCATGTGGGTGCAGACCGAATTCAGGAAGTGGCGGTCGTGCGAGATGATGATCATGGTGGCGTTGCGCTCGTTCAGCACGTGCTCCAGCCAGCGGATGGTGTTGATGTCCAGGTTGTTGGTCGGCTCGTCCAACAACAGGATGTCAGGATTGGAGAACAGCGCCTGCGCCAGCAGCACGCGCAGCTTCCAGCCCGGGGCCACTTCGCTCATCGGGCCGAAATGCTGCTCCACCGGAATGCCCACGCCCATCAGCAATTCGCCGGCGCGCGCCTCGGCGGTGTAGCCGTCGTATTCGGCGAACTTGGCCTCCAGGTCGGCCGCGCGCATGTAGTCGTCTTCCGTCGCTTCCAGATTGGCGTAGATCGCGTCGCGTTCGCTCATCGCCGCCCACATCTCGGTGTGACCCATCATCACCACGTCGATCACGCGCTGGTCTTCGTAGCCAAACTGATCCTGACGCAGCTTACCCAGGCGCAGGCCGTTTTCGATGGCCACCTCGCCCGCGGTCTGTTCCAGATCGCCGCCCAGGATTTTCATGAAAGTGGACTTGCCGGAACCGTTGGCGCCGATCAGGCCGTAACGGTTGCCCTCGCCGAATTTGACGGTCACCTTCTCGAACAAAGGTTTCACGCCAAACTGCATCGTAATATTGCTTGTGGTAATCACGCTTGAAGATCCTTCAGCCGTAAGCCGTAAGTATCGGAAAAACGTAGGATTCTAGCACAGGCCAGGCGAATTCCCGAACCTTTGGCGGGTCGTTCGCCACGAACTTTTGCCAGCCAGACGAATTCCGCTACAATCGTAAACCTTGTAAATCCTTATTCCAGATAGGCAGAACTATGCTTACCGGCAGCTTGGTAGCGCTCGTCACGCCGATGTCCAGCGATGGCTCGGTGGATTTTGCGGCGCTGCAACGATTGGTTGAGTTCCACATCGAGAACGGCACTTCCGGCATCGTCGCCGTCGGCACCACCGGCGAATCGGCCACGCTGTCGGTCGAAGAGCACATAGCGGTGGTCAAAGCAGTGGTGGAATACGCCAAGGGCCGGGTCAAGGTCATCGCCGGCGCCGGCGGCAATGCCACCAGCGAAGCCATCGAACTGGGCCGCCTGTCGGCCGAGGTCGGCGCCGACCTGGTGCTGTCCGTCGTGCCCTATTACAACAAGCCGACACAGGAAGGCATCTACCAACACTTCAAGACCATCGCCGACGCGAGTCCGCTGCCCGTCATCCTTTATAACGTGCCGGGCCGCACCGTGGCCGACATGAGCAACGACACAGCGCTGCGCCTGGCCCAGCACCCCAATATCGTGGGGCTCAAAGACGCCACCGGCGACATCGGCCGCGCCTGCGACCTGGCGCTGCGCGCGCCCAAGGATTTCGCCCTATATTCCGGCGATGACGCTACTGGCATGGCCTTCATGCTGTGCGGCGGCCATGGCGTGATCTCGGTCACCGCCAATATCGCCCCCAAATTGATGAGCGAACTGTGCGTGGCCGCCACCGCTGGCGACGCCGCCAAGGCGCGCGCCATCAACGACAAGCTGCAAGGTCTGCACAAGCAGCTGTTCATCGAACCGAACCCGATTCCGGCCAAATGGGCGCTGACGCGGATGCAAGGCATCCCCGCCGGCATCCGCCTGCCGCTGACCCCGCTGAGCGACGCCGCCGTGCCGGCCGTAGAAGCGGCGATGCAACAAGCCGAAGTCATTTGATCATCCCCTGCTTGATGGGAGTCCGCATGAAACGCAGCGTGTCCGTCGCGACCCTGCTGGCAACCGGCCTGTTGGCCGCTTGCAGCAGCACACAGCAACCGCTTGGCAAGAACCTGGACTACAAGTCCGACGTCCCGAACACCACCAAGAGCCTGGAAGTGCCGCCGGATCTGACCGCGCCGCAAGTCCAGAACAAGTACCAGCTGCCCGGCGGCGTCGCCGCCGCCGCCAATGCGGATGGCGAAGCCCCGGCCGTGTCCTCGCCCATCGCCATCAACCAGCTGGACAACATCAAGATGGAGCGCGCCGGCACCCAGCGCTGGCTGTTGGTAGGCGGCAAGAAGGCCGCCGAGCTGTGGCCCGTGCTGAAGGCGTTCTGGCAGGAAAACGGCTTCGTGATCAAGAACGAAGACCCCAGCCTGGGCATCATGGAGACAGACTGGGCCGAGAACCGCGCCAAGCTGCCCAACGACGGCCTGCGCAAGCTGCTGGAAACCGTGGGCCTCGGCAGCGTCTACTCCACCGGCGAGCGCGACAAGTTCCGCATCCGCCTGGAGAACACGCCGCAAGGCACCGAAGTGTACTTCTCGCATCGCGGCATGGAAGAGGTCTACGCCGACAACAGCAAGACCAACACCATCTGGCAGGCCCGCCCGACCGACCCGAACCTGGAAGCGGAGCTCTTGGGCCGCTTCATGATGCGTCTGGGCATGAAAGAAGAAAAAGCCAAGCAACAAGTCCAGCAGACACTGAGCAAGCCGGCCGCGCCGCAAGATCCGATCGTGGACGGCCAATTGCGGCTGGCCGATGGCTTCGACCGCGCTTGGCGCCGCGTCGGCCTGGCGCTGGACCGCGTCGGCCTGGTAGTGACCGACCGCGACCGCTCGCAAGGCGTGTATTACGTGAAGCCGGCCAAGAGCGACACCGACAAGGAAGAGTCCGGTGGCTTCTGGTCCAGCCTGGCGTTCTGGAAAGGCAGCGACGGCAAGGCGGTCAAGCCGAGCGAACCGGAATATCGGATCAAGCTGCAAGAACTCGACAGCAACACTACCGCCCTGCAAATTCAGGACAAGCAAGGCAAACCGCTGTCCGACGACTTCGTCAAAGCCGCGCTGGGCAAGTTGCAAACCGAACTGCAGTAATGCAACAGTCATCGCCAAAATACAACAGCCCGCGCCAAGCGGGCTGTTTTTTTATTCCAAAAACATCATTATTGATCTTGTCGCAAAATTGAAATGGCGCTGGACCTGGCCGCTCCAGTATGTAACACTTTGTATTTAGCCGCCACTTCTGTCGCATTTGCGCCAAATTAGTCATTTTCCCGCTACCGGGCATTTCGCGCAGACGCAAAAAAACCGGCCGAAGCCGGTTTTTTTGGTGTTGCTCGCTGCTAAATTACTTAGCGGCGGAAGCAGCCGGAGCGGAAGCGTCAGCAGCCGGAGCGGAAGCGGCCGGAGCGGAAGCTTCAGCAGCCGGAGCGGAAGCGGCCGGAGCGGAAGCTTCAGCAGCCGGAGCGGAGGCTTCAGCCGGGGCTTCTTTCTTACCGCAAGCAGACAGAGCAACGGCCAGCAGGGCAGCAACGAGGAGCGACTGTTTCATTTTTTCTTTACCTTTGAGGATAAGTTGAACAAGACGTCAGTTATCGCGCGGTCTCGAAAGTAAAGCCGCGCGACTGAAAATCCATCAGTGAGCAAATTGTATCACGAAAAAAATGGCTGTATAGGGGGCAAAAATCTAAAAAAACCGCGCTGCCGGGCAAAGTTCACCGACAGGCCGCGTCAACGCAAAAACGGGCGTTTGCATGCGAAATATTCACGTTGCGCGCGTTGCCAAACTGATACAGCACACTTTTTCGTTGCTATTTTACAACATCGTCAGACAAATGCCAGTAGCCGGATAGGTATCCGTCATACAGGTCGGCTTGCATGGCTTCGGAATACTCCCCGGCCGGCAGCTTGCGCAGATTGCCAAAACGCCTCCAGTCCTCCAAATCCCCCTCCTCCGCCTCCACCTTTTCGCCGTTGCAATAGACGCAGGCGTCGCAGAACAGAATCTGGCTCTTGCGATCCAGCAGCAGGCCGCGCGAGAACAAGGCCGCGCCAAATGCCTCCTCGTCCAGCTCGTCCTCCGGGGCGTCATAGAATACGTGCGCCTTGGGCTCGGTCAGGTAATGGCCGAGAAAGTCGCAAACCGTGTCTTTGTCCCAACGGATCTGCGACAGCAGGCCCGCCACCTGCTCTATCATCTCGTCGCCGATGCGGGCCGGATCGGCCTGGCGCTTCAGGTCCGGATCGGCGTAGACGCCATCCAGGCAAACCCTGTCCTGCAGATATACCAGGAACTGCGTCGCCAGCTCCTGCGCCGGCGGCGCGCGGAAGCCGATCGAATAGGTCATGCCCGGCTCCAGCGCCACGCCGTAGTGCGCGCAATGCGGCGGCAGGTAGAGCATATCGCCGTGCTCCAGCACGAACTCCTGCTCCATGCGGAAGTCCTTCAGCACGCGGATGGGGGCGTCCTCGATGAAGTCATCGTCGTGCTGCGACGATATCTGCCAGCGCTTCTTGCCGCCCACCTGCAGCAGGAACACGTCGTAAGCGTCGAAGTGCGGCCCAACCGTCCCGCCTGGCGGCGCGTAGCTGATCATCAGGTCGTCCAGCCTGGCATAAGGGATGAAGTTGAAACGCCACAGGATGTCGTCGATGTGCGGCAGATGGTGGTTGACGCCCTGCACCAGCAAGGTCCAGTCGGTCTCGGCCAAGCGGCGGAAGCGCGAGGCGCGGAAGGGGCCGCGCTCCAGATGCCATTTGCCCTTCTTGAACTCGATCAGCCGCGATTCCGCGTCTTCGCGCTGCGCCAGCTCGGACAGCACGGAAAAATCGACATGCGGCCCGACATCGGTCAGCGCGCCCTTGATCAACAAGGGTTTCTTGTGCCAATACTCGGCCAGGAAGTGTTCGGGCGACATGCCGCCCAGCAGGTTTACAGTATTCATCGGTTTTTCACGGACGCGAACGCCCGTCTATGGTTTACAATATGGCCAGGCGCTCAGACGCCGTATCTTGCGGTGGAAGGAACACCCTGGTGGCCGTCCCTGTCAAGTTTTTTCACCATCCTCACGGATAATCGACTCATGCAAATCGCCAAAAACACCATCGTCACGCTCCACTACGAGATGTTCGACGCCGACAACAACCTGCTCGACAAGACCGAAGAGCCGATCAGCTACCTGCACGGCGGCTACGATGGCATTTTCCCGCTGGTGGAAGAGGCGCTGGAAGGCAAGAACATCGGTGAAGCCGTCGACGTGAAGCTGACCGCGGACGACGCGTTCGGCGATCCGGAAGAAGAGCTGATCCGCGTGGAAGACCTGGAAGTGTTCCCGGCCGATGTGGAAGTGGGCATGGTCTTCGAGGCCGATGATCCGGAAACCGGCGAGCTGCTGCTGTTCCGCGTCACCGACATCGCCGACGGTAAGGCCGTGGTCGACGCCAACCACCCGCTGGCCGGCCAAAGCATCCGTTTCGCCGCCAAGGTGGTGGAAGTGCGCGCCGCCAGCCAGGATGAAATCAGCCACGGCCACGCCCACGGCGAGCACGGCCACCACCACTAAGCGAATTTCGCCCGGTGTTGCCAACAAAGCGGCCCTCAGGGCCGCTTTGTCGTTTCCGCCTGATCCAGGGCGGTTAACTGGGCTTTCTGCCCAAGGTGACGCGATCCAGCCCCGCCAGATCCGGAAGGGTTTCCACCGCCTCCAGGCCCGCCGCCGCGAACAGCGCGCGCACCGCCGCGCCCTGGTCATAGCCGTGCTCCACCATCAGCCAGCCGCCGGCGCTCAACCTGGCCGGCGCGCCGGCCGCGATTTCGCGCAGGCAGGCCAGGCCATCGGCCTCGTCGGTCAAGGCGCCGCGTGGCTCGAAACGCAGGTCGCCCTCGTCGAGATGACGGTCGCGGCTTTCGATATACGGCGGATTCGACACGATCAGCTCATAGCATGCCGGATGGGCCAGCGGCGCATACCAGCTGCCATGCATGAACGTCACCGCCGCGCCCAAGGCCTGCGCGTTGCCGCGCGCGACCGCCAGCGCCTCGGCCGACACATCCACCGCGCTGACTTGCCAGGCCGGCGCTTCCAGCGCCAGCGTCACGGCGATGATGCCGCTGCCGGTGCCCAAATCGAGCGCGCTCGCCGGCAGGCTTCGATCCCGCCGGGACAGCGCGGCCTCGACCAGATGCTCGGTCTCCGGCCGCGGAATCAACACCGCCGGGCTGACGCGGAAATCGCGCCCGAAGAATTCGCGGCTGCCCAGCAAATACGCCATGGGCTCGCCTGCCAGCCGCCGCGCGGCCAATGCCTGGAACGCCGCCTCCGCCGGTTCGGGCAGTTCGCGCTCCGGATAGCCGATGATGGCGGCGTGGGTCAGGCCAGGCCAGGCCAGTTGCAGCAGCATCCGGCTCTCCAGCCTTGGCAAGGGGTGGCGCCGCAGCGCCTGTTCTATGGTCAGCATGGTTCTTTACAACAAGAACAGGGTGGCCAGCCCCAGGAAAATGAAAAAACCGCCGGAATCGGTGCAGGCCGTGATCAACACGCTGGAGCCCAAGGCCGGGTCCTTGCCCAGCTTCTGCATCAGCGTCGGTATCATCACGCCCATGGTGGCGGCCAGCATCAGGTTCAGCGTCATCGCCGCCAGCATCACCAGGCCCAGCGAGATGCTGCCGTACAGCAGCCAGGCCACGCTGCCTATCACGCCGCCCCAGACCATGCCATTGATGATGCTGACGCCGATTTCCTTGCGCCATAGCCTGCCGGCCTGCCCTATCTGCATCTGGCCCATGGCCAGCGCGCGCACGATCATGGTGATGGTCTGGTTGCCGGAGTTGCCGCCTATGCCGGCGACGATGGGCATCAAGGCGGCCAGCGCCACCAGCTGGGCGATGGAGTGCTCGAACATGCCGATCACGCGCGAGGCGAAGAAGGCGGTGCACAAATTGATGGCCAGCCAGGACCAACGGTTCTTCACCGAGTCGATCACCGGCGCGAACAAGTCTTCCTCTTCCTTCAGGCCGGCCAGGTTCAGCACCTCGCTGTCGCTCTCCTCGCGGATGACGTCCACCATGGCGTCCACGGTCAAACGCCCCAGCAGCACGCCGTTCTCATCCACCACCGGCGCGGTCACCAGGTCATAACGTTCGAAGGCCTGGGCGGCGTCCTGCGCCGGCTCGTCCGGCTGGAAGCTGACGACCTCGGTGGCCATCACCTCGGACACCTCGGCCTCGGGGTCCGACACCAGCAGCTTGCGGATGGACAGCACGCCCTTCAAGCGGCCGGTTTCATCGGTGACGAAAATCTTGTCGGTCTGGTTGGGCAGCTCGTCGAAACGGCGCAGATAGCGCAGCACCACTTCGCAGCTGACGTCGGCGCGTATCGTCACCAGCTCGAAGTCCATCAGCGCGCCGACGCGGTCTTCCTCGTAGGACAGCACCTCCTGCAGCTGGCCGCGCTCCTCCTCATCCAGCCGCCCCATCACCTCGTACACCACCTGGCGCGGCAATTCCGGCGCCAGCTCGGCCACGTCGTCGGCATCCAGCGCCACCAGCGCGGCGATCAGCTCATCGTGGTCCATCACCTCGATCAAGGACTCGCGCACCGCGTCGGACACTTCCAGCAGCACGGCGCCATCGCGCGACGGCTCGGTCAGGTCCCAGGCCAGCAGACGGTCTTCCAGCGGCAAGGCTTCCAGCACATGGGCGACGTCGGCCGGATGCAGCTGCGCCAGCCGCAGTCGGAGCTCGGCCAGATTATCCTGCGGCAGCGGCGCCAGCGACGACGGTTCGCCATCGTCCGGCCGCAACGGCGCCTCCAGCTTGCGCTGGCGCTCGATCAGACGCTGTACCAACTGTAAATGGTATTGCAGGCGATCCGCAGTTTGAGGGGTGACGGCAAGCGTCATGCAAGACTCCTTTGCCCTGGCCGGGCAAGGGTAGCTGCGGGCCGAGGGTTACGCCTTAAGAAGAATGGATGAAGGGCCGACTGGGCAAGTCCATGCGCGAAGCCGCAAACAGGGGCGCGGCGGTCAAAAAACAGGCGCGATCATAACACGAACGATGCAGACGGCTCAAAAGCCGGGCTGGGACCGATAGTGCTGCACGGCCATGCGCACCAACTGCAGATTGTCGCATGCGCCCAGCTTGACTCGCAGTCGCTGGCGATAGGTTTCCACGGTATTGGGACTCAGTCCCAGCCGCTCGGCCATCACAGTCTTGGACAAGCCATCTGCCAGCAACTGGAACACCTGGCATTCTCGCGGCGTCAGGCTGTCCATTCCCTGCCCCTCCAGCCGGCGGAAGAACAGCTTTTGCGCCAGCACCTCCGGCACATGCCGGCGTCCGGCCAACACCGCGTCCACGGCCTGCTCCAGCATCACGGCCGCCATATCCTTAAGCAGATAGCCGCGCGCGCCGGCCGCCAGCACCTGCTCTACCAGCGCAGCTTCGTCATGCATGGACATCACCAGCACCGGCGTCTCGGGATAATGGCGACACGCCCACGGCAATAGGTCAGCGCCCTGTTCGCCGCCCAGTCTCAGGTCCAGCAAAACCAAGCCCACCGCATGCTGCTCCAACAGCCGGCGCGCCTCCGCCAGCGTGCCCGCCTCCAGGCAGGCCCAATCCGGCAGGCAGCCGGCCAGCACGCGGGCCAGGCCGATGCGCACGATGGGGTGGTCGTCAACGATTAAGCAGGTCTTCATGGTTTCGCCGTCACTGCAATAATGATTTCGGTAAGGCCGGGCCGACTGGACAGTTGCAGCCAGCCCCCCAGCAAAGCGGCGCGCTGCCTGAGCGAACGCAGCCCCATGCCTTCGGCGGCCGTGGCCGGCTCGAAGCCCCGGCCGTTGTCCCGCACGCGCAGCAATTGGCCGGCAACCGGCGACAGCGCGATGTCCACCTCGCTCGCGCCGCCGTGGCGACGGGCATTGTTGATGGCCTCCTGCACGATGCGGAACAGGTGCAGCCGGGATTCGGCATCCAAAGCGGGTTCTTTTCCAGCCACCCGTATCCGGCAACCTCCGCCGCTGCTCTGCCTCGCCAGCCTATCCAGGGCGGCATGCACTCCCTGCTCCGCCACGCCATGCGCGCCCCAGCCGCGCGCGCCCATCCGCACCGACGCCACCGCCTCGCCCAGCACCTCGCTCAGCTCGCGGCAATAAGGCTGGATCGCCTCCCCGCCCAACTGTCCGATGTGATCGGCCAGCAAACGAGACGCCACCAGCAATTGCCCGGTGTTATCGTGCAGCTCGCCGCTCAGGCGCTGGCGCTCGGTCTCCCCGGCCTCCAGCAGGGCGCCGGCCAGCAAACGCGACTCTTCGCGCAAGTCCCCCACCTCGCGCAGGCGGTGACGCAGGCGCGCGGTGCGCTGCGCGACCGTCCGCGCCAAGCGCTGCCGAGCCAGCATCAGCCGCCAGGCCAGCAGCCACACAGCCAGACCCGCCAATGCGTAGCCGGCGAGCAAGGCATATTGGGCGCGCGCCAGCCCCGGCGCGAAGGAACGGTATACATGCAGGCCAAGCGCATAAGTCGCGCCGTCCAGCTGGCGGTATTGAATGCCGGAATAGGCGTGAGCATAGCGGTCTTCATCCGGCGTCACCGACGCGCCGCGCCACAACCAAGCCGGCCGGCCTTCGCCCACGCTCAGCGCCAATGCCGCGCCGCGCGCGGCCGTGGCTTGCAAGGCGGCGTCAAACAGCGGGCGCAGCCGCCAGCGCAAACGCAGAAAGCCGACCAGACGCCCATCTATGGACACACGCACAATCTGCTCCATGCGCCATTTTCCCGCACCCGCGGCGCTGGCGGGGCCGATCAGCGGCTCGCCGCGCGTCGGCAAGCGCCGCAGCGCCGCCAGCACGGCGGCGTCCTCCGCGTCCGCGGATTGCGATGACAGCGCCCCCGTGCCATCCAGCGCGCAGCGATAGCGGCGGTCGCCTAGCACCAGATCCAGCGCATCCCAGGCGGCGGGAAACTGTGCGATGGCGACGCGACAACGCTGCCGCGCGCCCCGCGCATCGGGATCGAGGCGCGGCGCCCCCGCCGCGTCGACCTCCAGATAATCGAGAAAGCCAAAGGCCTCATGCTGCAACTCGCTGATGCGGGTGGCCAAGCGCTCGCCGTAGGCCGCGCTCTGATAGCCCGCATCCAGCCGCGTTTGCTGGCGCGCATTGCCGCGCAGCAAAAGCGCGACCAGCGCCAGCGACAGCAACAACGCCCCCGCCAGCGCCGCCAGAATCAACCGCTGGCTCCCGTTCAGGCTTGCCTTCATGGCCACGTCACCCCAATGACATAGCCCGTCATTCTAACTTGCGCTCCGCCAGTCAACCAGCAGTTGACCGGCGATCAACCGGCAAGCGATTAGCCATCTCCGCCTCATGCTCTACAGTGGCTCGCAGTCCGCGCGGCCATGCCGGGCCAACACAACCATCAGGGGAACACTATGCAACGGAATACGGCTTTCCTTCTCAAGACGTCGGCGGCGGCGTTGACGCTGGCGCTCGCCGCTTGCGGCGGCGGCGGGGACTCGACCGGTTCGGCCTCCAGCAGCGCCGGCAGCCAAGCCGGCCAACTGTCTGGCGTAGCCGCCAGCGGCGCGCCGCTGGCCAATGCCGCCATCACCGTAAGCGACAGCCAGGGCAAGACCTGCCAGACCACCAGCAATGCCAGCGGCCAATACCAGCTGAGCCTGGCGCAATGCCCCAACGCCCCTTACCTGCTCACCGCTAGCGGCTTACAGGGCGATAACACTAGCGTTAGCCTGCATTCGGTCGCGCTTGGCGCCGGCACAGTTCATATCACCACGCTGACCGAAGTGCTAAGCCAACGTCTGCTCACCCAGCAATTGAACACTCCTCTGGCGAATGCGCTCACCAGCGCGCGCGTTGACGCCGCGCAAGCGGAGCTGCGCAAGAATCTCGCAAGCGCCTTGAGCACGCTGGGCCTGGACGCCAACGCCGTGGACTTTCTTTCCGGCGCCTTCCAAGCAAACCATACCGGGCTGGATCAGGTGCTGGACAGTATCCGCCTGTCGAAAAATGCAGCGGGCGATACCATTCTGATTGCCAAAGACAATGGCGGGGCAGTGCTCACCATCCCGGCTGGCGGGAGCGCGCTCTGGGGGGGCGCCGCTTTCCCGCTGATCGACGTCGATAGCGGCGTGGAAACGCTGGCCGCCAATCTGCAAGCCGCCATCCGCCAATCCGACGCCACGGCGCTGCAGTCGCTGCTGGCCGCAGACTTCCTCGACAGCGGCGACAATGCCGCCCAATGGGCAGCCAATGCACTGGACGGCGGCTGGAGCGATGTCACGGTAGGCCACCCTTTGATTGGCTCCTGCCTGGAAGTGGACGGCTCAGGCGGCGGCAAGTGCACGCATCGCGCCGTGGACATTCTTTTCAGTTCGGCCACGCATGGCAAGGCGGTATTGCATACGACCATAGAGCGCAATGGCAAAACCTGGCAGCTCGCCGGCAATCAGCGTCCGTTCGATCTGGAAGTGGTGCCCAAGGCGTATTTGAACCAAGATGGCAGCAGCATGGTCGGCCTCAGCCTGAGTAGCGGCCTGGACTCAACCCCGGACAAGCCAATCCGTCGCGTCGATGTCAGCCTGAACTTCCAAAGTACCTCATCGGGCGGCTTCGCCAGCACCAGCTTTGTCGGATGCAATCAGCCATGGCTGTGCTGGAACAGCGGCGTCCAGCCCTCCAGCAGCAACTTCTGGCCTTCCGGCAGCAACACTGGCGGCACGCTGCCCACCGATGGCGGCTGGTATCGCGCCTACATCACGGTGAACTACACCGACGCGAATGGCGTCGCCCGCCAAACCAGCTTCTGGCAACCGCTGCATGCGCCCAGCGGCCTGCCTTCCGCCGGCCAATATGCCTCGCTCAGCGGCAGCTTGGCCGACCTTTCCAGCCAATTGCCCGGCAACAGCGTCAAAGTGGCCTACAGCCTGCCCGCCGGCACCTACCTTGGCGATGTGACACTGAATGGCGTGGATGCCAGCCATCAGTCTTGGCTGGCGAATAAGAGCATGCTGGGCGGCTCGCCGCTGACCTTGAGTTTTGCCAACAATGGACAGCCCGTCGTCATCAGCGCGCTCAGTTCGCTATTCCTGAGCAACGAGACGCCAAGCGGCTGGCAATTGACTCGCCAGTACACGTTCTGAACGCCTGCCGGCCTATCCAAAGGAAAAGCCGCATGCCCCGCGGAAAAATCATTCACCACAACCGCGCAGCAAGCCAGGGGCGCGTCGCGGCGGCGGGAGCCTGTGGCTTCAATATCATCACGCCATGGAACTGGCGGGTGATATGGCTGCCGGCTTCGGCGGTCAGGAACTGGCGCAAAGGGCGATGGGCCAATTCCGCGCCGATAACCTGATCCACCTGGACATCGGCTGTTATCTCGCATCCGCCAGCGCTCTCGCGCTAGCCGGCATAGGCTTTCAGCGCTGGCGCGCACCTCGTTGAAGACAGAAAAGGAACCGCAATGAAAATCGCCCAAACCTTGATGTGCGTCGCCGCGCTGCTACTGAGCGCCTGCGGCCGATCCGGCGCCAATGACGGCGGCGCCCCACCCCTCCAAGCGAGCCATGCGCCCACGCCGGCCAATGCCGCGGAGGCGGCCAAACAAGCCGCCGCAGATGCGCTGCCCAAGGCCGACGTGGCCACGCCAGACAGCGAATACCGCGCCATCACCGGTCCGGAGCAGATCTTGGCTTATATACACGGCCTATCCCCGCTCGCTATCGACTACGGCAAGATCGCTGAAAAACTGTCACAGGAATACCGGAGCACCGGCGACGGCTTCAAGAAGCAAGACATCGCCAAGGCGCTGGCCCCGCGCATTGACCGCATGTTGGCCGACGCCAAAGCCCATCGCTACTTCGTGTTCAAGGTCAGGCCGGAGCTGGAGGCCTACCAATTCGGCAGCCATAGCTTCCACACCCAGCTGTCCAACGATGCCACCTGGCGGCAATGGAACAATCACGATAGCGAACAGCTGGTGTTCACCAATGGCGACCAATTCCAGCAGCTGAAAGCGCCTGACGAGGCCGCCGCGCGGCAGGTGGAAATGCTGCGCAGCAAAAACCAGTGGGGGGCGCAGGCCATGGAGATCTATGCCTACGCCCAGGAGCCGGACCTGAGCAGCGGCGCGCTCAAGGCACAAATCATCAAGGTGAAGCTGATAGACCCTCAAGGCAATACGCTGCTGAAACAGGCTGCGAACAGCTGAGCCATCGCAGCCGATTCCGCGCCGACCGCGAGCCAAAAACCAGGGGCCTCCTGTCATGACACGGCACACGGCCGGCACGGCGCCGCGCCTCGCTCGCCCATGCAGCGTCATCCGTCATGAATGGATGCGAATGGATTATTTTTTGACAAGAAAATACGCATAGCTATCATGCCGTATCACTTTTCATGCCATATGCCTTCGCATGCGCCCCTTGATTTTTCCCTTGACCTGCAGCCTGCTGTTCGCCTCTTTTGCCGCCCAGGCCGACGACGACGCCCCCATCTCATTGGACAGCGTCACCATCATCGGTTCGCGTCTGCCGCAAACCCTGCCTGGCGCCAATATCGAGATTCTGGACCGCGAGCAGATCGAGCGCAGCGGAGCGGACACCGCGGCCAAGCTGCTTTACCGCCTGACGGAAACCACCGCGTCGCAGAGTGGCCAGGACGGCACCAGCATGTCGCCCGGCGGCGCGTCCATCCAACTGCGCGGACTGAGCGAAAAGTACGCGCTGGTCCTGCTCAACGGCCATCGTTTGGCCAATTACGGCTTTGCCGCCAATGGCGAAAACACCTTCGTCGATCTGAACCAGATTCCCACAAAAGCGCTGGACAGCGTGGAAATCCTGCGCGACGGCGCTTCCGCGCTATACGGCGGCGATGCCGTGGCCGGCGTCATCAACTTCAAGACCCGGCGTGACTTCCAAGGCGTCATCGGCACACTGCAAGCCGGACAGAACAGCCAGCGCGATGGCGGCAATGCCAGCGGCGCGCTGACGCTAGGGCTGGGCGCCCCGGAACAGGATGGCCACAATGTGACACTGACGCTGCAAGCCAGCCACCGCGAGCCCATCTTGAAGGCGCGCCACCCAACCATCGCCACCGACGACTACAGCCGGCTGGGCGGCAGCGACAACCGTTTGCAAAACGGCCCGCCCGGCACCTGGGCAGACCGCAACTTCCAGGGCCAAGACGATCAGCAGCGCGACACCAATGTCTATGCCATGCCGGGCTGCCCGCAGGTACAAGCCAGCCCCGACCCGTATGCCGGCGGCGGCAGCAACTGCATCCAGGACCAGGCGCGCTTCAGCTGGGCGTCGGACCGCAATGACCAGGCTGCCTTGCTGCTCACCGCCAACCAGCGCCTCCCCGCGGGAGGAGAGGCTTTCGGCGAATTGAGCTATGCCCACCAGCAGCAACGCTACATGATGGGCTACCCCAGCTTCAATACCTGGGGACAAGACTGGTGGATGGACCCAAGCTGGAAAATGTATCCCGCGGCCCATGCCGCGCAGCTGCAGGCGATCAATCCGACGTTCCAGAACGGCGATCCCGTGATGTTCATCCGCCCGGTCTACGAATTGGGACCGTCCTATCAGAGCCTGAGCGGCGACAACTGGCACCTCCTAGGAGGCTGGCGCGGCGACTGGCGCGGCTGGCAGGCTGAAGGCACGCTGGGCTACGGACTCAATTTACTGAGCCTAAAGCAAGATAAGCAGATCGATACCGCGGCCGCCTATGCCAATCTGCACGATGGCGACAACGGCGGCCCCGGCTATGATCCCTTTGCCGCCTGGAACTCGCCAGCCCTGGCGCAGCCCTTTCTCACCACCATTGAACGCAAGGCACGCTCGGAACGCGTGGACGGGGAAGGGATCCTGCGCCGGCAGAACCTGTTTGCGCTGCCAGGCGGTACGGCCGCGCTGGCGCTAGGCGCGCAATTCGGCAAGGAGTCGCTGCGCGATACGCCCGATGCGCGCGTGGTGGCGGAGCAGATCTTCAATCAGTATGCCGTGGCGGCGGAGGCTTCGCGCCACACCCAAGCGCTGTTCGCGGAGCTGGCCTTGCCGCTGGCCAAACGCCTGGCGCTCCAGCTAGCCCTGCGCGCCGACCGCTACAGCGACTTCGGCACCAGCATCAGTCCCAAGTTGGACCTGCGCTGGCAGGCCAATGGCTGGCTCAGCCTGAATGCCGGCGCCAGCCGCGACTTCAAACCGCCCACCTTGCCCGAGCTGCATTCCACTCTGCAGGCCTATGCCTATGTTTCTGACTGGAAAGTCTGCCAGGGGGAGCAAAAAGACCCCGCCAGCTGCAATCAAGGCTACAAGGCTTACCAAAGCGGCAATCCCGACCTCAAGGCCGAACACGCCGACAACGTCCACTTCGGCATGAGCTTGGCGCCCATGCGCGACTTGACCCTCAAACTCGACTGGTACCGCATCCGCCTGCTGGACGCCGTCACCGCGCTGGATGCGCAGTACGTGATTGACCACGAAGATACCCTGTACGCTCATTCCGGCTACATCGTGCGCAAACCCATCCCTGACATTTACCATTCCTGGTATCCCGGTCTGGATCGAGGCGAGCTGGACTACCTCAAGCTGCCCTATGCCAATGTCGGCACCATACAAAGCTCAGGCTTCGATGGTTCGCTGAACTACCGCCTGCCTTTGGGCAGGCTGGGGGAGCTGGAGTTTGAGAATCACTACAGCCGGGTGCTGGGCTTCACCCAAGCGCTGGCGCCGGGCGCGCTGCCGCAGGACATGGCAGGGGGAACCAGCTTGCCGCGTTGGCGCAATATACTGCGCATCGGCCACCATCTGGGCGACTGGAGCGGCAATCTGATCGTGCGCAGCTACGCGAGCACGCTGAACGCAGCGAGGCCTGGCATGCCCACCCTGCCGGGACAGCCGGCTAGGCTGCCGGCCTTTTCCATGCTGGACTGCAATGCCAGCTGGCAAGCCGGACGCCGCTGGCAGATTGGCGGCGGCATCAGCAATCTGGGCGACAAGACCCCTCCCTACGCCACCGGTGTGGGCAGCAATGGCTACCAAGGCAATTGGGACGACAGCTGGGGCCGCAGCTACTGGCTGAGCGCGCGCTATCAGATGCCATAAAAAAACAGGCTGACACGCAGCCCGTTCACCTCGTCCTCAAGGCAGATCGGCGTAACCCATGCGCCGCTGGATGATGCGGGTTTTACGGGCCAGACCGGGCGCGCCGCGATGGTCGTCGTAATAGCGCGGATTGGGCACCATGGCCGCCAGTTTGGCCGCCTGGCCGGAAGACAGCCTGGCCGCGCTGGTGCGGAAGTAATGGCGCGCGGCCGCCTCGGCGCCGAACACGCCGTTGCCCCACTCGATCACATTGAGATAGATCTCGAAGATGCGGCGCTTGTCCAGGGTCTTTTCCAGCATCACAGTGATCAGGGCCTCCTCCAGCTTGCGCCATGGCGTCTTGCCGCTGGACAGGAATAGGTTCTTGGCCAGTTGCTGGCTGATGGTGGAGCCGCCGGCGACAATGCGCCCCTTCTTCAAGTTCTTCTCGAACGCCACCTCGATGCCATCCCAGTCGAAACCTTCGTGATCGACGAACTTGGCGTCCTCCGCCGCGATCAACGCCCGCTTCAGATTGGGCGAGATGCGCTCGTACGGCACCCAGCGATGGCTGAGCTCCGCCTCCGGATCGTCCTGCTTCAGCTTGGCCAATTGCTCGTTCATGAAGGAGCTGGCGTCCGGATTATGGTCGCGCCAATACAGGATGTGGCCAAAGATCCAGAGGTTATACAGCAGAAAGGCGGCCGCCAGGGCCGCCAGAATTTTCAGAATCCAGCGTGTCATGCTCAGGCCAGCACTTCCCTCAACATATTGGTCACCTTGCGCGTTTCCGGCTCCACGCCGCGCCAGATGGCGAACGATTCCGCGGCCTGCTCCACCAGCATGCCCAGGCCGTCGGCCAGCATGCCCGCGTTCTCGCCTTGGGCTCGCTGCAGGAAGGGCGTCAAGCCGCTGCTGTACACCATGTCGTAGGCCAGGGTCCGCGGCGTGAACACGCCATGCGGCAGCGGCGGCATCTCGTTGTTCAGGCTGGTGGAGGTGGCGTTGATGATGATGTCGAAACTGCGGCCGTCCAGCGCGTCGTAGCCGACAGCCTCCACTTTGCCATAGCGGGCGAAGTGATGCGCCAGCGCCTCGGCCTTGATCACGGTGCGGTTGGCGATGGTCAGGCTGGCCGGCTTCTGCTCCAGAATCGGCTCCAGCACGCCGCGCACCGCGCCGCCGGCGCCCAGGATCAACACGCGCTGGCCGCCTATCGGATAATCCAGGTTTTCCACGATGTCGCGCACCAGGCCGACGCCGTCGGTGTTGTCGCCATAGACCTTGCCGTCGCGGAAAGTCAGCGTGTTCACCGCCTCGGCCGCCCGCGCGCGCTCGGTCAATTCAGAGGCGTAGCGGAAGGCGTCGCTCTTGAACGGCAGGGTGATGTTGAGCCCCTTGCCGCCGTCCGCGACGAAGGCGTCGACCACCTCCTTGAACTTGCCGATATCGGCGAACAGCTTCTCATAGCGGATGTCCTGGCCGGTGGCCTGGGCGAACTCCTGATGGATGAACGGCGACTGGCTGTGGGAAATCGGGTTGCCGATAACGGCGTAACGGTCGGTCATGGTCGGCTTTCCAAAAATATGCGCCGCTTGGCGGCGGGGTCAGGCCACACTTTGCCGCGTAACGCCGCAAACTTCAACCGCCGCCGTCAAACCGCTCAGCCCTGCGCCCAAGGCAGGCCGCGCTGACGCCAGCCGCCCACCGAGTTGCGATGACCGTTCTCGTCCTTGTCGCCCTCGAAGCCTTCCAGCACGTTGTAGACCTCGCTATAGCCATTGGCCGCGGCCAGCCGCGCCACTTCGTCTGAGCGCGCGCCGGAGCGGCACAGCACCAGCAGCACCGCCTCCGGGTCCACCTGGTGGGTCAACTGCGCCCAGAAGTGCGGATTGGGAACCATGCCGGGGAAGCTGCGCCATTCGATGTTGACCGCTTGCGGCACCGTGCCGACGAATTGCCATTCGGCGTGGCTGCGCACGTCCAGCAGCACCGCCTTCGGCAAGCCTTGCATCATTTCGTAGGCCTCGTCCGGCAACACCGCCCCGCTATAGGGCAATCCCATTTTCTCGGCCCGCTCATGCGCGGCCTGCAGTATCTGGCTCATGCGGCTCATGCTGGTTTCCTCCTGTTGCAACACGTTGTGCCTATGCTGTCGATTATCTGCCCAGGCGGCATGGCTGGCAAATAGCACCAATATGGTGCATATCAAATTCACGCGGCACCAAGCTGGTTCAATATTGTCCATACCAGGCTGCTGGCTAAGGCCAAATGGCTATGACACAATGCAGCAGCTGCGTTTTTCAAGCTGGCACGCTTCCTGCTTAATGCCGGGCGTACCAATTTTCCGCACTTGCCCTTGGGTGCACGTTGCCTTTCAGGAGATAAACCATGGCAGTAGCCGACGTAGTCAAGCTGATCCAAGAAAACGACGTCAAATTTGTCGATCTGCGCTTTACCGATACCCGCGGCAAAGAACAGCACGTCTCCATCCCGGCACACGTGCTGCTGGAAGATGCCGACGCCTGGTTCGAACGCGGCCATGCCTTCGACGGCTCGTCCATCGCCGGCTGGAAAGGCATCCAAGCCTCCGACATGCTGCTGATCGCCGACCCGGCTACCGCCCGCATCGACCCGTTCTTCGACGAGCCGACCGTATTCATGCACTGCGACGTGATCGACCCGGCCGACGGCAAGGGCTACGACCGCGACCCGCGCTCCATCGCCAAGCGCGCCGAAGCCTACCTGAAAGCCTCCGGCGTGGGCGACACCGCCTACTTCGGCCCGGAGCCGGAATTCTTCATTTTCGACAGCATCACCTGGGGCGCCGACATGTCCGGCTGCTTCGTCAAGATCAAAGCCGAAGAAGCGGCCTGGGCCTCGGCTGAAGAATTCGAAGGCGGCAATATGGGCCACCGTCCGGGCATCAAGGGCGGCTACTTCCCGGTGCCGCCGGTGGATTCCTCGCAAGACATCCGCTCCGCCATGGTGCTGCTGCTGGAAGAACTGGGCATCCCGGTGGAAGTGCATCACCACGAAGTGGCCACCGCCGGCCAGAACGAAATCGGCACCAAGTTCAGCACGCTGACCCAGCGCGCCGACTGGACGCAAATCCTGAAGTACGTGGTGCACAACGTGGCCCACAGCTACGGCAAGACCGCCACCTTCATGCCCAAGCCCATCGTCGGCGACAACGGCTCCGGCATGCACGTTCACCAGTCCATCTGGAAAGACGGCCAGAACCTGTTCGCGGGCGAAGGCTACGCCGGCCTGTCCGATACCGCCCTGTACTACATCGGCGGCATCATCAAGCACGCCAAGGCGCTGAACGCCATCACCAACCCGGGCACCAACTCGTACAAGCGTCTGGTTCCGCACTACGAAGCGCCGGTGAAGCTGGCTTACTCCGCCAAGAACCGCTCCGCGTCCATCCGCATCCCGCACGTGGCCAGCCCCAAGGCTCGCCGCATCGAAGCGCGCTTCCCGGATCCGCTGGCCAACCCGTACCTGTGCTTCTCCGCGCTGCTGATGGCCGGCCTGGACGGCATCCAGAACAAGATCCACCCGGGCGACGCCGCGGACAAGAACCTGTACGATCTGCCGCCGGAAGAAGACAAGCTGATCCCGACCGTCTGCGCCTCGCTGGACGAAGCCCTGGCCGCGCTGGACGCGGACCGCGAGTTCCTGACCCGCGGCGGCGTGTTCTCCAACGAATGGATCGACGCCTACATCGAACTGAAGATGCAGGAAGTGAACCTGGCCCGCATGACCACCCACCCGGTCGAGTTCGCGATGTATTATTCGCTGTAAGCTGAAACGCAGCGCGCAAAACGGCAGCCCGCGGGCTGCCGTTTTACATTTCCGCGCCGCCTGTCGCATGACGGCCCGTCTCGATTTGCTTATCATGCAGGGGCATCCATACCCGCTTCAGACGATGAAAACACTCGCTTTATGCCTGCTGCTGGCTTGCGGCGGCGCGCAGGCCGCCGCCATCTACAAATATGTCGACGCCCAAGGCAACGTCACCTACACCAACGTGCCCTTGCGCGGCGCCCAGCCCATCACGCTGAACCCGTTATCCACCTACCACAGCCGCAAGCCGGCCGGCGGCAACGCAGAGAAGCCCGCCGCTTCCGGCGGCTACCCCAGCGTGGATGCCGACACCCAGAAACAGCGCGACAACGGCCGCAAGAAAATCCTGGAACAGGAACTGGCCAACGAGGCCAAGGCGCTGGAAACGGCGAAGAAAGCGCTGGCGGACGGCAAGGCCGTGCGCCTGGGCGACGAGGCCCGCAACTATCAGAAATACCTGAACCGGGTGCAAAAACTGCAAGATGAAGTCACCGACCGCGAGAAAAACGTCGCGGCCCTGAAGAAGGAACTGGGCCTGCCCTAGCCCGCCGCACCAATCTGGTGCAAACTATCCATCCAGCCGCCGCCTTTGCGCCGCGGGACCGCTCTTTCGCCCCCTCCAAGCTGGCGCGCTTATTGCTGTGCAATGCGTCGGCGCGCCTGCGCCGCTCATCCCAACCATAACGGACGCCCATGTCGACACCCAGCTTTGCCGGACTGGAACTGCTAGACACGCCGGTTTTGATCTGCGATGCCGCCGCCGCGCTGCGCTTCGTCAATCCCGCCTGCGAAAACCTGCTGGCGCTGGGCAGCCGCGAGCTGCTGCGCCGCAGCCTGATCGACCTGTTCCAGCCCAGTCCGGCCCTGGAGCAGGCGCTCGCCACTGCCCTGCGCCAAGGCGCCAGTTATATCGAGCACGATCTGGAGCTGCGCCCGCAGCATCATGACGTGGTGCTGCATGTGGCCCTGTCCATCACGCCGATAGACGCGGACGCGCCGCTGGCGCTGATCGAGCTGAGGCCACTCGATCAGCAGCTGAAAATCGCCAACGAGGAACGCTCCCTGCTGCAGCACCAAGCCAACCGCGAGCTGATCCGCAACCTGGCGCACGAGATCAAGAACCCGCTGGGCGGCATCCGCGGCGCCGCGCAATTGCTGGAGCACGAACTGGCCGACCGGCCGGAGCTGAAGGAATACACCGAAGTCATCACCGAGGAGGCCTTGCGCCTGCAAACCCTGGTGGACCGGCTGCTGGCGCCGCATCGCAGCCGCAGCCGCAGCCAGGTCAACATCCACGAAGTGCTGGAGCGGGTGCGCAGCATCGCCCTGGCCCAGCATCCGCAAGGCCTGGCCGTGGCGCGCGACTACGACACTAGCCTGCCGCTGCTCACCGCCGACAAGGAACAGCTGATCCAGGTGGTGCTCAATATCGTCAACAACGCGGTGCAGGCCCTGCGCGGCCAGGGCCGCATCGTGCTGCGCACGCGGGTGGCGCGCCAGATCACGCTGGCGCGCAAGCGCCACCAGCTGGCATTGAAATTGCAGATCGAAGACGACGGCCCAGGCATTCCCGACGACATCCGCGACCACATCTTCTACCCGCTGGTCACCGGCCGCGCCGAAGGCACCGGCCTGGGCCTGACCCTGGCCCAGGCCTTCGTCCACCAGCACGGCGGCAGCATAGAGTTCGAATCGCGGCCGGGGCAAACCTGCTTCACCGTGTTGCTGCCCTTCGGCAACGACGCGGCATAACGACAAAAGAACACGAGGAGAACGCCCATGGGGCAAGCAGTCTGGATCATCGACGACGACAAGGCGATACGCTGGGTGCTGGAAAAGGCGCTGACCCGGGCCGGCATAAGCTTCGCCAGTTTCTCCAGCGCTGACGACGCGCTGAACGCGCTGTACGACGCCACGCCGCAGGCCATCATTTCCGACATCCGCATGCCCGGCACCGACGGCCTGAAGTTCCTGGCCAAGGTCAAGCAGGAGCATCCGCAGCTGCCGGTCATCATCATGACCGCCCATTCGGACCTGGATTCGGCTGTATCTGCCTTCCAAGGCGGCGCCTTCGAATACCTGCCCAAGCCCTTCGACATCGACCAGGCCGTGCTGCTGATCGAGCGCGCGCTGGCCGAGAGCCAGGCCCAGAGCGGCGGGCCGGACAGCCCGGAGGCGCTGCCGGTGCTGCTGGGCCAGGCGCCGGCCATGCAGGACGTGTTCCGCGCCATCGGCCGCCTGGCCCAGTCCCACGTCACCGTGCTGATCACCGGCGAATCCGGCACCGGCAAGGAGCGCGTGGCGGAGGCGCTGCACCGCCACTCCATCCGCGCCGGCAAGCCCTTCATCGCGCTGAACACCGCGGCGATACCAAAGGATCTGCTCGAGTCGGAACTGTTCGGCCATGAGAAAGGCGCCTTCACCGGCGCGCTGGCCACGCGGCGCGGCCGCTTCGAGGAGGCCGAGGGCGGCACGCTGTTCCTCGACGAGATCGGCGATATGCCCACCGAGCTGCAGACCCGGCTGCTGCGCGTGCTGTCAGACGGCCATTTCTACCGCGTGGGCGGCCATACGCCCATCAAGGCCAATGTGCGCGTGATCGCCGCCACCCACCAAAACCTGGAGCAGCGCGTGCGCGACGGCCAGTTCCGCGAAGACCTCTACCACCGGCTCAATGTGATCCGGCTGCGCCTGCCGCCGCTCAGAGAGCGGCGCGAGGACATTCCGCTCCTGGCTCGCCATTTCCTGGCCAAGAGCGCGTCCCAGCTGGGCGTGGAACCCAAGCGCCTGTCCGAGGCGGCGATGGCGCTGATCCAGCGCAGCGCCTTCACCGGCAATGTGCGCGAGCTGGAAAACCTGTGCCAATGGATCTGCGTGATGGCGCCGGGCCAGACCGTGGAAGTGGCCGACCTGCCGCCGGAGCTGCGCGAACCGGCCGCGACGCCGGCGGCGGCCGCGCGCGATGAGGCGTGGGAGCAACAACTGGCAGAGGAAATCCGCCTGCGCCTGCAGGCCGGAGAAAGCGGCATCGTGGACGAGCTGACGCGTCGCTTCGAAACCGCCTGCATCCACGCCGGGCTGGCCCATACCGGCGGGCGCAAGGTGGAGGCCGCGCAATTGCTGGGCTGGGGCCGCAACACGCTGACACGGAAAATCCAGGAGCTGGGGCTGGAAAACGAACGCCAATCTTAAACAATACAAATAAAATAACCGGCATTATATGTAATCGTTCTGATAGAATCGGGTGCTTCCCCCTGCCCGATTCCATCCATGTCTCGCCCGACTCTGGCGCTGGCCGCCCTATGCCCGCTCACGCTATGCGCCGCCCCGCCCTTGCAGGTGGCGGTCAGCAGCGCCCTGGCCAGCCCCTATGTCATCGAAGACCCCGCGCCCAGCAATCCTCCGCGCGGCCGCGCCATTGAGCTGGCCCAGGCCGCCTTGCGACGCTGCGGCCTGCAGGGCCGCTTTGTCCGCCAGCCGGGCGAGCGCATCGTGCAAAACCTGGCGCTGAACCGGCTCGACGGCGCCTTGCTGCTATCCTACCGCGATGATCGCAGCCGGCAGATGGCCTTCCCGCTGCGCCAGGGCGCGCCGGACCCGTCCCGCCGCATGACCACGCTGGACTACGCCTTTTACGTGCGCAAGGATAGCCGCCTGCGCTGGAGCGGCGCCTGGCTAGGCGGCATGAGCGGCGCCGTGGGCGTCAACCAGGGGTGGTCCATCGGTCGGGAGCTGATGGCGCGCGGCCTGGACATCGAGGAAAGCGCGGGCATAGAAGACAATTTCGCCAAGCTGCAGGCCGGCCGCACCGACGCCTATGTGCTGCATAGATTGGCCGGCGACCTCTACCTGCGCCACCATCCGGACCTGCAAATCCACCGGCTGTCGCCGCCGTTGAGCAGCAAGCCCTACTACTGGGTGTTCAGCCTGGGCTATGCCCGCCAGCATCCTCGCCAGGTGGACTGCCTGTGGCGGCAAATGCCGCGTCTGCGCGAGCGCTACCTGCCCGCGGACGGACGCTGAGCCTGCGCGCGCGGCAAATGGAGCGGCCTCAGCCGTAGCGCGCCAGCTCGCGCGCCCAGTCCAGCTTGCCGTCGGCCGCCGGCTCGGCCTGCTCCGCCAGCCGCTCCGGCGGCACGAACCAGCACACCTCGAACAACAGTCCGTCCGGATCATGGCCGTACACGCTCTTGTGCACGCCGTGGTCCTCCTCCATGCCCAGCTTGCCCAGCTCGGCCAGCTCATCGCGGATGCGCTTCAGCTCTTGCAGGGTGTCCACCTCCCAGGCCAGATGGTATAGCCCGGCCTTGGGTTGATGCGGATCCGGCGTCTCGCCGCGCGGCGTGAACGGGCCGGAGCGCTGCTGGCCCAGATTGCGCTGGAACAGCGCCAGGTCGTGATCGTTGTCGGAATGCGCGGCCTGCGCGAACACGGCGCGGTCCGAAATGGCTTCGCCCTTGGGGCGGAAGCCCAGCACGTCGCGGTAGAAAACGGCGCTGCCGGCTACGTCGCTGACGTAAAGCACGGCGTGATTCAAACGTTTGATGCCCATGATGATCCTGTGATGCGTATGCCATGCCCGCCTCAAGACGCCGCGGCGTCGAGACGGCTGTTCAGATAAGACTCGCCCAGGCCGCGCAAAGGCCGCGGCACGCCGGCGAGCCAGCGGTTGAAATGGATGCCCAGCAGGCGGTTGTTGCCGGCGCGCGCCGCCACGGCATCGGCCAGCGTGGGGTAGACCGGATCGTCCGGCCGCAGGTCCGCCGGCGCCGCCTGGGCGTAGGCGTCTTGCCGGCCATGCCAGTCGCAACGCGCCTGCGCGCCCAAGCCATAGCCTTGCGCCAGGCCCGACTGCGCCAGACTGCCGCGCTGCCGCTCGAAAGCCGCCCGTTGGAAAATATAACTGTCGACATGCCGCCACGCGCCGTCCAGCCGCAGCCGCGTCACCGCGTGGAACAGCTGGTCCGGCAGACATAGCCATACCGGCAGCGGCACGGCGTGGCGCAACACCCGCTTGTCCAATGCGACGAAGCGCAGCGCGGCCTCGAAGCCGGCTTCGCGCAGCAGCGCGCACAGTAGATCGGCCTGGGCATTGCAATGGCCGCGTCCCAGCGCCAGGGTGGCTTGCGGCGTCACGGTTTCGAAACCGCTGGTGAAGCCGAAACGCACCCGCTCGCGCACAAAATCGTGCAGCGCGACGCACAGCTCTCGATCATCGGCCGGCAGCGCCTGCCGCCTGACCTGCTCCAACGCCGCTTTCAGTGCCGCCATCGCCCTGCCCTTTCCTGGTTTCGCCTCAGCAGAGGCGATATTCTGAATGAATACCCCCCCGCCGCGCCAGCCCGGCGTTCAAACGCACAGCGGCGTCAGCCCCGGCAAATGGGCGAAGCTGGAGTCCCGCACCGTCTGCGCGAAGTCCTGCAAATACGCGCGCTCGGCGTCGGACTCGCGCAGCGCCGCGTACAGTTCGCTGCGCAGCCTGGGTTCGCCGATCTGGCGCGCCACCACGTAGCCGCGCTCCAGATAGGGCTGCACCGCCCAGTAGGGCAAAGCCGCCACGCCACGGCGGCTGGCCACCAGCTGGATGATGGCGATGGTCAGTTCGGCGGTGCGCCGCGCCGGATTCACGCCGGCCGGCGCCAGCACCTTGCGCAGCAAATCCAGCATCTCGTCGGCCACCGGGTAGTGGATCAGCGTCTCGCCGGCGAAGTCCTCGGCCTGCCATACCGGCTTGGCCGCCAAGAAATGCTCGCGCGCGGCGATGCCCACCATCTCGTAGGAAAACAGCGGCAGATAGGCGATGCCGGCCTGCGGCTCGGCCTCGGACACGATGGCCAGATCTGCGCGGTCGCTGAGCAACAGGCCCACCGGATCGGCATGAAAGCCGGACACGATGTCCAGCTCCACCGCCGGCCAGTGCTGCCGGAACGCGTCCATCGCCGGCATCAGCCAGTCAAAGCAGGTATGGCACTCCACCGCCACCCGCATCTCGCCGGCCTCGCCCTGGCGGATGCGCGCCAAGTCGCGCTCCGCCGCCGCCACCTTGGCCGTCAGCTCGCGCGCCAGCGCCAGCAGCCGCTCGCCGGCTGGCGTGAAGCGCAGCGGCTGAGTCTTGCGCTCGAACAGCATCAGCCCGTACGCCGCCTCCAGCTGCTTCAGCTGGTGCGACAGCGCCGACTGCGTCAGATACACCCGCTGCGCCGCCTGCGACACGCTGCCGGTTTCCGCCAGCGCCAGCAGGCTCTTCAGATGCCTCAGCTCCAATACGCTCATCATCAATTCCATTCATGCTGAACAGCAAAATAATGAGTTTGAATCATACAACACAATGACAGATGCTTGTTCCATTGCGACAAGAACAGGAAACATGCCATGAGCCACCGCACCCACTTGCTAGGTTTTCCGCGCATCGGCGCCAAACGCGAACTGAAAGCCCTGCTGGAGAGCCATTGGAAACACGAGCTGGACGAGGCCGCCTTGCTGCAAGGCGCGAAGGCGCTGCGCCAGAAGCACTGGCTGCTGCAAAAAGGCGCCGGCGTGGCGCTGAGCCCGGTGGGCGACTTCTCGCTGTACGACCACGTGCTGGACGCGCAGCTGCTGGTGGGCGCCGTCCCGCCGCGCTTTGGCTTCGACGCCGCCGCGCTGACCACCGCGCAATACTTCGAGCTGGCGCGCGGCAACCGCGACCAGCCGGCGCTGGAAATGACCAAGTGGTTCGACACCAACTACCACTATCTGGTGCCGGAATGGCAGGCCGATACCGCCTTCGCCGCCCAGCCGCAGCGGCTGCTGGCGCAAGTGCGCGAGGCCCGCGCGCTGGGCATGGCCGCCAAGCCCGTGCTGCTGGGGCCGCTGAGCCTGTTGTGGCTGGGCAAGGCCAAGGGCGCGGCGTTCGACAAGCTGGCGCTGCTGCCCGGCCTGATCGCCGCCTACCGCGAATTGCTGGCCGCGCTGCGCGCCGAGGGCGTGGAATGGACGCAGCTGGACGAACCCATCCTGGCGCTGGACCTGGCGCCGGCATGGCGGGACGCCTTCGCCCCGGCCTATGCCGAACTGAGTCCGCACGCGCCCAAGCTGCTGCTGGCGACTTACTTCGGCGGCGTGGCCGAACACGCGGCCTGGCTGAAGGCGCTGCCGGTGGCCGGCCTGCACCTGGACCTGGTGCGCGCGCCGGAGCAGCTGGACGCCTTCGCCCCCGGCTATCCGGCGGACAAGGTCCTATCCGCCGGCGTCATAGACGGCCGCAATATCTGGCGCGCCGACCTGTCCGCACTGCTGCAGCGCCTGGCGCCGCTGGCCGAACAATTGGGCGATAGGCTGTGGCTGGCGCCCAGCTGCTCACTGCTGCACTGCCCTTTCGACGCCGCCGCCGAAACCGCCCTCGATGCCGAACTGAAAAACTGGCTGGCCTTCGCCGTGCAGAAGCTGAACGAGCTGAACACCTTGCAGCGCGGCTTGGCGCAGGGACGCGCGGCCATCGCCAGCGAGCTGGCCGGCAGCGACTTCGCCCGCGAACAGCGTCGCGCCAGCCCGCGCAGCCATGACCCGGCCGTCGCGCGGCGGCTGGCCGAACTGCCGGAGCACGCCGACCGCCGCGCCAGCGCCTATCCCATCCGCGCCGAGAAACAGCAAGCCTGGCTCAAGCTGCCGCCGCTGCCCACCACCACCATAGGCTCCTTTCCGCAGACGCCGGCCATCCGCGCCAGCCGCGCCGCGTTCAAGAAGGGCGAGCTGGCCGCCGCCGACTACCAGGCGGCAATGGAGCAGGAAATCGAACTGGCCATCCGCCGCCAAGAGGCGCTGGGGCTGGACGTGCTGGTGCACGGCGAGGCTGAACGCAACGACATGGTGGAGTATTTCGGCGAGCAGCTGGCCGGCTTCGCCTTCACCCAGGGCGGCTGGGTGCAGAGTTACGGCAGCCGCTGCGTCAAGCCGCCGCTGATCTACGGCGACGTCAGCCGCCCCGCAGCCATGACCGTCAGCTGGGCGCGCTACGCGCAGAGCCTGTCCGCCAAGCCGGTGAAGGGCATGCTGACCGGCCCGGTGACCATCCTGCAATGGAGCTTCGTGCGCGACGATTTGCCCAGGAGCGAAGTGTGCCGCCAGATCGCGTTGGCGCTGAACGACGAGGTGCGGGATCTTGAGGCGGCCGGCATCCGCGTGATCCAGATCGACGAGCCGGCCATCCGCGAAGGCCTGCCGCTGAAGCGCGGCCAGCGCGACGGCTACCTGGCCTGGGCCGGCGAGGCCTTCCGCTTGTCCAGCCATGGCGTGGACGACGCCACGCAGATCCACACCCATATGTGCTACTCGGAATTCGGCGACATCCTGCCGGCCATCGCCGCGCTGGACGCCGACGTGATCACCATCGAAACCTCGCGCTCGGACATGGCGCTGCTGGCGGACTTCGGCCGCTTCCATTACCCCAACGCCATCGGCCCCGGCGTCTACGATATCCACAGCCCGCGCGTGCCGACGGCGCAGGAAATCCGCGCGCTGCTGCGAAAGGCGCTGCAAGTCATCCCGGCCGAGCGGCTATGGATCAACCCGGACTGCGGCTTGAAAACGCGCGGCTGGCCGGAAGTGGAGGCGGCGCTGGCGGCGATGGTGGCCGTGGGCCGCGAGCTGCGCCAGACGCTGGCGCACACGGCCTGATCCGGAAACGACGACGCCCCGGCAAGCGGGGCGTCGAACGGGAAGAAGGGCCGGCTCAGGGGTCCAGCATCCCCGGCGTCAGCATCAGCTTCAGCCTGACCTGTTCCAGCCCATGCCGTTCACGATGGCTCAGCCACCACACCGAGCCTTTCTTCACGCTCCACATCTGCTGCTGCTCGGCCAACAGCCGCGCGGTCAGCCAGCCGATATAGGGCTGATGCCCCACCACCACCACGGTTCCGCCGGCCGCTGGCCAGCCCGCCGCGCGCAACACCTCATCGGCCTCCGCGCCCGGATTCAGCTCCGGCAACACGGTGTAGCTCTTGCTCAGATAGGCGGCGGTCTGCTGCGAACGCACCGCCTCGGAGGCCAGCAGCACATAG
This sequence comes from Chromobacterium paludis, assembly GCF_008275125.1. Lineage (NCBI taxonomy): Bacteria > Pseudomonadati > Pseudomonadota > Betaproteobacteria > Neisseriales > Chromobacteriaceae > Chromobacterium > Chromobacterium paludis. The sequence goes on from NZ_CP043473.1 coordinate 2,675,148, forward strand.
TCGTCCGGCAGCCGGTCGCGCAGCCAGGACGCCATGCGGCTGGCCTGCTGCTGGCCGCGCCGCGTCAGCGCGCGCGACAAATCCTCGATGCCATCCTCGGCCTCGGCGTGGCGCCATAAAATCAAATCCATATTCCAGCTCCTTGTTTCGCGCCTGGCTTCGCTCATCCACGCGCCAGGCGACATCGCATGCTAACCGAGGGGAAAGCGGCCCACCAGCCATGGCAGCAGCATCGCCGTGAACACCCCGTTCAAACCCATCGCCAGACCGGCGAAGGCGCCCGCCGTCTCCGACACATGAAACACCCGCGCCGTGCCTATGCCGTGCGCGCTGACGCCGGTGGCCACGCCCAGCACCATGTCGTCATGCCAGCCCAACAACTTGAACAAGGGCGGCGCCAGCACCGCGCCGACAATGCCGGACACGATGACGAACATGGCCGCCAGCTCCGGCGCGCCGCCCAGGCCGCCGGCCAGGCTCATCGCGATCGGCGTGGTCACCGCGCGCGTGGCCAGCGACACCAGCAGCGGCCTCTCCAGGCCCAGCCACCAGCCCAGGCCGGCGGCGCTGGCCATGCCGACGAAGCCGCCCGCGGCGATGCTGATCAACAAGGGCGCGGCGGCGCGCTTCAACCGCGCCAGATTGCCGTACAGCGGCACCGCCAGCGCCACGGTGGCCGGCCCCAGCAAGAGCTGGATGAAGCGCGCGCCGTTCATGTATTGCTGATAGCTGCTGCCGCTGAGCCATAGCCAGAGCAGCACCAGCAGCACGCCCAGCAGCACCGGATTGGCCAGCGGATGGCCGCCGCAGCGCTTATGCGCCGCCAAGGCCAGACGATACGCCAGCAAGGTGACGAAAATACCGCTCAGCGGCGAATCCAGCAGAACCTTGGCGATGGGGCCGCTCATTGGAGCCTCCGCCGCAGCAACAGTTTCAACAAGCCGCCGGTGACCAGCAAGGTAATCAGGGAAGACGCCAGCAAAATCAAGGCCAATTGCCCGCCGTGGGAACGCAGCAAGGGCGCATAGGCCACCAGCGCGCCGCCGGCCGGGATGAACAGCAAGGACATATGGCCGAGGAAACGCGGCGTCTCGCGCTGCAGCGTGGCCGGCACGCCGCGCCGCAGCCATAAAGCGACGAACAACAACAGCAGGCCCAACACCGGGCCCGGCAAAGGCCAGCCCAGCGCGCGCGTCAGCGCCTCGCCCATCAGCTGGAAACCCAGCAGCCATAACATCAAATCCAGCATCGCATCCTCCTGCGCAAGCCGTTTCATGATAACGGCAAGGCCCGCCGCCGAACACCGCCGCAGGCGACAAGCCGCGCCGGCTTTTGGCATAATGCGCGCCATGGTGAACGATTCCCCCTGGCACGCCGCGCCGCCCGCCCTGCCCGCCCCCCTGCTGGATTGCCTGACCGAGCCCGGCTCGCTGAGCCTGCGACTGCAGGCCGGCGGCCGCCGCTTCGCCGTGCGCGTGCTGCGCCAGGGCGAAGACCGCGCCCAGGCCGACGAGGCCGAGGCGCTTGGACTGAAGCCGGGCGCGCCGGTTTACGCCCGCCATGTCTTGCTGACCCTGGACGCGGCGCCAGTGGTGTATGCCCGCAGCGTAACGGCGCCATCCTGTCCGGCCTGGCTGCCGGTGCTGGCCCGCGGCAGCCGCTCGCTGGGCCTGACGCTGTTCGGCGAACTGCCGGAGCTGGTCCGCGAGCCGCTGCGCTACGCGCTGCTGGAAGCCGGCCACCCGCAGGCCGCCGCGGCAGCGGCGACCGAGCCAGCCGCCGCCTACCCGGCGCGCCGCTGCCGCTTCCTGCTGCATGGCTCGCCCTTGCTGCTGACCGAACTGTTCCTGCCCTCCCTGAAGGATTTGCTGTGATTGCTACCGCCCGGCTCCGCGAACGCTATGAGAACTACCGCCAGCTGATGCGCTGGGACAAGCCCATCGGCACCCTGCTATTGCTGTGGCCCACGTTGTGGGGGCTGTGGATGGCCACCGGCGGCAAGCCGCACCTGCCCATCGTCGCCATCTTCTGCCTGGGCACGTTTTTGATGCGCTCCGCCGGCTGCGTGATCAACGACTACGCCGACCGCGACATCGACGCCCACGTCGCCCGCACCAGCCAGCGCCCGTTCGCGCGCGGCGCGGTCAGCAAGAAGGAAGCGCTGCTCTTGGCCGCCTTTCTCGCCCTGCTGTCCTTCCTGCTGGTGCTGCCGCTGAACAATCTGACCAAGCTGCTCAGCATTCCCGCCGTGCTGGTGGCGGCCAGCTACCCGTTCACCAAGCGCTTCTTCCCCATGCCGCAGGCCTATCTGGGCATCGCCTTCTCCTTTGGCATCCCCATGGGCTTCGCCGCCGAAACCGGCGCGGTGCCGCCGCTCGCCTGGCTGCTGCTGCTGGCCAATTTGTTCTGGGTGGTGGCCTACGACACCGCCTACGCGATGGCGGACAAGCCGGACGATCTGAAAATCGGCATCCAGACCTCGGCCATCACCCTGGGCGACTACGACGTGGCCGGCGTCATGCTGTGCCATGCCGTGTTTCTGGCGCTGATGGCCGGCATAGGCCTGCATCTGGCGCTGGCCTGGCCTTACTACCTGGGCCTGGCGGCGGCGGCCGCGCTGATCGGCCTACAATACCGGGACATCAAGGACCGCGACCGCGCCAAGTGCTTCAAAGCCTTCCTCGACAACAACCGCGTGGGCGCGGCTATGTTCGCCGGACTGGTCCTGAGTTATCTGGTGTAAATGCCTCGCATATGCCATTTACAAAAAACGGCCGCCACAGATGGCAACTTCCCGACGTGACCCTAATCTGAACAAGGTCGGGCCAGGCCCGATGGCAATACACGCCCATACCAATCAGTCACAACAGGAAGGTAAACATCATGAAAAAACTGATGGCTGCTCTGATCGCTGCTGCTTTCGCTGGCTCCGCTTTCGCCGCTCCGGCCGCCTCCGCCCCGGCCGAGAAGAAGATGGAACACAAGGCAGAACACAAGAAGTCGCACCACAAGAAGACGCACAAGAAGCACGCGTCCGGCGCGGCTCATGAGAAGCATGAGAAGCACCACAAGGCGGCTTCCGCCGCCAAGTAAGCTTGGCCGAATGAAAAAAGCTCCCGCAAGGGAGCTTTTTTTCTTCAGGGCGCCGCCTCAGCGCCCTACGCTGAACGGCAGCGCGTAAGCCGTCTTGCCCAGTCTGAGCTCCAGCCGCCAGGTCCGGCTGCCGCTGACGCACATGGGCAAGGTCACCGTCGCCTTCCAGTCCGCGCCGTCGCGGACAAAGGTGTAGCGGTTGAAGCCCATGTCCATGTCCGGCATGGTGAAGTCGGCCGTCGGCGCGGCTTCCGCCGCCACGCCGGCCAAGCGGATCACAAACGGCTTGCCATGCTCCGGCTGGCTGGCGAAGCTCAATCCGCCGCCACCCGGCAGGGCGCAGCTGCCGCGGGATATATCGCAGGACAGCTTTTGCGTCGGCTGCGCCGTCGGCTTGTGGCTCAAATACCAGACGATCAAGCCCGCCTTGATCGCGCCGAACACGATCAGCGCCACGCCCAGGATCAAGAGTTTGCGTTGCTTGGCCGTCATCGCCAGGCCCCCCGCATCAGCGCCACGCCGTGCGCGCCGTGCGCGCGCGCCGTGTCCAGGTCGGCCAGAGACAAGCCGCCCAGTGCGTACACCGGCACGGGCACCTCGCCCGCCAACATGGCGGCGAAACCATCCCAACCCAAAGCCGGCTGGCCCGGATGGCTGGCGGTGGCGGCCACATGGCCCAGCAGCGCGTAATCCAGGCCCAAGGCGCCGGCCTTGGCCAAATCCGCCGCATCATGAATCGACGCGCCCACCCAGTCAAAATCAGGCCGGGTTTCCAGCGCCTGCAGCCGCGCGCCGTTCAGGTGCACGCCGTCCACCGGCCAATCCGCGCACCAGGCCGGATCGGCATTGACCAGCAGCTTGCCACCGTAGCCATGGACGATGGCGGCCGCCTGCGCGACGAAATCGCCCAATTGCTCGCGGCCCATGCCTGGCTCGCGCACCTGCACCACCGGCCACGGCTTCTCGCGCATGGCCTGCAGCTGCGCCTCCTCGCCGATCTCATGCGCGCAGCTGATAGCGTAAGCGTCCGGCAACGCCAGCGATTTCAGGATGTGACCGTTGGCCGGCAGCATGGGCGCCACCGTCAGCTTGCCCGGCGTCTGCCAGGCGAAGGCCTGGCCCTCATGCGGCTGCGGCTCTCCCTGCCAGCTCCAGATGCGGAAGAAACGCAGATAGACCGAGGCGTGCTCGTAATGGTGGATCTTGGTCAGCCACGGCGTGGCGGAAGTCACGGCGATGCCCATTTCCTCGGCGAGCTCCCGCTTGAGGGCTTCCAGATGGCTCTCCCCCGGCTCCACCTTGCCACCGGGAAACTCCCAGTAGCCGGCATAAGGCTTGCCCTCGGGCCGGCTGCCCAGCATGAAAGTCCCGTCCGGCCGCATCAGCGCGCCGGCCACCACGTCTATGATCTTGTTGCTCATTCCATCCCGCTTCCCAATGCCGAGGGCGCAAACATAGCAGCTTGGCCGCAGCGCGGCCAGCGCGATAGTCAAGAAGCAGGCTTGGCCGACGGGGTGACGCAGGGGGGATAGCGTACGGGGCCCAAGCTGGGTACAAAGTGTTGCAGATACTCGCAGATGGGCGGCAGCCCCATGGCTTTGCGCCGCGCGTCCAGATGTTCCGGATCTTCGACCGGCGTCAGCAGGGACACGCCGCCATCGGCTGACGTTGCCTGGCTGCCGTAGCGCTGCGGCTTGCCTTGCTGCAACAACAGCCTATCCTCGTACATGGCCAGCCGCTTGGCCGGCAAGTCGCCGCGCGCGACCGACTGTTGCAGATAAGGCAGATATTTCAGCCGATATGCGATGGGCTCCTGATCCGCATGCTGCAACACAAACCAGGCCACCTCCAGCACCGGCTTCTCCACATTCGGCGTCCGCGGCCAGCCGCAACGCGCCACCAGCGCATCCAGCCAGCGCCGATTGACGGCATCGTCTCGGTTCTGCTTGTCCCAGATGGCCGCGACGCGGGCAGGGTCGGCTTGCCGCCCCGCTTTCATCGCCTCGGTTTCCAGCTGTTCCAATGCTTTTCTGCCCGCCTGGTCGCGATCCAGAATCTGATGAAACGCCTCATTGATGCGCGGCCAGTCGCATTCCCCCCAGGCCGCCAGCGGGCTGCATGCAGCCGCTGCCAGCAAAAGTCCTCTCATCATTTTCATGTTTCTCTCCAAAACACGAATAATGACATTGAACTATTTGTCGGACTATTTCTTTCCCGCGCGCTTTGCCAGCGTCTCGCTGCCCGCCCAATGGCAGGCGAACTGCCAGGCCACGCGGCCGGAGCGGCTGCCGCGCGTCAGGCTCCACTGCAAGGCCGCGCGTTCGACCTTGTTGCCGTATTTCAGGCCGAAATGTCCCAGCCAGGCCTTGACTGCCGCCAGATAGGCGTCTTGGTCAAACGGGTAGAAGGACAGCCACAGGCCGAAGCGGTCCGACAGCGACACCTTTTCCTCGATGGCCTCGCCCGGATGGATTTCGCCATCATGCAGCCTGCCCTCGCGGTTCTCGCTCATCGGCTCCGGCAACAGATGGCGGCGGTTGGAGGTGGCATACACCAGCAGATTGTCGCAGCGGCGCGAGAGGCCGCCGTCCAGCGCGCTCTTCAGCGCCTTGTAGCCGGCGTCGCCCTGTTCGAAGGACAGATCGTCGCAGTACAAAATAAAGCGTTCCGGCCGGCCCGCCAGCAGCTCCACCAATTGCGGCAGATCGGCCAGGTGCTCGCGGTCGATCTCGATCAGCCGCAGGCCATCGGCGCCGAACGCGGGCAGCAGCGCCTTGACCAGCGAGGACTTGCCTGTGCCGCGCGCGCCGGTCAGCAGGACATTGTTGGCCGGCAGCCCGGCGACGAACTGGCGGGTATTGGCCAAAAGCTGATCGCGCTGCGCGTCCACGCAAGCCAGTTTGTCCATGTCCGCCGCGTGCGGCTCATGCACCGCCTCCAGCCAGCCGGCCAAGCCTTGGCGATGCCAGCGGAAGGCCTGGGCGCTCCAGTCCGGCTCGCGCCGCGGCGGCGGCAGCATCGGTTCCAGCCGGGTCAGCACCGCTTCGGCGCGGCGCAGGAAATCCTGCAAGGCGTCCATCGTTTCCCTTTCTGCACAGCGGATGACAAAACAGCCTGCGACGCGAGCGGCAGGCTGTCAAAACGCAACGCCGGCGGCAAAGCCGGCGCCCGGGGCAAGCGGGCCGTGCCCGGAATTCAATCGCGCAGCGAGATCACCGGCCAGCCATGCGCCTCGGCATAGGCGCGCAGCTTGTCGTCGGCGTCCACCGCCACCGGATGGTCCACCAGCTTCATCAACGGCAGGTCGTTGTGCGAGTCGCTGTAGAAGAAGCTCTCGACGTAGCTGTCCCAGCTTTCGCCGCGCTCGGCCAGCCATTGCTCGATGCGGGTGATCTTGCCTTCCTTGAAGCTCAAGACGCCGGTGGGGCGGCCGGTGAAGTTGCCGTCGGCGTCTTCTTCCAGCTCGATGGCGATCAAATGCTCCACGCCCAGCTCGCGCGCGATCGGCCCGGTGATGAAGCGGTTGGTCGCGGTGATGATGACGATCTGGTCTCCCTCGGCGCGGTGGGCGGCCAGGCGCTCGCGCGCCTTGTTCGGGATCAGCGGCTTGATGTGGTTTTCCAGATAGTCCGCGTGCAGCTCGTCCAGCTCATGGCGGGAGAAGCGCGTCAGCGGCGCCAGGATGAAGGCCAGGTATTCACCCATGTCCAGCGTGCCGTTCTGGTACTGGCTGTAGAAATAGGTGTTGCGCGCGTCGTACTCGGCGGCGTCCAGAATGCCGCGTTTGATCAGGAAGCGCGGCCACTCGAAATCGGAGTCTCCGGCGATCAGGGTGTGGTCGAGGTCGAACAGGGCGAGCCTGCGTTTGGCGGTGGATGTGCTCATGATTCCGTGTGGGCGGTTTGCAAAATGTTTTTCACCAGCGGCACCGTGATCGGCCGGCGCAGCGCCAGCGAATAGCGGTCCAGCATGTCTATCATCGAAATCAGGCTGGTCAGGTCGCGCCGCCAGTGGGTGAGCAGATAGCGGTAGACGTCGTCCGGTATCGACAGCTGGCGGTTGGCGGCGTGGCTGCGCAAGGCGGCCAGCTTGTCGTCGTCGGACAGCGCCTTCACCTCCAGCACCAGGCCCCAGCCCAGGCGGGTGCGCAGGTCGTCGCGCACGGACAGCGCCACCGGCGGCTTGCGGCCCGCCATCAGCAAGCGGCCCTCCCCGCCCTCCTTCAAGGAGTTGTAGAAGGAGAACAGCATGATCTGGTCGTCCGGCGCCAGGTCGTCCACATGATCGACGGCGATGAAGCTGGCCTCGCGCGCGAAGTCCGGCAGATGGTCGCCCTTGCCGTCCAGATAGATGGCGGCGCGGCCCAGCCGCTCGGCGTGGGCGATCCAGGCCTGCAATAAATGCGTTTTGCCGCAACCGGGCTCGCCCCATAGATAGATGAAGCGTTCGCCTTCGGTGGCGGTCAGGGCGGTGATCACCTCGCGGTTGCGCTCGGCCAGGAAATTGTCGAAGGCCGGCAGCGGCGTAGGCGTGAGATCGAGTACGAGCTGGTCCAAGTTTGCGGTGCTGCGTTGCGTGCTGACATCAATAAGAGCGATTTTACGACGATACGGCCCATCGTTGGAACCGCCATTTTCCCAAGCCAGATTCATGACAAATTCAAATCGACGCGATGCAACAAATTCGCCGCCGCTTACCCAGCCTTTTTGCCATTTTTCAGTTAAAATACAGTGCTTTCGCACCGGCGAAAGCTTGATGTAAAAATATTTCAAGTTTGCAGAAAGCGAGATTACCTTGAACACCACGTCCCTCAGCTACCGTGACGCAGGCGTAGACATCGACGCCGGCGACGCGCTGGTCGAAAACATCAAGCCTTTTGCCAAGCGCACCATGCGCCCGGAAGTGCTCGGCGGCATCGGCGGTTTCGGCGCACTGGTGGAGATCTCCAAGAAGTATAAAGAGCCGGTGCTGGTTTCCGGCACCGACGGCGTGGGCACCAAGCTCAAGCTGGCTTTCGACTGGAACCGCCACGACACCGTTGGCATCGACCTGGTGGCCATGAGCGTCAACGACATCCTGGTGCAGGGCGCCGAGCCGCTGTTCTTCCTCGACTACTTCGCCTGCGGCAAGCTGGACGTGGCGCAGGCCACCGAGGTGATCAAGGGCATCGCCGCCGGCTGCGAACAGGCGGGCTGCGCGCTGACCGGCGGCGAAACCGCCGAGATGCCGGGCATGTACGTGCCGGGAGAATACGACCTGGCGGGCTTCGCCGTCGGCGTGGTGGAAAAGAGCAAGGTGATCTCCGGCCGCGACATCGTGCCCGGCGACGTGGTGCTGGGCCTGGCCTCCAACGGCGCGCACTCCAACGGCTACAGCCTGGTGCGCAAGATCATAGACCGCGCCCAACCTGACCTGGACGCGCCGTTCGACGGCGGCAAGACGCTGCGCGAGGCGGTGATCGCCCCCACCCGCATCTACGTCAAGCCGCTGCTCAAGCTGATGGAAACGCTGCCGGTCAAGGGCATGGCCCACATCACCGGCGGCGGCATCACCGAGAACACGCCGCGCGTGCTGCCGGACAACACCGTGGCCCAGATCGACGCCAAGAGCTGGGAGCTGCCCAAGCTGTTCCAGTGGCTGCAGCGCGAAGGCAATGTGGACATCCAGGAGATGTACCGCACCTTCAACTGCGGCGTCGGCATGGTGGTCGTCGTCGCGCCTGAGCACGCCGAATCCGCGATGGCGCTGTTGCGCGAAGCCGGCGAGACGGTCTACCGCCTCGGCCTGGTGCGCGAGCGCCAAGGCGACGAGCACCAGACCCAGATCGCCTGAGGCTGAGCGGTCACACGCTCGACGCGCCGCTGGCCTCGCCGGCGGCGCTTGTCATTTGGCGGACGCCAAACCGAATATCGACATACATCGGCATATGAAAAACATCGTCATCCTGATTTCCGGCCGCGGCTCCAATATGCAGGCCATCGTCAACGCCGCCATCCCCGGCGCCCGCGTCGCCGCCGTGATTTCCAACCGCCCGGACGCGGCCGGCCTGGCCTGGGCCGCCGAACGCGGCATCGCCGCCGTAGCGCTGGACCACAAGGCCTATGCCAGCCGCGAGGCCTTCGACGCCGCGCTGGCCGAAGCGATAGACGCGCATCAGCCCGATCTGGTGGTGCTGGCCGGCTTCATGCGCATCCTGACCGAAGGCTTCACCCGCCGCTACGAAGGCCGCATGCTGAACATCCACCCCTCGCTGCTGCCGGCCTTTCCCGGCCTGCACACGCACGAGCGCGCGCTGGAAATGGGCTGCAAACTGGCCGGATGCACGGTACACTTCGTCACCGCCGAGCTGGACCACGGCCCCATCGTCGCCCAAGGCGTTGTCAGCGTGCTGGACGACGACACGCCCGACAGCCTGGCCGCGCGCGTATTGAAGCTGGAACACCAGCTCTACCCGGAAGCGGTGCGCCGCTTCGCCGCCGGCGAAATCGCCATCGAGGGCGGCAAGGTGGCCAGCGGCCCCGCCGCCGCCGCCAGCCTGCTGTCGCCCGCCCCCGTCGCCAAGGATTAAATGACTCGTTTCCGCCTGCTGCTGATCGCCCTGTTCCTGTCCCTGCTGCTGCATCTCGCGCTGCTAGGATCGGACCTGCTGCCCGCGCTCAGCCTGCCGCCGGAAGACGCGCCCAAGCTGGAGAAGATAGACGTCAAGATGCAGGCCCTGCAGCTGGAGGCGCCGGCCAAGCCGACGCCGACCAGCGCCGGCGTCAGCCTGTTGCCGCAAGCGCGCCCCCAGGGCAAGCCTGCCAAGCGTCCGCCGCATCCGGCCAAGCAGGAAAAACCGCGCCGCAAGCCGCAGGCCTCCCAGCCTGCGCAGCAAGCCAAGCAGGCGTCCGCGCCGGCAGAAGAGTCCATGGCTGGCCAGGACAGCTCCGCGCCCGCCATAGAAACGCCGGCGCGCCACAAGAGCGCCAGCGCGCCCGCCGCCCAGACCGCCAGCGCGCCGCGGGCGGAAACGCCGCCACCGCCCCACGCCCAAGGCTTCCTCCATCCGGAAGTGGCGCTGCGCAAATTCCCGACCGAGGCCAAGATCCGCTATCAGGGCTACTGGAACGGCGCGATGGTGGGTTTTGGCGACCTGGAATGGCTGCAAGGCAATGGCCGCTATCAACTGGACATCACGGTGAATCCTTTCATCGGCCCCAAGCTGCGCTATCTTTCACAAGGCCAGATTGACAGCCACGGCCTGCGGCCGGACAGCCTGCAAGCCTTCCGCGGCGGCCAGCTCAAGGACAACGCCCGTTTCGATTACGACGCCGGACTGCTGCATTACGGCGGCGACAACGCCAGTCAGCAGCTAGCCTTGAAGAACGGCGCCCAAGACGCGTTCAGCCTGGCCTTCCAGCTGGCGCTCAAGGGCGGCGATCTGGGCCGCGCGCCGATACAGATCACCACGGCCAAGAAGGTCTATGAATACCCGATGGCGCCGGCCGGCAGCTTCGACTACGACACCGGCGACGGCAAGATGCGCGTCATCGTGTTCAAGGCCGAAGGCGACGGCGACATCACCGAATTCTGGCTGGCGCCGGATTTCGCCAATCTGCCGGTGCGCATCCTGCGCGCCGACAAAAACAAGCGGATCGAACTCAAAGCGATCCGCATTGATGTGAACGGCAAGCGGCAGTGGGAACTGCCGCCGCAACCGACGATACGGAACAAGAATGCACATTAGCCATAGCCAACTGAAACACCTGGAAACCGTCATCGGCCAGATGACCCGCTTCGACCGCCCCGCCGACGCCGTGCTGTCCGCCTACTTCCGCGAGCACAACAAGCTGGGCAGCGCCGACCGCCACCTGATCGCCGAAACCGCGTTTGGCGCCCTGCGCCGCCTGATCCAGCTGCGCGCGCTGATCGCGCCGGAAAAAGCCACGCCGCGCCGCCTGGCCCTGGTGGCCTTGATGAAGTTCAACAAGATGAACGTCAAGGAGCTGACCGAGGCCACCAGCGCCGGCGAACGCGAATGGCTGGGCACGGTCAAGGGCAAGGCGCTGGAGGACAGCCTGGAAATCCGCGCCGAACTGCCGCAATGGGTGATAGAGCGCCTGGGCGACCAAACGCCGGAAGCGGTGGAAGCCTTGGGCCAGGGCCTGATGTCCATGGCGCCGCTGGACCTGCGCGTCAACACCATGAAGATGAAGCGCGAGGAGCTGCTGGATCGCCTCAACGCCGAAGGCATCGCCTGCGCGCCGACGCCGTACTCCCCGCTGGGCATCCGCCTGAAGGACAAGCCGGCGCTGTCCCGCCACGAGCTGTTCAAGGCTGGCGCGTTCGAGGTGCAGGACGAGGGCAGCCAGCTCCTGGGCCTGATCACCGGCGCGCGCCGCGGCGAGATGGTGGTGGACTTCTGCGCCGGCGCCGGCGGCAAAACCCTGCTTTTGGGCGCGCAGATGTCATCCAGCGGCCGACTGTACGCGTTTGATGTATCAGAGAAGCGCCTCGCCAACTTCAAGCCGCGCCAAGCTCGCTCCGGCCTGTCCAATGTGCACCCGCAATTGCTGGCGCACGAAAACGACGCCAAGGTGAAGCGCCTGGCCGGCAAGGCCGACCGCGTGCTGGTGGACGCGCCCTGCTCCGGCCTGGGCACCCTGCGCCGCAACCCAGACCTGAAATTCCGCCAGAACCCGGACAGCGTGGCCGAGCTGAACGCCAAGCAGGCGTCCATCCTCGCCTCCGCCTCCCGCCTGGTGAAAAACGGCGGCCGGCTGGTCTACGCCACCTGCAGCCTGTTGCCGCAGGAAAACCAGGCCATCGTCCAGGCCTTCCTGGCCGAGCACCCGGACTTCCGCCTGGTGAAGATGGATGAGGTGCTGGCCGAGCAGAAAATCCCGCTGCAATGCGGCGACTACCTGGAGCTGAAGCCGCATTTGCATAACACCGACGGCTTCTTCGCCGCGGTGCTGGAAAAAACTGGCGCATAAGCCCAATTGGGTGTCATCATGTAAAATAAGAAATCCATGATGTACATCCGACTCTTGCAGTGCCGGGCCAAGGCGGTCGTTGCTATGCATGGAATCGGTCTTTATTTTCCACCCGACATTTTTTCGTATAGGCAATGACCCAAAACTTACTGCTACTGCAACTGCGGGCTCAGCTCAGCAAGCTCTCCGGCAAGACGCGCATGACCCTGGTGCTGTGGACCGGCGCCGCCCTGGTTGGCCTGGCCGCGGTCGGCCTGGCCAAGATGGCCGACTGGTTTTTCGACATCTTCCACAGCCTGACCGAGCGCTGGTTCTGGTGGCCGCTGCTGTCGCTGCCGCTTGGCGCGGTGCTCATCCGCTGGCTGATGGTCAATATCGGCCAGGGCAGCGAGGGCAGCGGGATTCCGCAGGCCCTGGCCGCGCTGCAGCAAACCGAGCAGGCGGACTCGGCCTCTCGCCTGCTGTCCTTCCGCATCGTGGTGGCCAAATTCTTCGGCATCGTGCTCGGCGTCGGCAGCGGTTTCGTGCTGGGCCGCGAAGGACCGACGGTGCAGATCGGCGCCGCGCTGATGTACTCCATGCGCAAGCTGGTGCCGCTGCACAGCGCCGCCTTCCGCCGCCACCTGATCCTGGCCGGCGGCGCCGCCGGCATCTCCGCGGCCTTCAACACGCCGCTGGCCGGCATCGTATTCGCCTTCGAGGAATTGTCGCGCTCGGTGGAGAACACCACCAGCGGCCGCACCATCGGCGCCGTCATCCTCGCCGGCATGATCTCGCTGGCCTTGCTGGGCAACTACACCTATTTCGGCCGCATCCATGTGCCCACCTTCTCCTTTGTGGTGCTGGTGCCCATGGTGCTGGTCGCCTGCGCCGCCGGCGTCATCGGCGGGCTGTTCTCCTGGATGTGCGTGCACCAGCGGCGCTGGCTGCCTGGCAACGTGATGCGGCTGCGCAGCCGCTACCCTTACCGTTTCGTCGCCTTGTGCGGCCTGGCCGTCGCCCTGTGCGGCCTGGTGGCACCCATCTACGGCAGCGGCGCGCTGGAAACCAGCCAGGTCATTTCCGGCCATGGCGAAATGGGTCTGCTCTATCTGCCGATGAAGTTCATCGGCCTGGTGGCCACCTTCCTCACCGGCTTGCCCGGCGGCATCTTCGCGCCGTCGTTGGCCATGGGCGCGGGCCTGGGCAGCTGGTTCACGCCGCTGTTCGCGTCCGACCTCAGCGTCAAGATCGTGGCGCTGGGCATGGTGGCCATGCTGGCGGCGGTCACCCGCGCCCCCATCACCTCCTCCATCATCATGATCGAGATGACGGACGGCCATGTGATGGTGATTTCCATGCTGGGCGCGGCCATGATCGCCTCCGCGGTGGCCGGCGTGTTCCGCACCCACCTGTATCAGGATCTGGCCAAGCAGTTCCTGCCGAAATGAGCCGCGGCCGGGCAAATTGACCAGTCCCCGGCCCGCACGTAGAATAACCTATTGAAAAGATCAGGTATTTCCGGCGGCGTTCCGCCGGTCAACAGCAAGGATTCCACAATATGTCGATTCAACAAGATATCCAGCAGACCGTCAGCGACAACGCCGTGGTGCTGTTCATGAAGGGCTCCGCCCAGTTCCCGCAGTGCGGCTTCTCCTCGCGCGCGGTGCAGATCCTGAAAGCTTGCGGCGTGGACAACTTCCTGACCGTGGACGTGCTACGCGACCCGGACATCCGCCAAGGCATCAAGGACTACTCCAACTGGCCGACCATCCCGCAACTGTACGTCAAGGGAGAATTCATCGGCGGTTCGGACATCATGTACGAGATGTACCAGAACGGCGAACTGCAGGATCTGCTGAAGGACCTGTGATTCCGGCTCTCGTTCGCATCAACCCGGCGCCTGCCGGGTTTGTCGTTTTAGGGCAAGCATCCTGCCCTGGTATAAGGGCCATTCCCGCCTGCAGCGCCCTGGCTTAAAATGCCCGGCTGTTTACAAGCCCATGAAAGCGCGGCCCACCGCGCCACCCGCCATGCACCGCACGCCCGACCTGCTTAGGCCGCCCGCCGACACCATCACGCTGGACGATATCTGGCGCGCCCTGGCCGACGATCAACTGCAGCCCTGGTTTCAACCGATTATCGAATTGCGCTCCCGCCGCGTCGTTGCCGTGGAAGCGCTCGCGCGTTGGCAGCACCCGGAACTGGGCGTCCTGCCTCCCGCCAGTTTCGTGCCCATGCTGGAAGCGCGCGGCATGCTGCGCCAGTTGACCGAACTGATGCTGGAGAAATCGCTGTATGCCTGCCAGGACTGGCGCCGTGCGGGCCATGCGCTTCCGGTCTCGGTCAACCTCGGCGCCGAATCGCTGCTGGATCCGGAACTCTCCTCCAGGCTGCGACAGCAACTGCGGATACTGAACCTGCCGCCATCCTGCCTGATCCTGGAATTCCACAGCCACACCCTGCGCGAGCATCAGGCCGCGGCCGCGCACGCCTTGCCCGCGCTGCGCGAGGCGGGCTTCGGCGTGGCGGCCGACGACTTCACCCCCGGCGGCGGCTGGTTGCCGCCCTCGCTGACCCAGCTGAAGCTGGAACGACACTGCGCGCGCGACCTGTCCCGCGCTGCCGAACGCCGCGCCGCGCTGGCCGCCATCCTGAGCCTGGCCCGCGGCCGCGGCGTGGCCGTCGTCGCCATCGGCGTGGAGAACGAAAGCGACGGCTCGGCGCTGGCGCTGCTGGGCTGCGACGCGGCCCAGGGCTATCTGTTCGGCGCGCCGATGTCCGCCGCCGGATTTTCCGAGTGGATTTCATCCGGCGAGAAGCGTTAGAATACTCACCCATACCACCACGGCAGCCCTGCGGCTGCCGCTGTCATATATTCAAAAGCTGTTTGCCGCGCGTCGGCAAGCAGCTTTTTGCCAAGGTAGGGAGCCGTAATGAACATCACCATCGTTGATCACCCGCTGGTACAACATAAACTGGGCCTCTTGCGCGAAGCCGACACCAGCACCATGAAGTTCCGCCAGCTGACCCAGGAGCTGGCGCGGCTGCTCGCCTACGAAGCCACCCGCGATTTCGAGCTGGAAAGCGTCACCATAGACGGCTGGTGCGGCCAGATCGAGGTCAAGCAGATCAAGGGCAAGAAAGTCACCGTGGTGCCCATCCTGCGCGCCGGCGTCGGCATGCTGGACGGCGTGCTGGACCTGGTGCCGTCTGCCAAGATCAGCGTGGTGGGCCTGGCCCGCAATGAAGAGACGCTGGAGCCGGTGTCCTACTTTGAGAAATTTGTCGGCAATCTGGACGAGCGCATCGCCATCATCATTGATCCGATGCTGGCCACCGGCGGCTCGCTGATCGCCACCATCGACCTCCTGAAGCGCAATGGCTGCAAACACATCAAGGCCGTGGTGATGGTGGCCGCGCCGGAAGGCGTAAAGGCCGTCAACGACGCCCATCCGGACGTTCAGCTGTACGCCGCCTCGCTGGACAGCCATCTGAACGAGCACGGCTACATCATCCCCGGCCTCGGCGACGCCGGCGACAAGATCTTCGGCACCAAGCAGGCCTAAGCGCCGTGACACCCCATCAGCCGCCCGTTGCCTCCGCAGCCGGCGGTTTTTTTGCAAGCGCAAGGACACGCCCATGCTGATACGCAAAGCCGCTGCCCAAGACCTGGACGCCGTACGCCGCCTGGCGGCGCAGATCAACCGCCAGCACCACCAGGCCATGCCGGAGTGGTTCCGCGCGGAAGTGGAGAGCGAAGCCGACTGCGTCTACTGGCTGGAGCGCATGACGGGTGACGACCGCGCCATGCTGCTGGCGGAGCAAGCCGGCGAGGTGAACGCCTTCGCCACCGTGATGACCCAAGCCATGCCTCCCCTGCCCTTTCTGCAGGCACGCCGCGTCTGCCGCATCGGCACCATCGTGGTGGATGAGACCCACCAGGGACAAGGCATAGGCTCCCGGCTGCTGGCCGCCGCGGAGGCCTGGGGACGCGAGCAAGGCGCCGACGAAATCCGCCTGGAAGTGATGCAGTTCAATCAATCTGCCCAAGACTTCTATGCCCGGCATGGACTGACGCCGCAATCGCAAATCCTCAGCAAGCCGCTGCGCCCGGAGCAGGGAGCCGCCTCATGATGGATCGTTACGCCGCGATAGACGCCGATTTTCTCGCCCGCTTCCCCGGCGGCTTCCAGGACCCGGACTGGCAGACGCTGGCGCGCAAGCACAAAACCTATGCCAAGGCCGAGGCGCTGTGCCAGAGCGCGCTGACCCGCGACAAGCTGGACGCGGCGCTGGCCAGCGGCAAGCTGGCCGACGCCACCCACGCCTGCCGCCAGATCATTTCGCTGGCCACCACGGTCAGCACTTTCGAGAAGATCGCCTTCCGCAACTACATGGACAACCGCGACCTGAACCTGCCCTTCGTCCAGGCGCTGCGCGACGTGTTGCACGACTTCGGCCCGGACAGCTTCGCCGCCTATGTGAACACGCTGGCGATGGCGCGGATGGACCCCAAAGCCAACGCCGCCAAATGGCCCATCGTCAGCTGCTTCCTGGCCTGCTTCGATCCGCAGGTCCACGTCTGCATCAAGCCGACGACGGTGAAGAAAGTGGCGGCGCGGCTGGGCGTGGACCTGCACTACCAATCCCGTCCCAATTACGAGTGCTACCGCGCGGTGCAGGAGATGGTGCTGGACTTCCGCCGCCACAGCAGCGTGGCGGCCGAGGTGGACAACACGCTGGCGCAGGCGGTGATGTATTGCGCCGTGTGAAACCGACACGATTACAAAACCAAAACAAGGAAGAATGATGATGCAACAACTGAAGCTGGCGGTGTCCGGCGCCCAGATCCTGTTCGTCGCCTTCGGCGCGCTGGTGCTGGTGCCGCTGCTCACCGGCCTCAACCCGGCCATGGCCTTGCTCGGCGCCGGCCTTGGCACCCTGCTGTTCCAGGCCTGCACCGGCCGCCAGGTGCCTATCTTCCTCGGCTCCTCCTTCGCCTTCATCGGCCCCATCATCTACTCCATGCATACCTGGGGTCCGGGCGCGACCATGTTCGGCCTGTTCGCCGCCGGCTTCATGTATTTCGTGTTCGCCGCCATCGTGCGCTGGCGCGGCATGGCGTTGGTGAACAAGCTGCTGCCGCCGGTGGTGATCGGCCCGGTGATCATGATCATCGGCCTGTCCGTCGCCACCGCCGCGTCGGGCATGGCCATGGGCCAGGCCGGCGGCAAGCAGGTGCTGCCGTACGAAACCTCGCTGCTCTTGGCCGCCATCTCGCTGGCCACCACCATCGTGGTCTCCATCTACGCCCGCGGCATGTTCAAGCTGGTGCCCATCCTGGCCGGCGTCACCGTCGGCTATATCGCCGCCGCCTTCCTGGGCGTGGTGGACTTCGCCAAGCTGGCCGCCGCGCCATGGTTCGCCGCGCCCGCCTTCCACAGCCCGGAAGTCAACTGGGCGGCCGCCGCCTTCATGCTGCCGGTGGCCATCGCCCCGGCCATCGAACACATCGGCGGCGTGATGGCGATAGGCGGCGTCACCGGCAAGGACTACACCCAAACCCCCGGCCTGCATCGCACCCTGGCCGGCGACGGCCTGGGCGTATGCATGGCCGGCCTGATCGGCGGCCCGCCGGTCACCACTTACGCCGAAGTCACCGGCGCGGTGATGATCACCCGCAATTTCAACCCAGTGACCATGACCTGGGCGGCGGTGTTCGCCATCTGCATGGCCTTCTTCGGCAAGTTCAACGCGCTGCTGCAATCCATCCCGATGCCGGTGATGGGCGGCATCATGGTGCTATTGTTCGGCACCATCGCCTCCATCGGCCTGAAAACGCTGATCGAGGCCAAGGTGGACCTGATGGAGCCGCGCAATCTGGTGATCATCTCGGTGGTGCTGACGGCCGGCATCGGCGGCCTGACCTTGAAGCTGGGCGACTTCGCGCTGTCCGGCGTCGGCCTGTGCTCGCTGCTGGCCATCATCCTGAACCTGATCCTGCCGCGCCATGCCGGCGGTCACGACGGCATCGTCGAAGGCCAGGACATCTAACATAAACTATTGAATTTAAAACTCATTCACATCTACAGGCGCATCAACACCCCTGACGCGGCCTACACTGTCAATCAGCGCCGCGGTCCCCTGGTCCGCGGCGCCGTTGACCGAAGCCAAACTGCTGCCACACTCGCAACGCCAGCCCACAGCGGCTTGACACGGCCGGATTCCCGATCCTTCACAAGGAATAGCCATGTTGAAACCCCTTCTCCTCGGCGCGCTCGCCCTGCTCATGCTGGCCGGCCCCGCCATGGCCGGCAGCGATGGACTCTCCAATATGTGGGCGATGCGCGGCAGGATGAACGCGCAGCTGCATCACATGCCGGCGCCCATGATCCCGCAGTTCAACTCCATGCCCTCCGACCGCTGAGCGCAACGCTATCGCCCGCCTTTGCCGGCGGGCGTTTGCGCTAGACGCGCAGCTCGCCCTCCGCCACCGCTTGCTCCAGCCGCTGGATGAACCACTGCAAGGCCCGCCCCGGCTGCTCCTGCTTCCAGGCGAAGCACATGGGCGGCAGGTTGCCGCTTTCCTCCACCATCTTCTCCACCAGCACGCCGCTGTCCAGATAGGGCCGCACATGCGAGCGCGGCAAGTGACCGCTGCCCAGACCGGCCAGGATGGCCTGCAGCTTTTCGCGGCTGCCATGCACCGTCAACACCTGCTGGCCTTCCAACAGGCCGCCGGTGCGCGCCGGCAAGCGGCGCGAGGTATCGCCCACCGCCACCGCGCGGTGGCGGCGCAAGACATGCGGCGGCAGCGGTTCCGGCGCGTCCGCCAGCGGGTGATTGCGCGCCACCACCAGCACAAAGTCGTATTCGCCGATGTCGCGCGTGAAATAATCGCCCGGCGGCGGCTGGTTGGGCGCGCCTATCACCAGATCGGCGCGGTCGTCATATAGCGCGTCCCAAATGCCGCCAAAGCTCTCGCGGATGAAATACAAGCGGGTGGCGGACTCCAGCCGATCGAAATCCGCCACGGACGGCAAGAGTTGCTCGAAGTCGACCAGGTCCCCCACCACGATGCGCAGGGTGTCCTCCCAGCCCTGCGCCTGCTTGCTGACGCGCAATTCCAGCTGGCGCGCCGCGTCCAGCAGATGGCGGCCGTCCTTGAGCAGGCGCTCGCCGGCCGGCGTCAGCCTGGCCCGGTGCCCGCTGCGGTCGTAGATGGCCACGCCCAGGCCCTGCTCCAGCTTCTGCACGGTATAAGTCAGCGCCGACGGCACCTTGAACAATGCCTCCGCCGCCGCGGCGAAGCTGCCGTGCTGTTCGATGGCGTCCAATACCTGCAGGGCCTCCAGTGTCAGTTTCACCACCACACCTCATTCAATTTTTTTGAAAAATTGCTTCGATTCTTTCCGATTTTATCGCATAGATGTTGACCTTAGAATGGCTTCCATCAAGACGAACCAGCAATAAGCCTTGAATCATCATCAGTATTTTTGATGCATAACCGTTTGCTGGACACACACTGAAAAAGGAAACCACCATGCTGAAGCAAACCGCAATCGCCGCCCTGTCCCTGATCCTCTTGTCCGGCGCTGCCATGGCCGGCAGCGAAGGCTACGACAATATGAAAGCCATGCGCGACCGCATGAACGGCCAGACCGCTCAAGCCGCCCAGGTTCAAGCGCCGGCTCAGAAGTAAGCGCCTCCGGGCTCATAAAAAAACCGCGCCAGGGACGGCATCACCCCGGCGCGGTTTTTTTTATGCACGCTCAAGCCGCCAGATAAGCTCGATGCAGCAGATGGCAATGTCGCTGCGCATCCGGCGCATAAACCGACACCTGCCGGAGCATCACCCGCCCCGCTGGCGTCGGCAATGCCAACAAGCGCCCAGCCTCGCTGTCCGGCACCGCGCCGGCCAGCGGCTCCGGCAGGTCCAGCACCACGAAAGCCGGCCATTTGGTGCGCTCAGGCATGGACGCCATGGCGCAACCGCCCCATCGCCAGCACGTCGCAGTAAGCGCCATTGCGCAATGAATGCGCGCGCATGCGCGCTTCCTCGACAAAACCGAAGCGACGGTACAAGGCCTGGGCGCGCAGATTGTCGGCATACACCGTCAGCTCGATGCGCGTCAGGTCCAGCCAGTTGTCGGCCCAGTCCAGCAAGGCCGCCGTCAGCCAATTGCCCACGCCGCGCCCTTGCCAATCACGGTGCACATTGATGCCGAAGCCGGCGATATGGTCCAGCCTGGATTCGCTCAAGCGCCACAAGCCGGCGCTGCCGACCACCTTGCCGTCCGCGGTTTCGCAGACCAACTGGTAGCGCCCATCGCACAGCAGCTTGTCCATGCGCGCGGCCATGGTGGCAGAAGACGGAAAAGGCAGCTGCAGGGTGTTGCCGTACACCGATGGGTCCGAGGCCAAGTCTTGCAAATCGGCCGCGTCGCGCGGCTCCAGATGGCGGATGCGGAATGCGCTCATGGCCAGCCCCCTTCCCGCAGCCGCGCCATCGCCAGCACGTCGTGATAGACGCCGTCTCGCAGGGCGTAAGCGCGCAAGCGCGCCTCCTCGACGAAACCGAATTTGCGGTACAAGGCCTGGGCGCGCAGATTGTCGGCGAACACCGTCAGCTCGATGCGGCGCAGCCCCTGCCAGTTATCGGCCAGGTCCAGCGCCGCCGCCATCAACAGAGAGCCCACGCCCTGGCCATGCCGCGCGGCGGAAATGCCGATGCCGATTTCTGCCGTGCGCAGCAGGCGCTCGCGGGGCGCCGGAATCAAGCCTGCCCAGCCCACGGCCTGATCGGCCGCGTCCACCGCCACCAGCACGGTGCGGCCATGTTCCTGTTTTTGCAGCCACTCGCGGCGCTTGCTCAGCGCTGGCCAAGGCAGGCCCAGCATGGTGCCGAAGGTGGCCGGGTCGCTGAAAATCGCGTTCAAGGCCTCGGCGTCGCGCGGCTCGGCGTGACGGATGCGGTAATCGCTCATGCTTGCGCCCTCCGCGGCCAGTTCAGCCGGCTCATCACCAGCACGTCCTCCAGTTTGCCGGCGCGCAGCTGCTCCTGGCGCATGCGGCCCTCGTGCTCGAAGCCGAACTTCTCGTACAGGCCGATGGCGCGCGCGTTGTCGTGCACCACCTTGAGTTCGACGCGAATCAGTCCCAGCCAGTTGTCGGCCAGGTCCAATACCGCTCGCATCAGCGCGCCGCCCACGCCCTTGCCCTGCCAGTCCTCGCGCACCACTAGAAACAGGCTGGCGCTGTGGCGCACCCGCATGCCCTCGTTGACGATCAGCCCGGCCGAGCCCACCACCTCGCCATCGGCGTTGCAGGCTACCAAATGATGGATATTGGCTGGGCGTTCGTTCAGCTGCTTCTCGGTGACGGACAGCGGCTGATACGGCAGCTGCAAGGTGTCCGGATAGACGCCGGGCGAGGTCTTGATGCGGTGGATGGCGGCGGCGTCGGACGGTTCGACGGAGCGGATCAGATAGGACTGGGACATGAGGGTCTCCTGAGTTGATGGGCGCAGGCGGGATCGCCGCCAGGCCCGGCAGACCATCATGCCAAATAACTATTTTGCATTGCAATATATTTTTTATGCGGACAAGTAACGTCCCGGCGTTTCGCCAAAACAGCGGCGGAAGGCCACGATGAAGGCGCTGCTGCCGGCATAGCCCAGCTCCAGCGCGCAATAACTGACCGAACGCCCCTCGGCCAGCAAGGAACACGCCCGCAGCATGCGCAGGCGCTCGCGCCACTGGGCCACACCCATGCCGGTTTCGGCGCGAAAGTGGCGGATCAGGCTGCGCCGCGACATGCCGATATGCCCGGCCCAGCGCTCCAGATCCCAATCCAGCGCCGGATCCGACAGCAAGACCTGCGCCAGCTTGCGCAGCGCCGGATGGCGCGGCCAGGGGAGGTTGGCCGGATACGCTTCGGCCCAGCTCAGTTCATCCGCCAGCGCGCCGGCCAGACGCCGCGCCGCGCCCGCCTCCGCCTGCTGCGGCCAGTCGGCCAGCCGCAGAAAGAGGCCGCTCAGCAGCGGCGTGGCCCGCCACACCTGCAGCGCGGCCGGCATGGACGGCAGCCATGCGGTCTCCAGTTGCAGGCTCCAGCCGCGCAGCTCGCCGTAGTAATGCGCGCCATGCGCCATGCCGGGCGGAATCCAGCCCACGCAGTCCGCGGCCAGCAGAATGCGCCGCTCATCCGCCTCCAGCTCCAGCGCGCCCTTTAGGAGCCAAACCAGCTGCCCTGAGGCATGGGCATGCCGTTCGGTATGGTCGCCCGCTTGCCGTCTCAACGCCGCCATCGCCAAACCCGGCTGGATGCTTCGCTCCATATTGGCCCTTTATGAATATCAATAGGCACTATATAGAAAGCAGGCCAAGCATGCCAGCGCGATACTATGGACTCATTCCACACAAGGAGAACGACATGAGCCATGTGCAACATACCGAAGCCCTATCCGCCATCAATCGCAAGGTCATCGCCGACGGCGAAACGCTGCCTACAGTGAAGCTGCGCGACGGCAGCACGGTGCAAACCGGCACCGTGGCCGCCATGCTGGTCAACATCGCCGCCTACAACCAAGGCCAGCGCGGCGAGGTGGAGCGGCAATTGGAATTGTCCATCCCCACCTTGTTCAAAGTGGGCCTGTTCGATCTGTTCCCGATCGAAGAATGGGCACGCGGCGACAATCCCGGCCGCCGGCTGGTCGGCGAGTTGGCCCGGCGTTGGCAGGCGGACCAAGCCGGCAACACATAAGCATATTTTATCCCTGCAGCGGGCCGGCGCGCCGCCTTTGGCGTTAAGCTGTGGCTTCGAATCGACTGGAGCGAAACATGCTGATGCAAAGACAGAAGGCCGGCCTGCTGGTAGTGGACATCCAGGACAAGCTGCTGCCGGCGGTGCACGACGCGCCAGGACTGCTGGCGCGCAGCCGCTGGCTGGTGGGCGTGGCGCGCGACCACGGCCTGCCCATCGTGTTTTCCGAGCAATATCCGCGCGGCCTGGGCGGCACCGTGCCCGCCTTGCGCGCGTCGGCGCCAGAGGCCCAGGTAGTGGACAAGCTGCATTTCTCCTGCGTGGCGGCGGACTGCCTGCCGCCAGCCCTGCTGGAGAAGGAGCAGATCATCGTCTGCGGCATGGAGGCGCATGTTTGCGTGCTGCAAACCGTGATGGCGTTGCTGGCGATCGGCAAGCAGGTGTTCGTCGTCGCCGACGCCGTTTCCAGCCGCCAGCCGGCTGACATCGAGCTGGCGGTGGCGCGGATGCGCGCGGCCGGCGCCGTCATCGTCAGCCGCGAGATGGTCTTGTTCGAGCTGCTGGAAAAATCGGGCGGCGAGCACTTCAAGCAGATGAGCCAGCGCTATCTGATAGGCGATCAGCCCTGAGCCTAGCCTGAAAATGAATCGGGGTTGTCGAAGCTTACCCTTCGACAACCCCGTTCAAAGGCGGCTTTGCCGCTCTCATCTCCCCTTTGCAGACTGGCGCGCCAGGGCCTCGCGGCCCCGCTCACAAGCTTGCCTACCTATAAGCAAACAGCGTGCCAGCTCTAAAAAGATCAAAAACGCTGATTTTTCTGAGCGATTACGCCCAAACCCGAAATCAAAAGCACCACATTGGTGCAATTAATCATGACAAGGCACCAAATTGAAACAGAAATTAATATTTAGCTTCAAATAAGTTACATGTTTGCACTAGAACTGTAATCTTTAGCCCATATGCTAGACCTGCGTCCCACGCGCGCATAATAAGGAAAACCATCATGACTTCGTTCCAGGACCTGCTGCAAACCCTGCCCGCCACCGATGGCATCGAGGCCATCGTGCTGCTCAGCGCCGAAGGCGAAGCGCTGCACCGTCTGGAAAACCGCCCCGGCAGCGCCGGCTCCCTGCGCGTTTATCACGCGCTGGTCAAACGCCACGGCCATATCGACCGCAAGGCCGCGCGCGAAGGCCTGGCCCTGTTCGCCGAGCACACCGCCGCCGCGCGCGAGCAGCCCGGCAGCCATCCCAATATCGACCGCCTGCTGGCCATCGCCGAGCATGACGCGCCCGGCCTGCGCGCCCGCGTGGTGCTGAAACAGGAAAACTGAGACTCAGCGCCAGGCGATCAAGGCCAACCCCGCGGCAATGGACACCATCGTACTGACCAAGCCCGGCAAGATGAAGCTGTGGTTGAACACCCAGCGGCCCAGCCGGGTGGTGCCGGTGTAATCCATCTCCACCGCCGCGATCAGGCTGGGATAGCTGGGCAAGACATACACCCCGACCACGGCGGGAAAAATGGCGATCAACACCGGCGCGGCGATGCCCAAGGACGCGCCCAGCGGCATCATCACCTTGGTGGTGGCCCCCTGGCTGAACAGAATCACCGCCATGGTGAACACGGCGAAGGCGAACAACCACGGCGCCGCCGCGATGATGCCGACGATGTTTTGCTTGAACAGCGGCAGATTGCCCTGGATAAAGGTATCGCTCATCCAGGCCGCGCCCAGTATGGTTACCGCCGCCACGGCGCCGGAGCGGAACATGCTGCCGGACACCATCTCTTTCAGATCCGCCTTGCACAGCAAGGCCGCCAGCGCGGCATAGCTCAGCATGCACATCTGGATCACATCCACCATGGCCAGCGGCTCCATGCCCTTGGCGCCGGGCCAGGCCGGGCGCAGCTGCGGCAGGGCGGCCAGCAGCACGATCAAGGCCATCGTCAGCAGAAAACCATACACCGACCAAGCGGCGCCGCGCGGCAAGGCCGCGGCCTCGCCGGCCTCGGGCCGCCGAATCTCGCCCGCCGCCAAGCGCTGCCGATACACCGGGTCGTCCGCCAGCTCGCGGCCGTAGCGCAGCATGACCAGGCCGCCGGCCAGCGCGCCCAGCAAAGTGGCCGGGATGCTGATCAGGATGATGTCGGTCAGGGCCACGCCATGCGGCGCCAGCACCGTGGCCAGCGCCACCGTGGCGGCAGAAACCGGGCAGGCGACGATGGCGTTTTGCGAGGCCACGGTCAGCCCGGCCAAGGGCCTCTCCGGCCGGATGCCGGTCTTCTCCGCCACTTCCACCACGATGGGCATCAGCGCCAGGGCGATGAAGCCCGTGCCGGCCAGGAAGGTGGACAGCCACCCCACCAACGGTGCCAGCAATACGATGTGGCGCGGATTGCGCCTGAGGAAACGCGCCGCCACGTCCACCATGTAATCCAGCCCCTTGGCCGATTGCAGGGCCGCCGACGCGGTGATGACCGAGATGATGATCAGGATGACGTCGATAGGCGCGTGGCCGGGCTTGAGGCCGAAGACAAAGGTGAGAAGGAACAGGCCGACGCCGCCCGTCACTCCCAGGCCGATGCCGCCCATGCGCACGCCCAGGAAAATAGCGCCCAACACGACCAGAAGTTGCAGGTAAACCATGATGCGACTCGCGAGCTTTGACGATGCGTCATTGTCGCAAGCCCCCTAGCGCCTAGGCTTGCTTAAGATCATGACTTGCTTATATGCAACATCACAAGGCGCGCGCCATCGCGATCTCGCAGCCGCCGTGGCCGGTCTCGCCCCAATGCGCGTCCAGACGGACAAAACCCTCGGCCTCGTACAAGCGCGTCGCCTCGGCCAAGGCTGCCGTGGTTTCCAGATAACACTGCCGGTAACCCAACGCCTTGGCCTTGCCCAGCAAGCGCCTCAGCAGTAGGCGTCCCAGGCCGCGTCCGCGCAAGACGGGATCGAAATACATTTTCTGCAACTCGCACACGCCCTTCTCTCCTCCAGCCAAAGGAGCAATGCCGCCGCCGCCCAACAGCCTGCCATCCGGGCCGGTCACCGCCAGATAGCGCGCGTCGACCCGGTTGTATATCTGAAACAAGGCGTCCAATTGCGGGTCGTGCACGCTGCAGCCTGCGCCCAGTCCGTATTCCGCGGACACGCGGCGAATCAGCGCCGCCAAGGGGCCGTTATCGGCCACCGTCAGCGCGCGGATGGCGTAGCCCTGTTGCCGCTCCGCGTGGCGCAAGGCGCGCCGGTATAGGCGCAGGCCGTCTTCCAGCCGGGATCGCTCGTCCTCGTCCAGCTGCGCCAGCACCCGCGCCATGTCGGCGTCCATCGCCGCATGCAAGCGGCCCAGCCAATCGCGGCCATCCGCCGTCAGCTCGGCCTGCTTGCTGCGGCCATCGGCCGGATCGGCGCTCCAAGCGATCAATCCGCGTTCCAATAGGCGCTGCAAGGGCCGGCTGCTATTGGACTTATCCACCCGCAGCCGCTCCGCCAATTGCTGATTGCTGGCCGGTCCGTTTTCCAGCTCGATCAACAGGTGCGCCTCCACCGGCGTCAACTCCACCTCGCCGCAACGGCCGGACAGCATGCCCAGCGCCCTGACGATATCGCGCGACAGGCCGCGCAGTTCCCGTTCATTCATCGCCCTGCCTCATAGTTGCCATGCGCAACGATAGCGCAACTGGTTGCGCATCACAACCAAATGAGGCATGGACGCGAAAAAGCCCGCCGAAGCGGGCTTTCTCTCGAAGATTCCTGAAGCAGGAATTAAGCTTCGCCGACCACGACAACCTTGATCGGAGCAACCACGTCGTGGTGCAGGGCGATCTCGATGTCGTATTCGCCGATGGCCTTGAACGGGCCGTTCGGCAGACGAACTTCGTGACGCTTGACTTGCACGCCGAAGGCGGTAACCGCTTCAGCGACGTCGACGTTGGTCACGGAGCCGAACAGACGGCCATCCACACCCGCCTTTTGGGCGATGGTGATCACGGCTTCGTTCAGCTTCTCAGCGCGAACCTTGGCGTCGGCCAGGATGTCGGCTTGCTTGGCTTCCAGTTCGGCGCGACGAGCTTCGAACTCTTTCAGATTGGCTTCGGTAGCGCGCTTGGCTTTGCCTTGCGGGATCAGGAAGTTACGGGCGAAGCCGTTCTTCACGTTCACCACGTCACCCAGTTGACCCAGGTTGGCAACTTTTTCGAGCAGGATGATTTGCATCTCTTCAGTTCCTTTCCCGGTTTAGTGCTGATCGGTGTACGGCAGGAAGGCCAGGAAGCGAGCACGCTTGATAGCGGTGGTCAGCTGACGCTGGTAGCGGGCCTTGGTGCCGGTGATGCGAGCCGGGATGATTTTGCCGTTTTCGGCGATGAAATCCTTCAGGAGATCAACGGACTTGTAGTCGATTTCCTTGATGCCTTCTGCCGTGAAGCGGCAGAACTTCTTGCGCTTGAAGAGTTGACGAGCCATTTTGACTAACCTTTTACAAATTCAACGTATTCTATATTCAGCACTAACCGAGGATTGCGCAGACTGCGCTGGGCCAGGAATCCGGTGACATTCATCGCTTTCCCAGCCAGCTTCCCGGCATGTTTCCGGGCGTCTTCTCCTATCCATACGGCCTGGATGTCGCAGGCCACATCACGCTCGAAGCCCCCGGCGCTCTGCCGGGATTGATGCTTGAGCCACATTTCCAGCACCGGCAAGCCGGCGGGCGTGTATCTCAGCGCATCTTCGCGCTCAACCGTGACGGTCAGCAGCAGACGGTTCTGCAAGACCGTATTTCCCGCCGATTAGGCGGAAGCTTCGGTCTCGGCGGCCGGCTGGGCGTCCAGCAGGTTTTTCGCCTTTTCGTCCTTCATCATCGGGGACGCGTCAACGATAGCGCGGTCCATCTTGATGGTCAGGTGACGCAGAACAGCGTCGTTGAACTTGAAGGCGTGCTCGATCTCGGCCAGGGTGTCCGCTTGGCATTCCACGTTCATCAGAACGTAGTGAGCCTTGTGCAGCTTCTGGATCGGGTAGGCCAGTTGGCGGCGGCCCCAGTCTTCCAGACGGTGGATCTTGCCTTCAGCGGCCAGAACCATGCCCTTGTAGCGCTCGATCATGGCCGGAACCTGTTCGGACTGGTCCGGGTGCACGATGAACACGATTTCGTAGTGGCGCATGTGAACTCCTTTTGGCTATTCATAGCCTTCCGCCATGCGATTGCGAAAGGCAAGGTAGTAAACCGCAGCATTCTACGCACTTTGCCGCGGCCAGGCAAACTTTGGGGCGTTATTTTTTCGATGCTTAGCGCCAGGCAGCGGCTGGGCGCGGCGGATTTACAACTTTTTATCGCGCTTGATATCCACCACCACGCCATCGCGCAAGGTGACGATGGTGGTGTAAGGGATGCTATCGCTGGCCAGCCAGCTCAATTGGCGCAGGGTGGAGATGGCCGCCACGCCGCTGGCGAAACGTCCCTGCCGGCTGTCGCTGCTGTAATCCGGCACGCCGGCCTTGGACACCAGCTCGGCCTCCAGCATGCCCTTGTGCAGACGGATATAGGTTTCAAACGGGATGGGCGCGGCCTGGGCGGCGCTGGCCAACAGGCAGGCCACGCACAAAAGTTTTTTCATGTTTGCTTTCTTCACCGTATTTTTTTCACCACATCGATCAGCTCGGTCACCATGCCGGTGGCGTCGCCCTGCTGCATGGCATGCGCCACGCAGCCCTTCATATGGTTTTCCAGCAGCTGCAGCGCCACCGCGTCCAGCGCGGACTTCGCCGCTGCCACCTGGGTCAGCACGTCCACGCAATAACGGTCGGATTCGACCATGCCGCTGATGCCTCTGACCTGCCCCTCTATCCGCGCCAGCCGTTTCAGCAGCGCGGCCTTGCCCGGCTGCACCACCGTGCGCGCGGCAGCGGCCGGTTCATGGCAACAATCGTCGTGGGAGGGGTTACGCTCGCTCATGCTCTGTCCTTTTCGCCGAAGCCGGCATTATCGCCGATTCCGCGCGCTAGGCGCGCGCATCCAGCACCCCCATCATGCCGGCGTCCTCATGCTCCAGAATGTGGCAGTGGAACATGCGCGGACCGGGGAAGTCCTGGCGGAAACGCAGCCTGACCTTCTGCTCCGGCGGCACGTTCACCGTGTCGCGCCAGGCCAGGAAGGGCTCTTTCTTCCAGCCTTTGCCGTCGTGCCGCTCCGTCACCTGGAATTGGGTGCCATGCAGGTGGAAGGGATGGTCCATATCGGCCTGGTTGTCGATCTCCCATTCTTCCACCTGGCCAACCTTGCCCACAAAATCCACCCGGTTCATGTCGAAAGTCTTGCCGTTGATCAGGAACATCGCCGCCGGATTGGCCATGTCCTCGCTGAATACCACGCTGCGGCGCACTGCCGGCTTGGGCAAAGGCCGGATCGCGCGCAGCCGCTTGGGCAAGGCCGCGGTGGCGACGGCCGGGCCGGCCTCGATGCCCAGCAAGGACAGCGCCGCGGTCTGTTCCGGCCCCATCATCTTGCCGCGCGCGTAAGGCAGGGCCAGCAAGCCCGCCGGCTGATTCGGCGCGAAACGGCCGGTCACCGCTAGCTCCGCCCGCGCGCCGGGCGGCAAGACAAGGGAGTCGATGCGGCGCGGCCGCTCTATCAAGCCGCCGTCGGTGCCCACCAGCCACACCTCATGAGCCGGCAATGCCAGCTTCAGCACGCGCGCGCTTGTGGCGTTCCAGACGCGCCAGCGCTGACGCTCGCCCACGCCCAGGCTCAGGCGCGGCTGCCAGGCGCCGTTGACCAGGACAAACTGGCCTTCGCGGCCGTCCATGCGGTCCGCCTCGCTATTGGCGGCGATCTGCCCCTGCTCGTCCAGCTTCAGGTCGGACAAGACCAGCCAGCGTTCCGGCAGATGGGCCAGCGGATCGCGGCGGCTCCGCACCACGAACACGCCGGCCAGGCCGCGGTACACCTGCTCCGCGGTGTGGCCGTGCGGATGCGGGTGATACCAATAGCTGCCGGCGCTGTCCGGCGGCAGGGAGAAGCGATAGTCGCGGCCCTGCTTGGGCGGCACCGCATCGTGCGGGTTGCCGTCCTGGTCGGCCGGGATGGGCAGGCCGTGCCAGTGCACGGTAGTGGGCTGCGACAGGCGGTTGTCGAAGCGCAGGTCCAGCGCCTCGCCTTCGAACAGCTCGATGGCCGGCCCCGGCACGCTGTCGTTGTAAGCCCAAAAGGCCGTGGGCTTGCCGCCCGGCAACAGCGGCAGGTTCAAGGGCGCCACCGTCAAACAGCCGCGCAGCGCGCCGTCTTGCCTCTCCAGCGGCAGCCGCGCCAGCTCCGGCAGCTCGCCGCCATGCGGCATGCCCAGCGCCGTGGCGGCGGGCAGATCCGGCTGCGCGGCGGACGAGCCGTGCGCGTCATGAGACGCGTCGGCCCTCGCCGCGCGGACCAGCCAGGGCGACAAGGCCAGTGCGGCCCCCCATTGCATCAATCGACGACGTTGCATCGCGCGCTCCATTCAGATACCCCACATAGGTATAGTGAACGTAGAGCGGGCCTAACGCCAACAGTTCCCGTCGCGCGCGGACAAAAAAAAACGGCAAGCCCATGGGCTTGCCGTTTTTCTGGCGGAATTCGCTTATTTCACGTGCGGGCTCAGCAAGGCCAACAGCTGGGCCAGCACCTTGGGGTTGCCGGCGACGATGTCGCCGGACTCCAGCCAGCCCTGTTCGCCGGTGAAGTCGGTGACGATGCCGCCCGCCTCCTGCACGATCAGGCTGCCGGCCGCGATGTCCCACGGCTTCAGGTTCAGCTCGAAGAAGCCTTCGGTGCGGCCGCAGGCGACATTGCACAGGTCCAGCGAGGCCGCGCCCTCGCGGCGCACGCCGGCGGTCTTGCCGATCACATCCTTCAGCATGCCCAGGTATTGGTCAATGTAGCTCTGGTCGGAGACCGGGAAACCGGTGCCGATCACGCACTCGTTCATCATGAAGCGCTTGGACACGCGGATGCGGCGGTCGTTGAGGAAAGCGCCCACGCCGCGCGAAGCGGTGAACAGATCGTTGCGGTTGGGGTCGTAGACCACCGCCTGCTGGATCTGGCCCTTGTGCGCCATGGCGATGGAGATGCCGTATTGCGGATGGCCGTGCAGGAAGTTGGTGGTGCCGTCGATCGGGTCGATGATCCATTCGTATTCGGAGGAGCCCACGCCTTTGGCGCCGGACTCTTCTGCTAGAATCGCGTGCTTCGGATAAGCCTCGAGAATGGTGTTGATGATCGCTTCCTCGGCGGCGCGATCCACCTCGGTCACAAAGTCATTGTGCTTTTTCTTCTCTACGCGAATGGTATCGAGGTTAAGCGACGCGCGCTGGATAACACTGCCTGCGCGGCGAGCGGCTTTAACCGCGACATTGAGCATCGGATGCATTGACGGCCTCTACACTTGAACGATGAGCGGATGTCCGTCTGATGACGCGACACCCGCTGGTAACAATCTGGGTTAAGGAACAAAAAAACCCGACGCCTGGGCGCGGGCTTTTGGTATATGCCCGCTATTTTAATGTGAAAACGCCAATGAATAAACCCCAAGTACCTGATTTTCTGCAAAACATCCGCGTGGTGCTGGCCCGCCCCAACCATCCGGGCAATATCGGCTCCGCCGCCCGCGCCATGAAAACCATGGGTTTGAGCCGGCTCTACCTGGTGGAGCCCAAGGTGTTTCCCAGCGACGAAGCCAATACGCTGGCTTCGGGCGCGGTGGACCTGCTGGAGCGCGCCGTCGTGGTCGGTTCGCTGCGGGAAGCCTTGTCCGACGTCACCGTGGCCTGCGCGCTGACCAGCCGCCGCCGCGAGCTGACCACCCCGCTGTCCACCCCGCGCCAAACCACGCCGGAGCTGATCGCGCGCGCGCGCGAAGGCGAGCAGGTGGCCCTGGTGTTCGGCAACGAAACTTTCGGCTTGTCGATCGAGGAAGTGGAGCAGTGCAACCGCCTGGTGACCATCCCCGGCAATCCGGACTACTTCTCGCTGAACCTGGCGATGGCGGTGCAGGTGATGACTTACGAACTGTTCAGCCACACCGAGGTGGACGTGGAATATCTGCGCGCCGAGGGCGAGGCCGCGACGCAGAGCGAGGTGGACGGCATGTGCGGCCATCTGGAGCAGGCGATGGACGAGATAGGCTACTTCCAGCGCCGCAACAGCGAGCGGCTGATGCGCCGCATGCGGACCATGTTCCACCGCGCCGGCATGCTGCGCGAGGAGATCGACATCCTGCGCGGCTTCTACAAGCAAGTGCAGCGCGCGGCCGGCAAAGCCTCCGGCGATGCGGACTGAGCCAGGCTGCGACCTGCCTTACGCGCATCCCGCGGTGCGCGATCTGGCCTTTTTGCTGACCTCTCCCCCGCCCTGGCTGTGCGGCGCGGACATGCCGCCCGAGCGCCTGCTGGGCGCGGACGGCGCAAATCTGCTGGCCGAACTGGACCGCGCGCCGGCGGCGCTGGAAGCCTGGCTCGCCGGGGCGCCGGCCGTCCGCCTTGGAAAATATGCGGAACGATTATTCTCATTTTGGTTTCGCCATGCATCGCATATCGAACTGGCTTTTGAAAACCTGAAAGTCATCAATGCGGCGCGGCGCACGGTGGGAGAGTTCGATTTTCTGCTGCGCCTGGACGGCGAACCCTGGCATCTGGAAACCGCCAGCAAGTTTTATCTGCAAGTTGGCGACTCGCCCGATGAGCTGATCGGCCCTGGTATCAATGACGCCTGGCGGTTAAAAGAGACCAAAAATACAACACAGCTGCTTTTATCGCGCCATCCCAACGCTCGGGCCGTCCTGCCGCCGGGCTTCGAGAACTGCCGCGCCGCCGCCCGCCTCTGCGGCTGGTTCTTCTATCCCGCAGGCGCCGCCCCTGCGGCCCTTCTCGCGCCCGGCCAGCTCCATGGCTGGCACGCGCCGCGGCTGGATGCCTGGCCCAGACGGCACGAAAATTCGCGCTGGGCCTGGCTGCCCCGATTGCGCTGGCTGGCGCCGGCCCGCTTGGCAGAGGCGGAGACGCAGGAAGAACACGCCTTGCGCGACAGCTTGTCCGCCGCCGCCGCGCCGCAGCTGGTGGCGGAACTGCAGCCTGGCGCGGACGGCGTCTGGCGCGAAGCGGCGCGCGGCTTCGTCACCCCGCCCGGCTGGCCGGACCCCGGCCGCCTGGCCGCGCTGCGGCAGCGCATCGCCGCCGCGCAGGCATGAAAAAAGGCAGGCCATGGCCTGCCTTCCTCACTTCTCAACCCACCCCGCTTAGTGCCCGTTGGCGTGGGCGCAGCCGGAAATCAAGGCTTTCAGATCGTCCAGTTGCACCAGCTGGATGTGCTTGTGATCGACGGTGATCCAGCCTTGTTGCTGGAACTTGGACAGCGTGCGGCTGACCGTTTCCAGCTTCAGGCCCAGGAAGCTGCCGATTTCCTCGCGGCTCATGCGCAGGATGAAGTCGTTGGCGGCGAAGCCGCGGCTGGACAGGCGGCCGGACAGGTTCAGCAGGAAGGCGGCGATGCGCTCCTCCGCCTTCATATTGCCCAGCAGCAGCATGACGTTTTGGTCGCGCACGATCTCGCGGCTCATCAGCCGGTAGAAGTGGTGCTGCAGGCTGGGGATGTCGCGGCTCAGCGTTTCCATGCGGTTGAACGGCAGTTCGCACACTTCGCTGTCCTCCAGCGCGATGGCGTCGCAGCTGTGGTTGCCGGTGGAAATGCCGTCCAGGCCCATCAGCTCGCCGGACATCTGGAAGCCGGTCACTTGCTCGCGGCCGTCCTGGCTGGCGACACAGGTCTTGAAGAAGCCGGTGCGCACGGCGAACAAGGACTTGAAAGACTCGCCGCTGTGGAACAGGTACTCGCCGCGTTTCAGGCGTCGGCTCTGCCGGATCACGGTGTCGAGCTGGCTCATCTCCTCGCGGTTCAGTCCGACAGGCAAGCACAGCTCGCGCAGACTGCAGCTGGAGCAGGAGACTTTCAAAGAATGCAGGGGTGTGTGGTTGTGTTCAGACATGCTATTTGGCTGCAAGCTCGTAAAGGTTGACCATAGTCAATGCCGACAATGGGGGATTTCCGCAAATTTACCAGTACACCGGAAGTTTTTCCATCTGAATGAGACATGAAAACCACCCATCCCTTCTCACCCGCCCATTTTGAGTTCGATCGCGAGCTGATCGAACGC
This sequence comes from Chromobacterium paludis, assembly GCF_008275125.1. Classification (NCBI taxonomy): domain Bacteria; kingdom Pseudomonadati; phylum Pseudomonadota; class Betaproteobacteria; order Neisseriales; family Chromobacteriaceae; genus Chromobacterium; species Chromobacterium paludis. The sequence continues at coordinate 2,709,143 of NZ_CP043473.1, forward strand.
CTGGATGGATCTGGACCGCGGTATACATCGTACCCGACCGCAGATCGCTTCACATCAAATTTCTCTGATGATGACTATCTGCTGCGCCTGCAACAACGCCGCATCGGCGCCAACCGCAAGCCTTTATCGGTTTACGTGCATATACCATTTTGCAACACCGTCTGCTTCTACTGCGCCTGCAACAAGATCATCACCAAGGACAAGAGCAAGGCGGACATCTATCTGGACCACCTGGAGAAGGAAATCCAGCTGGTGGCGGCGCAACTGGGCTGCCGCGAGAAGATCATCCAGCTGCATTTCGGCGGCGGCACGCCCACCTTCCTCTCCGATGCGCAGCTGGAACGATTGATGGCCATGCTGGCCGAGCACTTCGAGTTCATGCCCGACGGCGAATACTCGATCGAGATCGACCCGCGCAAGGTGTCGCGCGAAACCATGCTCAAGCTGGCCAAGTTCGGCTTCAACCGCATCAGCGTCGGCGTGCAGGACTTCGAGCCGGCGGTGCAAAAAGCCGTCAACCGCGTCCAGAGCGAGGAAGAAACCCGCGCCGTGATCGAGGCCGGGCGAGAGGCCGGCATCCAGTCGGTGAGCCTGGACCTGATCTACGGCCTGCCGCTGCAAACGCGCGAATCCATGCTGCGCACCTTGCAAAAGGCGCTGGAGCTGAACCCGGACCGGCTGGCGCTGTACAACTACGCCCACCTGCCCACGGTGTTCATGCCGCAGCGGCGCATCCACGAAGCGGACCTGCCCTCCGCCTCGGTCAAACTGGACATCCTGCAGGATGCGGTGAAGATGCTGACCGACGCCGGCTATGTGTTCATCGGCATGGACCACTTCGCCAAGCCCGACGACGAACTGGCGGTGGCGCTGCGCCAGGGCCGGCTGCAACGCAACTTCCAGGGCTACTCCACGCATGCGGACTGCGACATGCTGGCCTTCGGCGTGTCCGCCATCAGCAAGGTGGGCTCCAGCTACTGCCAGAACGACAAGACGCTGGAGGGCTATTACGCGGCGCTGGACGCGGACAAGCTGCCCATCGTGCGCGGCATCACGCTGGACAACGACGACCTGTTGCGCCGCACCATCATCCAGGGCCTGATGTGCCGCTTCGCCTTGTCGGTGGAGGCGATAGAGGAAATCTTCGGCATCAACTTCGCTCAGTATTTCACCGAGGAAATGCCGCAGATCCGCGCCTTCCAACAGCAGGGCCTGCTGTCCTTCGACGGCGACTTCCTGATGGTGGAGCCCAAGGGGCGCTTCCTGATCCGCAACATCGCCATGTTGTTCGACCGCCATCTGCGCGAGCGCCAGACCCACGCCCGCTACTCCAAAACCATCTAAATCCCGCCGCCTCGCGCCCCCCGCGAGGCGGTCTTTCCTCGCCTATCTCGCCCGCGATATCCGCCATTCGTGTAAATGGCTATGATTCCGTCTTGTAATAAGCAATTTCACTTATACAGTTGAAGGGACGGAAGCGTTTCCCGTCCTGTCTTGCGCGGCCGCTTTGGCCGCAGCGATACGGTAGGAGTTTCGCCATGAACACACCCATCGTCCGGCTGATGCAACGCCTCAGCTATCCCCAGCGTTTCGCCGTAATCGGATGCTTGTTCGCCATCGTGCTGCTGTATCTGGTCTACGGCCTGTATCGCAGCAATCAAGACAATATCGATTTCAGCGCCAAGGAGCAGGTCGGCGTCGTCTATATGAAGCCCTTGACCGCCATGCTGGCGCAAACCCAACAAGCGCGCGAACTATCGGTGCGCGCCGCCCTGGGCGAAGCCGACGCCAAGAACAGCCTGCCCGCCGCCGTCCAGCAGCTGCAAGCCAGCTGGCAGGCGCTCAAAACCGTCAACGATCAGTTGGGCGGCGACCTGGCCAGCGGCGGTGCCTGGCAAGCGGCCAGCGCGTCCTGGGACAAGCTGCAGTCCGGGGGCGGCTCGCCGGCGCAGGCGATGGCGGCCTACAGCGACTTCGGCGACAAACTGTCCACCCTGATAGGCCTGATCAGCGACAATTCCAATCTGACGCTGGACCCGGACATCGATACCTATTATCTGATGGATGCCACCACCGGCAAGTTGGCGAGCCTGCTTAATCTCATGGGCGAGGCCAACGCCCTGGCGGCCCTGCCCGCGGCCAATCATGCGCTGGACAGCGCGCAGCGGGACAGGCTGGTGGAGCTGCGGCCCTTGATCGCCGAGGCCGCCGACGGCCTGGGCGGCGACATCGCCAAGGCCGTGGCCTACAACGACAGCCTGAAGAGCGAGCTCTCCCAGCAACAGGACAAGCTGACCTCCATGCTGAAGGGCCAGCAAGGCGCGCTGGATCTGGCCATAGGCGGCAAGACCGGCGCAGACGGGCTGAAAGTGGCCGGGCACAGCGCGGAAGGCGCCCAAATCATCGCCGCCTACACCACGCAGGCGCTGGAGCGGCTGGACCAGCTGCTGCAGGCACGGGTCGACCGCATCGCCAGCCAGCGCAACCGCTACATCATCATCGGCGTCGTCTCCATGCTGGCGGCCATTCTGCTGTTCCAGCAGCTGTATATGTCCATCACCAGCCAGCTGGGCGGCGAGCCGTTTTACGTGCAGGAAGTGGTGGAACAGATCGCCTCCGGCCGGCTGGATACCCGCATCCAGTTGCGCGATAACGACGAAACCAGCCTGCTGGCCGCCATCCGCCGCATGCGCAACCAGCTGCGCGACACCGTGGCCCAATTGATCGCCACCGCCAACGAAGTGAACGGCGCCGCCACGGAAATGGCGAACAGCGCGCACAGCATCTCCGACAGCAGCTGCCGCCAGAACGAGGCCGCAGCCAGCATGGCCGCGGCGATAGAACAACTCAGCACCAGCCTGTCCGTCTGCGCCGAGCAGTCCGAGCAAGCCGACCGGCTGTCCACCGATGCCGTGCATGAGTCCAATCAGGGCGATAAAGTCATCAGCGCCACCAGCCACAGCATGGACGGCATCGTGCGCGACGTGTCCACCGTGTCGGAAACCATAGGCGACCTCGGCAAGCAATCCGAATCCATCGCCGGCATCGTCGACGTGATACGCGACGTGGCGGACCAGACCAATCTATTGGCGCTGAACGCGGCGATCGAGGCGGCGCGCGCCGGCGAGATGGGCCGCGGCTTCGCCGTGGTGGCGGACGAGGTGCGCAAGCTGGCCGAGCGCACCGCGCTGTCCACCACCGAGATCAGCAATATCGTCGGCAAGATTCAAAGCACGGCACAGCGCGGCACCCAGTGCATGCAGGTGGGCATGCAGGCCATCATGGACGGCCAGCAGCGCGCGCGCGAAGCCGGCAGCAGCATGCACGACATCCGCCACCGCATCACCGACGTGCTGTCCAGCATCCACCAGATCTCCGACTCGCTGCGCGAACAGAGCAACGCCAGCCAAACGCTGGCGCAGAATGTGGAGCAGGTGTCGCGCATGTCTGAGCAAAACACGCTGGCGGTCAAGGCCAGCGCGGAGACCGCCGGCGAGCTGCAAACCATCTCCCAGCGCCTGCTCAACGTGGCAGGGCGCTTCACGGTCTAGCCAGCCGCCGCCCCTCCAAACGACAAAAAGCCCGCCGGAAACGGCGGGCTTTGTCGCATCAGGCGCGGAAGCGGGCTTACCAGACGCCCTTCTCCACCTTGTCCGCCAGTTCCGGGTATTGCTCGGCCTTGAACACCGGCGCGGCCACGCCGGCCTTCAGCTGGCGCTGGTAATCGCCCAGCACGATGAAGAAATAGCGAGACAGCAGCACGATGGCGGCCAGATTGATCAGCGCCATCAGGCCCATGGCCAGGTCCGCCATGTCCCACACCAGCGGCAGGCTGGCCAGCGCGCCGAACAGCACCATGGCCAGCACCAGCAGGCGGAAGCCCAGCAGCACGGCCTTGTTGTTGCGGATGAACTCGACATTGCCCTCGGCGTAAGCGTAATTGCCCAGGATGGACGAAAACGCGAACAGGAACATCGCCACCGCCAGGAAGGACGCGCCCAGAGTGCCGAACTGCGACTCGATGGCCTTTTGCGTCAGCGCCACGCCGCTCAGGCCAGGCTCGTTCACGCCGGACAACAGAATGATGGCCGCGGTGGCGGTGCACACCACCATGGTGTCGATGAACACGCCGAACATCTGGATCGCGCCCTGGCTGGCCGGATGCCTGGAAGTGGCCGTGGCCGCCGCGTTGGGCGCCGAACCCATGCCGGCCTCGTTGGAGAACAAGCCGCGCTTGATGCCCAGCATCATCGCCTGGCTCACCGCGTAACCGGCCACGCCGCCGGCGGCCTGCTCCAGGCCCAGCGCGCTCTTGACGATCAGCGCGATCATGCCCGGCAGCTCCGCCGCGTGGGTCGCCAGCACGTAGAAGGCCATCAGCAGGTAGATCAGCGCCATCACCGGCACCATCCACTCGGCCACCCGCGCCACGGCGCGCACGCCGCCGAAAATCACCGGCGCGCTCAGCAACACCAGCCCGATGCCCACCGCATAGCGGTTCCAGCCCCAGGCGCCTTCTGTCGCGGCGACGATGGAGTTGGCCTGCACCGCGTTGAACACCAGGCCGAAGGCCAGGATCAGGCATAGCGCAAACAAGACGCCCAGCCAGCGCTGGCCCAGGCCCTTTTGAATGTAATACGCGGGGCCGCCGCGGAAGGTGTCGTCGTGATGGCTGGTCTTGAACAGCTGGGCCAGCGTCGATTCGACAAAGGCGCTGGACATGCCGAGCAAGGCGGTCAGCCACATCCAGAACACCGCGCCGGGGCCGCCGGCTGCGATGGCGATGGCCACGCCGGCGATATTGCCGGTGCCCACGCGGCTGGCCAAGCCAGTGGCGAAGGCCTGAAACGGCGAGATGTCATCCTTGCTGACATGGCCGCCGCGGCCGCCCAGCATTTCGCGCCAGCCGCGCGGAAACAGCCGCAATTGCAAAAAGCCCGAACGCAACGTGAAGTACAGGCCTACCGCCAACAAGAGGGCGATCAGCAGCTTGCCCCACAGCACGTCGTTGACGGCATTGATCAATGAGTGAAACAACTCCATGATTCTCCTTGGATTTCCTGAGCGTTTTGCCCCGTCTCCCGTCGCAGCGGCAACCTTCCCGATCTGCGGCCGGGTTGGGCTCATGCGCGAGAACGCGCGGCGACTATCTAAACTGAAACGGCGGACAGGCGACGCGGGGGTCGCGGCGGGAAGGGGCGCGGTAAGGGAAGCCTCGCCGAGCGCTATCGGCCAGGCGGCAGTGCCGCCCTGGCAAGGCCGGCCAAAATCTAGCAATAAAGTTTCCGTACTGACAATTAAAAATAAGTAAATACACTGTAAACACGAAGCCAAAAACGAGCATGCTAAGCTGAAGCTGGACAAGGACTTCGCGCGGGAAGAAAGGAGAAAAAGCGATGATGCGCATCGGCTGCCTTGGCCTGTTGCTGTGCGCCGCCCTCAGCCGCGCCGCGACAGCCGCCCCCTGGCAACTGGTGGCGGACGAGAGCTTCGAGCCGTACAGCTATCTGGCGGCGGACGAGAAGACGCCGCAAGGCCTGGACGTGGAATTGGTGAGCGCGGTGATGCGCGAGACCGGCCAGCCTTTCCGCATCACCCTGCTGCCCTGGGAGCGCGTCAAGCAGAGGCTGGCGCTGAAGCAAGCCGACGCCGGCTTCGTCTTTACCGGCACCGCGGCGCGGCGCGCCGAATATGAGCTGGTCGGCCCCTTGCGCCAGGGCGAGACCGTATTCCTCACCCTGAATAACGGCGCCTTGCGCGATTGGCGCAGCCTGGACGACCTCAAGCCCTATTTGATAGGCCAGGTGCACGGCTACGCCTACGACACCGCATTCGACCAGGCGCAGCTGAACCGCGACACGCATGCCGCCTCGCCGCGGCAGCTGGTGGCCATGCTGCTGGCCGGGCGCGTGGATCTGATCGTCGGCGACAAGGTGCAGTTGCTGTATTTCGCCCAGCAGCTGCACGCCGGCGGCCAGGTGCGCGTCCTGCCCAAACCCCTGGTGGAGATGCCGCGCTACGTCGCCTTCGCCAAGGGCGATCCGCGCGCGCGGCTGTTCGATGCGGCATTGAAGCGGCTGCAGCAGCGCGGCGCGCTGCCACCGATATTCCAACGCTGGCCGCAGTGAGCGCTCAGCGCGCCGGCAGCAAATCCAGCCTGTCGGTGCACAGGCTGTCCACGCCCCAGCCCAGCAGGACGCGCGCGCGCGCCGGATCGTTCACCGTGTAGCACAGCAGCTGGTAGCCGGCCTGTTTGATGTCGCGCGCCAGCGCCTCGGTCAAGGTTTCGTGGTCGCAGTGCAGCGCCATGCAGTCCAGCTCTGCCAGAATCTCCCGCCAGTCGGCCGGAATGGCCTCGCACAGGAAGGCGCGCGGCAGCGCCGGCGCGGCGGCCTGGGCCGCGCGCAGCGCGTCGATTTCAAACGAGGACAATAGCGGCGGCACCGCCGCGCCGGCCCACAGCCGCGCCGCCTCCCGCGCGACGATGCGGCCGGTTTCCTCGAAACGGCCCGGACACGGCTTGATTTCTATGTTCAACAACATGCCCTGCGCCCGGCAATAGGCCGCCACATTGGCCAGCGTCGGCAGCGCCTCGCCAGCATAAGCCGCGCCCTTCCAGCCGCCGGCATCCAGCACGGACAGCTCGGCCATGGTCTTGGCCCTGGCCTCGCCCTGGCCGTTGCTGGTGCGGCCCACCGTGTCGTCGTGCAAGAGGAAGCAGACATTGTCGGCGGACAGCTTCACGTCGCACTCGGCCGCGCGGTAACCGTAGCGCATGCCCTCGCGGAAACCGGCCAGGGTGTTCTCCGGCGCCAGCGTGCCGCCGCCGCGGTGGGCGACGACTTCAGGATACGGCCAGGGCTGCTTGGGGTGCTGCGACATATTCGATTCTCCGTTGAGTTTCCGCGTCAAACAGGTGCAGCGCCTCCGGCCGCACCGTCAATTCCAGCCGGTTGCCCGGCGCCGGCCGCTGGCCGTGCGGCAGCCGAACCGCCGCCGGCTGCCCCGCCAGGCAGCCGTAAGCGTAATTATCCGCTCCCAGCGCCTCTACCGTCTCCACGCTCAGGCTCAGCTTGAGGCCGGAATCGCCGCCCTGGCGCAAATGCTCGGGGCGGATGCCCAGCTTCAGCGTCCGGCCCGCCAGCGCAGGCGCGGCTGCCGGCAACGTCAGTTCCATGCTCGCTCCCAGCAGCAGCCGCTCGCCGCGCTCGTCGGCCCGCGCGTCCAGCAAATTCATGCCTGGCGAGCCGATGAAGCCGGCGACGAAAGCGGAGGCCGGCCGGTCGTAGATTTCGTCCGGCGCGCCTATCTGCTCGATATGGCCCTGCTTCAGCACGATGACGCGGTCCGCCAGCGTCATCGCCTCCACCTGGTCGTGCGTGACGTAGAGGCTGGTGGTGGCCAGGCGGCGGTGCAGCCGCTGGATTTCCTGGCGCATCTGGCCGCGCAGCTTGGCGTCCAGATTGGACAGCGGCTCGTCGAACAGGAACACCGCCGGCTCGCGCACGATGGCGCGTCCCATGGCCACGCGCTGGCGCTGGCCGCCGGACAGCTCGCGCGGCCTGCGTGCCAGCAGCGGCTCTAGCTCCAGCACCGCCGCCGCCTTTTGCACGCGCGCGGCGATCTCGGCCTTGGCCAGGCCCTTGATCTTCAAGGCGTAGCCCATGTTCTCCGCCACTGTCATGTGCGGATACAGCGCGTAGTTCTGGAACACCATGGCGATGTCGCGGTCCTTGGGCTCCAGCGCGTTGACCAGGCGCTCGCCGATGCGGATCTCGCCCTCCTCCGTGCTTTCCAGGCCCGCCACCATGCGCAAGAGCGTGGACTTGCCGCAGCCGGACGCGCCGACGATGACCACGAACTCGCCGTCGGCGATGTCCACCGAGATGTTTTCCAGCACCTTGCGCTCCGCTCCCGGATAACGCTTGGCGACATTGTGCAGACTCAGTTTTGCCATCTGGCCTCTTCCTTATTTCTCGTTGTCCACCAGGCCCTTGACGAACCAGCGCTGCATGAAGATCACCACCGCCAAGGGCGGCAGCAGGGTAAGCAAGGCCGAGGCCATCACCAGCTGCCATTGCACCGCGCCCTCTCCCAGCATGCCCTTGATGGCGATCACCGCGGTGGACATGGCCGGATCGCTGGTGACCAACAGCGGCCACAGATACTGGTTCCAGCCATAGATGAAGGTAATCACGAACAGCGCCGCCAGATTGGTGCGCGACAGCGGCAGCGCCACGTCGATCAGGAAGCGAATGGGCCCCGCGCCATCCACCCGCGCCGCTTCCATCAATTCCTTGGGCAAGGTCATGAAGAACTGGCGCAGCAGGAAAGTAGCCGTGGCCGATGCGATCAAGGGCAGGGTCAGTCCGGCGTAGCTATTGATCAGCCCCATCTGAGTCACCACCTCCACCGTCGGAAATATCCGCACTTCCACCGGCAGCATCAGCGTGGCGAAGATCAGCGCGAAACCGGTCTTGCGCAGCGGAAAGCGGAAATAAACGATGGCGTAGGCCGACAGGAAGGAGATGAAAATCTTGCCGACCGCGATCAAGAGCGCCATGACCAGGCTATTCCACAGCGTGCGCGCCAGCGGCACCGCCAGCCCGCCGCTGCCGCTCCACAGCACGGTGGACAGGTTGTGCCACAGCTCGCCGCCCGGCAGCAGCGACAAGGGCGCATGCGTCACCTGTTCGGCGCTCTGGCTGGCTGCGGCCAGCATCAAATACAGCGGAAAGGCGACGACCAGCGCGCCCGCGATCAGCATCGCATGGCAGAACAGGTCCAGCCCCTTGCGGTTCTCCACCATCAGTACTGCACCTTTCTTTCCACGTAACGGAACTGGATCAGGGTCAGCAGGCCCACCACCGCCATCAACACCACGGACTGCGCGGCGGAGCTGCCCAGGTCCAGGCCCTTGAAGCCCTCCAGATAGACCTTGAGTATCATGGTCTCGGTAGACTTGCCCGGCCCGCCGCCGGTGGCGGCGTCTATCACGGCGAAGGTGTCGAAAAAGGCGTAGACCAGGTTGACCACCAGCAAGAAGAAGCTGGTGGGCGACAACAGCGGAAACACCAAGTCGCGGAAGCGGCGCAAGGGGCCGGCGCCGTCTATCGCGGCCGCCTCGATCAAGGACGCCGGTATCGCCTGCAGGCCGGCGTAGAAAAACAGGAAGTTGTAGCTGATCTGCTTCCAGGCCGAGGCCAGCACCACCAAGAGCAGCGCCTGGCCGCCATACAGCGCGTGGTTCCACTCATAGCCGGCCAGCCGCAAGAGGTAGCTGATCCAGCCCAGGCTGGGATTGAACAGGAACAGCCACAGCACGGCCACCACGGAGGGCGCGATGGCGTAAGGCGCGATCAGCACGGTCTGGTAAATGCGCTTGCCGCGCGTGATCTGGTTGGCCATCACCGCCAGCAATAGCGCGCTGCCGGTGCCGAGCAAAGTCACCAAGGCGCTGAACAACAGCGTGGTGCGCACGGTGCCGAGATAGTACGGGTCATGGAACAGCTGGCTGAAATTGGCCAGGCCGACGAACTGGCTGTCCAGGCCGAACGGATCCTGCTGCTGGGCCGACTGCCACAAGGCCTCGGCCGCCGGCCACAGGAAGAAAGCCACGGTGATGGCCAGCTGAGGCGTCAATAGCGCCAGGCCCAGCCAGCGGTTGGGGAAATGCGGGCGATTCTGCATAAAGGCTCCAAGACAAAGCGGGCGGCCTCGCGGCGCGCCCGCTCCCTATGCGCGTATCAGCTGGCGGTCTTCTCGAAGCGGCGCAGCAGCTCATTGCCGCGCTGCACCGCGCTGTCCAGCGCCTGCTTGGCGGTCTTCTTGCCGGTCCACACTTCTTCCAGCTCTTCGTCCATCACGGTGCGGATCTGCGGCATATAGCCCAGGCGCAGGCCGCGGGTGTACGGCTTGGGCGGCTTGTTCTGCATCTGCAGCGCCGGGATGTCCGCTCCCGGATTTTGCTTATAGAAGCCTTCCTGGCGGCTCATGTCGTAAGCGGCCTTCACCACCGGCAGATAGCCGGTGTCCTGGTGCCATTTGGCCATCACCGTCGGCGAGGTCAGCAGCTTGAAAAACTGGGCCACGCCCTTGTACTCGGCCGGGCTCTTGCCGCCCATCACCCACAGGCTGGCGCCGCCGATCAGCGCGTTCTGCGGCGCGCCCTTCACCGACGGGTCATACGGCATCATGCCCATGCCGAAGGCGAACTTGGCGTTCTTGCGGATATTGGCCAGCGAGCCGGAGCTGCCGGTCATGATGCCGCACTCGCCGCTGTAGAACTTCAACGTGGCCTCGTCCTTGCGGCCGGCGTAAGTAAAGCTGCCGTCCTTGGCCATCTTGGCCAGCATCTCGATATGCTTGACCTGGGCCGGGCCGTTGAACTGCAGCACGGCGCCTTCGCCGCCGAAACCGTTGTTCTCGCTGGCGAACGGCAGGTTATGCCAGGCGCTGTAGTTCTCCAGCTGCACCCAGCCTTGCCAGCCGGTGCTGTAGCCGCAGCGCATGCCGGAAGCCTTGAGCTTGGCGGCGGCGGCGGCCAGTTCCGGCCAGGTTTTGGGCGGCGTGTCCGGCAGGCCGGCCTTCTTGAAGGCTTCCTTGTTGTAGTACAACACCGGGGTGGAGCTGTTGAACGGCAAGGACAGCAGGCGGCCAGTCTTGGCGTCGGAGTAATAGCTGGCCACCGCCGGAATGAAGGCCTTCTCATCCAGCTTCACGCCGGCGTCGGCCATGACTTGGTACACCGGCTTGATGGCCTTCTTGGCTTGGATCATGGTGGCGGTGCCCACTTCGAACACCTGCACGATGGCCGGCGCGTTGCCGCTGCGGTAAGCCGCGATAGCGGCGGCCAGCGATTCGTCATACTGGCCCTTGTACACCGGCACCACTTTGTAGTCCTTCTGACTGGCATTGAACTGCGCGGCGATGGCGTTGACGCGTTCGCCTAGGGCGCCATCCATAGAGTGCCAGAACTGGATTTCGGTGGCAGCCTGGGCGGACAGGGACAGCGTCAGCAGCAAGGGGGCCAGCGCGCCGGCGCGGCGGGCGGTGCGGGACAGGGCAAGCTTCATTATTAGCTCCGGGGTTAAGGAGGGCATGGCGTCAAGCGGCGGATTGTGGCCCGCCAAAATGACAATATGTTTACATTAATGTTTCAATATGCCCGCGACAAGCCCCAGCCACCGAAAATTCTCATGCCTGCCATGAAAAAAAGGCGGCACCCTGCGGCGCCGCCCCTATGCCCTCCTCGCTAAGCTCACTGATAGCTAAGCTTGTCTGCCTTGCCCCAGAACACGCGGTAGGCGAAAGCCGTGTAGCCGATGATGCATGGCAACACCACGACAGCGCCCCATAGAATCACCCACAAGGCCTCCGGATCGGCCGCCGCCTGCCAGATGGTCATGCGGCCTATCACCATTTGCGGGAACACGCTGTAGGCCAGCCCCCAGAACGACAGCAGCACAATGCCGACGCTGGCGGCGAAAGGCAGCCAGCAGAAGGCGTCGTTGCCGGCCGCCTGGCGCCGCGCCAGCCGGGGCAAGCTCAGCCACAGCAGGACAAACAAGGCCAGCGAGCCCAAGGGCAGCGGCAGCAACAGCAGGAATTGCGGCAGCGCGAACCACTTGGCGGCGATGCCGGGATTGGCCAGCGGCGTCACCACCGATACCGCCAGCACCGCCATGCCCGCGCCGTACAGCGCGTATTCGGCCCAGACAATCGCCTTGGCCTGCAGCGCGCCATGCGTCTTCATCACCAGCCAGCTGGCGCCCAACAAGGCGTAGGCCAAGGCCAGGCCCGCGCCCACCACCAAGGCGAATACCCAGGCGACGGCGCCGTCGGCGAAGCCAGTCAGGAAGCGGCCCAACATCACGCCCTGAGCCAAGGCCGCCAGCAAGGAACCGCCGGCGAAGGCCGCGTTCCACCAGGGTTTGTGCGGGTCCTGCGCCTTGACGCGGAAATCGAAAGCCACGCCGCGCAGGATCAGCCCCACCAGCATGGCCAGCACCGGCAGGTAGAGCGCGCCGAACACGATGCCGTGCGCCACCGGAAACGCCACCAAGAGCAGGCCGGCGCCCAGCACCAGCCAGGTTTCGTTGGCGTCCCAGAACGGGCCGATGGAGCCGACCATCACGTCTTTTTCTCCATCCTCCGCCAGCGGCAGCAGAATGCCGACGCCGAGGTCGAAGCCGTCCAGCACCACGTACACCAGCATGGCCAGCGCCATCAGTCCGGCGAAAATCGCCGGCAGGTAGAATGCCTCGCTCATGCCAGTTTCTCCTTCAGTTGGATGTCGCCCGCGGCGTCATGCGCGCCGGCCTTGCGCGCCAGGTGGAACAGCACCGAGATGTAGGCCGCCAGCAGCAGCGCGTACAGCGCGAGATAAGTCGTCAAGGACGTGAACAGCATCGGCCCCGTCGCCTGGCCGGCCGCCTGCGCGGTGGTCAGCACGCCGGTCACCAGCCAGGGCTGGCGGCCGATCTCGGTGACGAACCAGCCGGCCAAGGTGGCCACCCAGCCGGAAAACGTCATCCACAGCAGCGCGCGCGCCAGGCCCTGCCCCGGCTCGCCGCGCGTTTTCAAGCGCCAGGCCGCCAGCCAGGACACCAGCAGCATCAGCATGCCCATGCCCACCATCACGCGGAAGCTCCAGAACACCTTGGCCACCGGCGCATGCTGCGCGAACTCGTTCAGGCCCTTGATCTCGCCGCCCCACTGGTGGGTCAGGATCAGGCTGCCCAGCTGCGGCACGCCGATGGCGTAATCGTTGCTGCGGGTTTCGGCGTTGGGCAGCGCGAACAGCAGCAGCGGCACGTCTTTCTCGGTGTGCCAGATGCCTTCTATCGCGGCCAGCTTGGCCGGTTGGTGTTTCAGCGTGTTCAGGCCGTGCATGTCGCCGACGAACATCTGCAGCGGGATCAGCATGGCGGCCAGGAAGACGCCGGTTTTCAAGGCCGACATCACGCCGCGGCCGCGCTCGCCGCGCAAGTAGCGGTAAGCGGACAAACCAGCCACCAGGAAGGCCACGGTCAGGCCGGAGGCGATCAGCATATGGGTCAGCCGGTACGGCATGGACGGATTGAAGATCACCTCCCACCAGCTCAGCACATGGGCGCGGCCGTCGCGCATCACGAAGCCGGTCGGCGTCTGCATCCAGGAATTGAGCGCGATGATCCAGAACGCCGACACGGTGTTGCCGAAGGCCACCAGGAAAGTGGCCAGGGTGTGCACCCTCTCCGGCACCCGGCTCCGCCCGAACAGCATGATGCCGAGGAAGCCGGCTTCCAGGAAAAACGCGGTCAGGATCTCATAAGCCAAGAGCGGGCCGGCGATATTGCCCACGGTCTGCATATAGCCGGGCCAGTTGGTGCCGAACTGGAAGCTCATGGTCACGCCGGACACCACGCCCAGGGCAAAGGACAACGCGAAAATCTTCACCCAGAAGTGATAGGCGTCCATCCAGCCCTGCTCGCCGGTCTGGCGGAAGCGCAGCTTGAAAAACAGCAGCACCCAGGCCAGCGCGATATTGATGCTGGGAAACAGGATGTGGAACGAGATATTGGTGGCGAACTGGATGCGCGCCAGCGTGACGGGATCGAGGTCCATCGCTTGCTACTCCTTGTCTGCGTCACGCTGTCCCAGCCGGGACAGCGATTGGGTGAACTGTAAGACCTTCTGCACCTGGGAACCCAGCTTCATCAGCCGCTGCAGCGTCTCCACGTCCATGTGCTGGATGTCGGAGAACCAGGTGGTGACCAGCTCGATCAGCTGGTACATCTCCTTCATCCTGGCCTGCGCGTGCTGCTCGGCCTCGCTGGCCGGGCTTTCCATGATGGCGCCGCGCAGCATGGTCAGCGTCGGCTCCACTTCGCGCTTCTTGCGCTCCTCGGCCAGGGTTTTAAAGATCAGCCACACGTCTTCCGGCGTGGAGAAGTATTCGCGCCGATCGCCCGGAAAGTGCTGCAGCTTGACCAGCCGCCATGACTGCAGCTCCTTCAGCCCCATGCTGACATTGGAGCGCGAACAGCCTATGGATTCGCCGATTTCGTCGGCGTTCAGCGGTTTTTCCGAGACGTACAGCAAAGCGTAGATCTGGCCGACGGTGCGGTTGATGCCCCAGCGGCTGCCCATCTCGCCGAAATGCAGCACGAAGGCCTGTACCAAAGGTGGGAGGGTCATGAATTTTCCAATTTTCAGTAATTTCTGAAAGTTTGATATGAATCATAGGTTGACCATCCCAACCCAGTCAATACGAACAGTTGTTGATCTGTCCGCTTGACGCCATGCCAAATCCATATTCAAGGCAAGAAAAAAGCCATGGCTAAGCATGGCAGGCAGGCGGATTCACGCGCCGATTCAAAGCAATAGGATGGCTCGGAAGTCGTTGACGTTGGTGTGAGTGGGGCCCGTGATCAGCAGATCGTCCAGCGCGGCAAAGAAACCATAGCCGTCATTGTCCGCCAGACTGTCCTGCGCCCGCAGGCCCAGCGCCGCCGCGCGCGCCAGCGTGTCCGGCGCGATCCAGGCGCCGGCGTTGTCCTCGCTGCCGTCTATGCCGTCGGTGTCCGCCGCCAGCGCGTAAGCACCCAGCAGGCCGTTCAGCGCGATGGCTAGGGCCAGCAGAAACTCGCTGTTGCGTCCGCCCCTGCCCTTGCCCCGCAACGTCACCGTGGTTTCGCCGCCGGACAGGATCAGCGCCGGCCTGGCCACAGGCGCATCGCGCAGGGCGATTTGCCGGGCGATGCCGGCATGCACCTTTGCGACCTCCCGCGCCTCGCCCTCTATGCTGTCGCCCAGCAGCAGCACGTCGTAGCCCAGCCGCCTCGCCTCCGCCTCCGCCGCGCGCAGGGCTTGCTGCGGCGCGGCGATCAGCCGGTATTCGGCATGGGCCAGCCGCGCGTCGCCCGGCTTGGGCGTTTCGTCCGGCTCCGCCGCCAGATGCGCGCGCACGGCGGGCGGCAGCGCCAAGCCGTACTTGGCGATCACCGCGCGCGCGTCGGCGTAAGTCGTCGGGTCCGCGACGGTGGGACCGGAAGCGATCACCGCAGGATCGTCGCCCACCACGTCGGAAATCGCCAAGGTCACCAGCCGCGCCGGCGCGCAGGCCAACGCCAGCCGCCCGCCCTTGATGGCGGACAGGTGCTTGCGCACGGCGTTCATCTCGTCGATGCCCGCGCCGCAGGCCAGCAGCTGCCGGCTGACTTCCTGCTTGTCTGCCAGGCTGATGCCGTCCGCCGGCAGGCTCAGCAAGGCCGAGCCGCCGCCGGACAGCAGGCAGATCACCAAATCGTCCGCCGTCAGCCCGCCCACCGCGTCCAAGATCCGCCGCGCGGCCGCGCAGCCAGCCTCGTCCGGCACCGGATGCGAGGCCTCCAGCACCTCGATGCGCCGCGTCGGCGCCGCGTGGCCGTAACGCGTCGCCACCACGCCGGACAGCTCGCCCGGCCACGCGTTCTCCAGTATCCGCGCCATCTCAGCGGCGGCCTTGCCCGCGCCCACCACCACGGTGCGGCCCCTGGGCGGCGGCGGCAAATGGTCGAGCAGGCGCTCCGGCTTGACGCTGGCGACGGCGACATCGAACAGGCGGCGCAACACTTCTTGCGGCGATAGACGGGACATGGCGCTTCCTCCTTGGTTTATGACTTGATTGTGGCTCAGCCAGCCACGGCTGACACCCCCGCCGCCGCGGGTTAAAATGGCCTCGATTCCAACGCCCCGTCCTCGCCGGGGCGTTACGCATTTATCCAGACTGACCCAAAGCAGAGCCAGATACCCGATGAGCACGCCCCAGCACACCCCGATGATGCAGCAATATTTAGCCCTCAAGCGCGAACACGCAGACAAACTGCTGTTCTACCGCATGGGCGACTTCTATGAGCTGTTCTACGAGGATGCGGAAAAAGCGGCGCGGCTGTTGGACATCACCCTGACCGCGCGCGGCGCCAGCGCCGGCGTGCCGATCAAGATGGCCGGCATCCCCTACCACGCCGCCGAGGGCTATCTGGCGCGGCTGGTGAAGATGGGCGAATCGGTGGCCATCGCCGAGCAGATCGGCGACCCGGCCCTTGCCAAGGGCCCGGTGGAGCGCAAGGTGGTGCGCATCGTCACACCGGGCACGCTGACCGACGCGGCGCTGCTGGACGACAAGCGCGACAACCTGGTGCTGGCCGTCAATATGGTCAAGGGCGTGCTGGGCCTGGCCTGGCTGTCGCTCGCCAGCGGCGAATTCAAGATCATGCAGGCCGGCGTGGAAGATTTGTCCAGCGAGCTGGAGCGGCTGAAGCCGGCAGAGCTGGTGATCCCGGACGACACCGGCCTGGCGGCTTTCGAAGGCATATCCATGCCGAAGAAAAAACTGCCGCCGTGGCAGTTCGACATCGAATCGTCCAAGCTGGCGCTGACCCGCCACTTCGGCACCCGCGACCTGGCCGGCTTCGGCGCCGACACGCTGCCGGTGGCCGTCGGCGCGGCCGGCGCCTTGCTGGAATACGTGAAATCCACCCAGGGCGTCAATCCGGCGCATATCTCCGCGCTGTCGGTGGAAGACGCCGGCGAGCTGATCCGCATGGACGCCGCCACCCGCCGCAACCTGGAGTTGACCGAAACCATACGCGGCGAGGCCTCGCCGACGCTGGCCTCCCTGCTGGACACCTGCGCCACCAGCATGGGCAGCCGCCTGCTCGGCCACTGGCTGCACCACCCGATGCGCAACCATAGAAAACTCGCCCGCCGCCACGGCGCGGTGCGCGCGCTGCTCTCACGCTACCAGGACATCCACGCCGAGCTGGACCAGGTATCGGACATCGAACGCATCACCTCGCGCGTGGCGCTGCGCTCCGCCCGCCCACGCGACCTGTCGGCGCTGCGCGACTCGCTGGCCGCGCTGGCCGGCGTCAAGGCGCTGGCCGCCTCGCTAGACTCCGAGCTGCTGCACGAGCTGGCCGGCGTGCTGCCGGTCGATTCGCCGGTGCAGAAAATGCTGGCCGCCGCCATCCTGCCGGAACCCGCCACCTTCCTGCGCGACGGCGGCGTGATCAACAACGGCTTCAGCCCGACGCTGGACGAGCTGCGCGCCATCCAGACCGACTGCGGCGATTTCCTGCTGAAGCTGGAGGCGCGCGAGAAGGAGCGCACCGGCATCACCACGCTGAAGGTGGAATTCAACCGCGTGCACGGCTTCTACATCGAGGTGTCCAAGGCGCAATCGGACAAGGTGCCGGACGACTACCGCCGCCGCCAGACGCTGAAGAACGCCGAGCGCTACATCACGCCGGAGTTGAAGGAATTCGAGGACAAGGCGCTGACCGCGCAAGACCGCGCGCTGGCGTTGGAAAAGCAGCTGTACGAGACGCTGCTGGACGAGTTGGCGCCGCACATCGCCGAGCTGAAGCTGATCGCCCAGGCGGTGGCCGCCCTGGACGTGCTGTCCGCCTTCGCCCAGCGCGCCGCCATCGGCAACTACGCCGAGCCGCAATTCGTGCCCGAGCCCCGTCTCGACATCGTCGCCGGCCGCCACCCGGTGGTGGAGGCGGAGGTCGAGCGCTTCATCGCCAACGACACCAAGCTGTCCGCCGAACGCAAGCTGCTGTTGATCACCGGCCCGAACATGGGCGGTAAATCCACCTATATGCGGCAAAACGCGCTGATCACCCTGCTGGCTCACGTCGGCAGCTTCGTGCCGGCCGACAGCGCCGTGATCGGCCCGATCGACCGCATCTTCACCCGCATCGGCGCGTCGGACGACCTGGCCGGCGGCCGCTCCACCTTCATGGTGGAAATGACCGAGACCGCCAACATCCTCAACAACGCCAGCGAGCACTCGCTGGTGCTGATGGACGAGGTGGGCCGCGGGACGTCCACTTTCGACGGTCTGGCGCTGGCCTGGGCCATCGCCCGCGCGCTGATCGAGAAAAACCGCGCCTATACCTTGTTCGCCACCCACTATTTCGAACTGACCACGCTGGCCGGCGAATACCCGGCGGTGGCCAACGTGCATCTGTCGGCGGTGGAGCACAAGGACCGCATCGTATTCCTGCACCATGTGGAAGACGGCCCGGCCAGCCAGAGCTACGGCCTGGCGGTGGCGCAGCTGGCCGGCGTGCCGGGGAAGGTGATACGCGAGGCGCGCCGCCATCTGGCGGACCTGGAAAACCAGTCCGCCGCGCGCGTGCAGCCGGATCTGTTCGCCGCGCCGGCGGCGGCGGAACCCGAACCGCACCCGGCGCTGGAACGGCTGGCGGAACTCGACCCGGATGATTTCAGTCCCAGACAGGCGCTGGAAATACTGTTCGAACTGAAAAGGCTGACCTTTTGACCAGCTACGTTGGAAATCTTTACCTATTATTACTAAATGGTATCTTTCAACACAGGAGCAATATGATGTCGCTTGAAACCGCTTCCGCCGCGCCCAGCATCCGCCAGCTCCTTGGCAAGCTGGCGGACGACGGGTCCATCGCCCTGTCCCAGATCCGGGAGAAGGCGAATCACGAACTTTCCAGCTTCGCGGAGCTGGCGCAAAAGGAACTTAACCAGTTCGACATCAGCATGCCGCCCGCCATCAGCCTGATCAGCGGCAATGGCTTCCAGCTCTTGCTGGAAAACGCGCATCCGCATGAAGCCGAGATCCAAAACTGGCTGACAGGCAACCTGATCCTGGCCCGCAAGTTCAAGGAAGTCGAAGTGTTGTTTGAATTTGTCCGTGCCGCGGAAAGCGCGGGCGAGGTCTTCCCGGAAAGCTCCAGCTTCCACATTGGACTGACCAGCGCGGGACCCATCGCCTACTTCGAGGACCATCACAGCCGTTAATGCAAGCCTCCGTGATCCAAGATCGGCGCACAGCGCCGCCATCCAGCGGGGAAGCCTAGGCTTCCCCGCCTTGCTTTTCCGCCGCCATTAAAGAGGACACGAAAACGAATCGGCCTGCGCGCCAGGGCCGCCCACCGGGCGAGGCCGGCAGACGCTCAGGACTTCTTGTTGCCGCGCGCGAAACGGAAGGCGGGCGGCGTTCCCTTGACCGACGGCGCGGTATGGCTCCTTGGCGCGCCGCCTCCCGGACCGCGCCCGCCCTGCGGCAGCCTCGGCAAATCCTCCAGCCGCACGTCCAGCTCGCGCGTCTCGCCCGGCGGCAAGCCATCCAGCCGCCACGGGCCGATGGCTACCCGCACCAGACGCAGCGTCGGCAGCCCGGCCTTGGCCGTCATGCGGCGCACCTGGCGGTTCTTGCCTTCGCTGATGATGATTTCCAGCCAGCCGTCCGGCACCGTCTTGCGAAAGCGCACTGGCGGATTGCGCGGCCACAGTTCCGGCGTGGCTATGCGCCTTACCTGGGCCGGCCGGGTGACGAAATCGCCCAGGTCCACGCCGCGGCGCAGCATTTCCAGCTGTTCCTCTTTCGGCTCGCCCTCCACCTGCACCCAGTAGGTCTTGGGCAGCTTCCAGCGCGGATCGGCGATGCGGTGCTGCAACGCGCCGTCCCCGGTCAACAGCAGCAGCCCCTCGCTATCGGTGTCGAGCCGGCCGGCCGGATAGACGCCGGGCAAAGGCACGCAGGACTTCAGCGTCGGATGCGTGGGATGGTCGGAAAACTGGCAGATCACACCATAAGGCTTGTTGAGCAGAATCAGCTTGGACATGCGGCAAACACGGCGAAATGAATTAGGCGAATGATAGCAAGGCTGAGCCTCGCCGTGATCGCAATCGCGCATCCGCGGGGGTCGATTGCTGCTGCGCAGCATTCAAACAATCGTTTTATTCGCATCCGAACGCCAACCGCCCAGTTATCAGGCATAAAAGTTTCAGTTGCGTCGCCTACCAAAACGATGAGAAGGGGTATAATTCGCTTTTGAAAATTGCCCAAGAGCCGCTGGACGCCCGCGTCCGGCCGGCCGCGCGCTCCGGCAGGCTGCAACAATGCCGTCCGAGCCCAGAACTCTTCGCGCAATCGTTCTGTCGTCACAAGATCAACATGGAGATAGAGTAATGCCAGCAGAACAATCGAAAATCATCTACACCCTCACCGACGAAGCGCCTGCGCTGGCCACCAGCTCTTTCCTGCCCATCGTCCAGGCCTTCGCGGCATCCGCCGGCATTGAGGTCGACACCGCCGACATCTCCGTGGCCGCCCGCGTGCTGGCCGAATTCCCTGACTACCTGAACGACGAACAGAAAGTCCCCAACACCCTGGCCGAGCTGGGCAAACTGACGCTGCAGCCGGACGCCAACATCATCAAGCTGCCCAATATCAGCGCCTCCGTGGCCCAGCTGATGGCGTGCGTCAAGGAATTGCAGGCCAAGGGCTACGCCATTCCGGACTACCCGGAAAACCCGGCCAACGACGCAGAAAAAGCGATCAAGGACCGCTACGCCAAGTGCCTGGGCTCCGCCGTGAACCCGGTGCTACGCGAAGGCAACTCCGACCGCCGCGCGCCGCTGGCGGTGAAGAACTACGCCAAGAAGCACCCGCACTCGATGGGCGAATGGAAACAGTGGTCGCAGACCCACGTCTCCCACATGCACCATGGCGACTTCTACCACGGCGAAAAGTCGATGACGCTGGACAAGGCCCGCGACGTGAAGATGGAACTGGTGACCAAGAGCGGCCAGACCATCGTGCTGAAACCCAAGGTGGCGCTGCAGGCCGGCGAAATCATCGACTCCATGTTCATGAGCAAGAAGGCGCTGTGCGACTTCTACGAGCGTGAAATGGAAGACTGCCGCGAAGCCGGCATTCTGTTTTCCTTGCACGTGAAGGCCACCATGATGAAGGTGTCCCACCCCATCGTGTTCGGCCACTGCGTCAAGATCTACTACAAGGACGCGTTCGAGAAACACGGCAAGCTGTTCGACGAACTGGGCATCAACGTCAACAACGGCATGGCCACGCTGTACGAGAAGATCGAAACCCTGCCGGCCTCCAAGCGCGAAGAAATCATCCGCGACCTGCACGCCTGCCAGGAGCACCGTCCGCGCCTGGCCATGGTGGACTCCGCCAAGGGCATCACCAATTTCCACTCGCCCAACGACATCATCGTCGACGCCTCCATGCCGGCCATGATCCGCGCCGGCGGCAAGATGTGGGGCGCCGACGGCAAGCCGTACGACGCCAAGGCCGTGATGCCGGAATCGACCTTTGCCCGCATTTACCAGGAGATGATCAACTTCTGCAAATGGCACGGCAACTTCGATCCGCGCACCATGGGCACCGTGCCCAACGTCGGCCTGATGGCGCAGAAGGCGGAAGAATACGGCTCGCACGACAAGACCTTTGAGATCCAGGAAGACGGCGTCGCCAACATCGTCGATCTGGCCACCGGCGAAGTGCTGCTGTCGCAGAATGTCGAGCAAGGCGACATCTGGCGCATGTGCCAGGTCAAGGACGCTCCGATCCGCGACTGGGTCAAGCTGGCCGTGACCCGCGCCCGCAACTCCGGCATGCCGGCCGTGTTCTGGCTGGACCCGTACCGTCCGCATGAGAATGAGCTGATCAAGAAGGTGCAAACCTACCTGAAGGACTACGACACCAACGGCCTGGACATCCACATCATGTCCCAGGTGCGCGCGATGCGTTACACCCTGGAGCGCGTGGCCCGCGGCCTGGACACCATCTCCGTCACCGGCAACATCCTGCGCGACTACCTGACCGACCTGTTCCCCATCATGGAACTGGGCACCTCGGCCAAGATGCTGTCCATCGTGCCGCTGATGGCCGGCGGCGGCATGTACGAAACCGGCGCCGGCGGCTCCGCGCCCAAGCACGTGCAACAACTGCTGGAAGAGAACCACCTGCGCTGGGACAGCCTGGGCGAGTTCCTGGCGCTGGCGGTGTCGTTGGAGGACCTGGGCATCAAAACCGGCAACGCCAAGGCCAAGATCCTGGCCAAGACGCTGGACCTGGCCACCGGCAAGCTGCTGGACGAGAACAAGTCCCCGTCGCGCCGCACCGGCGAGCTGGACAACCGCGGCAGCCAGTACTACCTGTCCATGTACTGGGCGCAGGCGCTGGCCGAGCAAACCGAGGACAAGGAGCTGCAAGCCCGCTTCGCGCCCATCGCCAAGCAGCTGGCCGACAACGAGCAAACCATCCTGGCTGAATTGAAGGCCGTGCAGGGCAAGCCGGCCGACATCGGCGGCTACTATCTGCCGGACGCCGCCAAGTGCAGCGCGGTGATGCGCCCCAGCGCCACCTTCAATGCCGCCATCGCCGCCGTGCTGGCTTAAACCAGCCTCGCATGCGTCAGCAAGCCTCCGGCTCAAACCGGAGGCTTTTTTCATAAGCGCCCGCGCAATCCGGATTGGGAGGATAGTCGCCGCATGATCCGTCCGCGCCCGGCGCGGCTCATGTCACCCCGGCGGAAGACATGCGCGCATCTCCTATCCCGGCCCCGCCAGGCAGCAGCAAAATCACTCCCGGCTCGCGGATCCCGTCGGCCGAAATGACGCTGCGCCACTTGCGCTGGCGGGCAGTGGCCGGCAGGGGGCCCGCGATCGTCACCGACGACTTCGCCCGCTCGATGAACGGCGCGCAGGAGATAGGCGGCTTCGCCTTCGGCGAGGCGATGATTGCGCGGATGTCAAAGCCCGCCCCGTACAAGCCTTGGCTCAGCCCCAGACCCGCGCCATCTCCCGCGCGGCCTGCAGCACGGCGTCCCTGGCCTGGAGCGGGCGTTTGCCCCCGCGCCAGGCCATCGTCACCCGCCACTGCCCCAACTCGGGTTCCGCCAGGCTCAGTTCGGTCAGCAACCCCTGTTCCAACTCCTGCCATACCGACAGTCTGGGGACAAAACCCACATAACCATGCCATAAGGCCAGATCGCGCACCGCCGTCGCCGGCTGCAACACATGGATGGGACGGGCAGTGCGGCGCAGCGGCCGCAAACGCCTGAGCAAGTCATCGACGGCATCGCCCCAACGCTGCGGCGCCAACGGGTAAGCGGCAAGTTGCGACAAGGACAGCTCGCCCTCTCCGGCCAGCGGATGCGTAGCGGCGGCCACCGCCACCACCGGCGACTGGCACAACACTTCCTGTTCCATGCCCGCCATGGTCGGGCGCTCCAGCATGAAACCGATATCCGCTTCGCCAGCCAGCAATTTCTGCAGGATCTGCGGCGAATGGTCGGTATCGCATCGCAACTCCAGCGGCGCTTCGGCCAGGCGGCTCGCCAGCGGACCAAAAACCACCCCGGCGAGCGAGGGCAGCGTGGCCAGCCTTACCTGCGGCAAACCGTCGCCCAATACCAGGGTCTGGCGCCCATCGGCATAAGCGTTCAGGGCCGCGCGCGCCGCCGGCAAAAAGGACAGGCATGCAGCTGTCGCTTCCGCGCCACGCCGGTGACGATGAAACAAGCTCACCCCCAGCTCCGCCTCTAACTGAGCCATGCGCGCGCTGACCTGGGGTTGGCTCCAGCCTCGGCGCGCCGCTGCCTGGCTGAAGCTGCCCAGCTCCGCCGCATCCAGCAGCAGCTGCAAGTCATCCAGCGAAATAGACATATCAAAAACCCATAACAAAAATCTTTAGATAGCGTCTTCCATGATAACTAAGCCGCCTTGACAATGGCATTCCATTTCAAGGAGCAGGCACCATGCACTATCTGGAAACCAAGCGGCTGCTATTGCGGGCAGTCAAGGCCGAGGACGCCCAGGCCTTGTTCGACATCTACGGCGACCCTGCCACCAATCTTTACAACCCGAATGGCCCCTACCCTACGCAGGCATACGCAGAAGCCAGGCTGGCAGCCTGGCTGCGCGGCTGGCGCGAGGACGGCTACGGACAGTGGGCGGTCGCCCGCCTTGAGGCGCCGGAACAGGTCATAGGCTTCGGCGGCATCGCCAAGCGGGATTACGGCGGCGAGCTGAGGCTGAACTTGGGCTACCGCTTCGCCACTGCGGCCTGGGGCATCGGCTATGCCAGTGAAACCGCTGGCGCCGCCCTGCGCTGCGCCTTTGAACGGCTACAAGCGCCGGCCGTCTACGGCCTGGTGCGCCCGGCCAATCTGGCGTCCATCCGGGTGCTGGAAAAGCAGGGCTTTCAGCCCATCGGCCAATTGCCGGACCTTCCGTCCAATCCGCCATCGCGGGTCTTCGTGCTGACGCGCGAGGCTTACAACGCGCGCGGCTGAAAATGAAAAACCCGCGCTAAGCGGGTTTTTTGGAATACGACTCGTCGGCCCACCACCCGGCGGGACCGCTCCAGAACGACGCCTTAAGCGCCGGCGCTCTGGATATTGGACGCTTGCTTGCCCTTCGGGCCGGACACCACTTCAAAGCTTACACGTTGACCCTCTTTCAGAGTCTTGAAGCCTTGCATGTTGATGGCCGAGAAGTGAGCGAACAGATCCTCGCCACCTTCGTCCGGGGTAATAAAGCCGAAGCCTTTTGCGTCATTGAACCACTTCACGGTACCAAATGCCATTTAACTTCCTTGCAAAAAAAGGCTGGTGAAGCCGACCAACTTAGAGCTTAATAGAGTCTGCCTGCATTGCTGTAACGCAAAATGCCAAACAGTTAAGCCAAGCACCAGCTGCATTTCTACGCATCCCCGGCGGCGCCGTCAAGTGATTGCCATCTGTTGCCCCCCCTTGAAAAAAAGTCCCGAGGAACCAAAATTGAAGTGAGGCACCGTTTCCATGAAAGTCGACATGTCCACCTCGGTCAAAGACGATGCCCAGCTTGAGGCGTCACGGGTTAGGGAAAACCCTCCCCCGATGTATAAGGTGTTGTTATTGAACGATGATTTTACCCCGATGGACTTCGTGGTACAGGTTCTCCAGCAGTTCTTCCACATGAACCGAGAGAAAGCCACTCAAATCATGCTGCAAGTCCACACGCAAGGTCACGGCGTGTGTGGCGTTTATACCAAAGACGTGGCTGCAACAAAGGTCGAGCAGGTGTTGCAATATGCGAAAGCGCACCAGCATCCGCTCCAGTGCGTAATGGAGGAAAACTGATGATTGCCCAGGAGCTTGAAGTAAGCCTGCACATGGCGTTCATGGACGCACGGCGCAAGCGCCACGAGTTCATCAGCGTGGAGCATCTGCTGCTCGCGATGACCGACAATCCGTCGGCCGCAGAAGTATTGCGAGCCTGCGGGGCGAATATCGACCAACTGAAAAAGCAGCTGACCGACTTCATAGACGAGCACACCCCCACCGTGCCCGGCGAAACCGAAGTCGAAACCCAGCCCACGCTTGGATTCCAGCGCGTGATCCAACGCGCCATCCTGCACGTGCAGTCGTCGGGCAAGAAGGAAGTGTCCGGCGCCAACATCCTGGTCGCCATTTTTGGCGAGAAGGATTCGCACGCAGTGTACTACCTGCACCAGCAAGGCATTTCGCGGCTGGACGTCGTCAACTTCATCTCGCACGGCATCACCAAGCAGCGCTCGCAACAGCCGCCGCAGGAGCCGCGCGACAACAGCAATAGCGATGCGGAAGGCGAGGAACAGGCCACAGGTCCGGGCGGGGCACTGGAAAACTACACCCAGAACCTGAACCAGATGGCGCGCGACGGCAAGATTGACCCGCTGATCGGCCGCGCCCACGAGTTGGAGCGCACGGTGCAGATCCTGTGCCGCCGCCGCAAGAACAACCCCTTGCTGGTCGGCGAGGCCGGTGTCGGCAAAACCGCCATCGCGGAAGGCCTGGCCCATCGCATCGTGGGCGGAGAAGTGCCGGAAATCCTGTCCAAATCCACCGTTTACGCGCTGGACATGGGCGCCCTGCTGGCCGGCACCAAGTACCGCGGCGACTTCGAGCAGCGCCTGAAAGCGGTGATCAAGCAGCTGACCGAGGACACCAATGCGATCCTGTTCATCGACGAGATCCATACGCTGATCGGCGCCGGCGCGGCCTCCGGCGGCACCCTGGACGCGTCCAACCTGCTCAAGCCCGCCCTGTCCAACGGCAGCCTGCGCTGCATCGGCGCGACGACGTACAGCGAGTACCGCGGCATCTTCGAGAAGGACAACGCGCTGTCTCGCCGTTTCCAGAAGATCGACGTCAGCGAGCCTACGGTCGAGCAGACGGTGGAGATCCTGAAGGGGCTGAAATCCCGCTTCGAGGCCCACCACGGCGTCAAGTACACGCAGTCGGCGCTGTCCACCGCGGCGGAGCTGTCGGCGCGCTACATCAATGACCGCCATCTGCCGGACAAGGCCATCGACGTGATCGACGAAGCCGGCGCGGCGCAGAAGATCCTGCCCAAGTCCAAGCAGAAGAAGTTGATCAACAAGTCGGAGATCGAAGAGATCGTCGCCAAGATCGCCCGCATTCCGCCCAAGACGGTCTCCAGCGACGACAAGAACGTGCTGAAAAACCTGGAGCGCGATCTGAAGAACGTGGTGTTCGGCCAAGAGAAGGCGATCGAGGGTTTGGCCAGCGCCATCAAGATGACGCGCTCCGGCCTGGGCAACCCGCAGAAGCCCATCGGCTCCTTCCTGTTCTCCGGCCCCACCGGCGTCGGCAAGACCGAGCTGGCGCGCCAGCTGGCCTACATCCTCGGCGTCGAGCTGATCCGCTTCGACATGTCGGAGTATATGGAGCGCCACGCGGTGTCGCGCCTGATCGGCGCGCCTCCGGGCTATGTCGGCTTCGAACAGGGTGGCCAGTTGACGGAAGCCATCAACAAGCATCCGTATGCGGTGCTGTTGCTGGACGAGATCGAGAAGGCGCATCCGGACATCTTCAATGTGCTGCTGCAGGTGATGGACCATGGCACGCTGACCGACAACAACGGCCGCAAGGCGGACTTCCGCAACGTGGTGCTGATCATGACCACCAACGCGGGCGCCGAATCGCTGTCCAAGCCTTCGCTGGGCTTCACCCAGACCAAGGTCGCCGGCGACGAAATGGCCGACATCAAGAAGATGTTCAGCCCCGAGTTCCGCAACCGCCTGGATGCCACCATCCCGTTCGGCATGCTGGACGAGCAGATCATTCTGCAGGTGGTGGACAAGTTCCTGATGCAGCTGGAGCAGCAGTTGTCGGAAAAGCATGTGGACATCCACTTCACCGACGAACTGCGCCGCTACCTGGCCAAGAACGGCTTCGACCCGCTGATGGGCGCCCGCCCGATGGCGCGCCTGATCCAGGACACGCTGCGCAAGGCGCTGGCGGACGAGCTGCTGTTCGGCCGCCTGGTGGCCGGCGGCGAGGTCACGGTGACGGTGGTCAACGACAAGGTGGAACTGAAGTTCGATCAGGACGCACTGGCCCCCGAACCGGTGTAATGCCCGCACGCCCATCCAAACGCCCGCGCCAGCGGGCGTTTTTTCATATGAGAAATTATGACTACAAAACGTCACCCCCTTCGATACTTCGCCACCATGGATGGAACAACTTATAACGCTCCCTATCATCCCTTACAGCGTATGGGATACACAGGCAGTCAAGTTCGTCTTATTCGCAAAGAAATTTATGACGGACTGGAGAAGGATGGCTATCCACCATTACGCCTGATCAAACATGAAAAAGACGGTGTTACTTACCAGATAGAAATGAGAAGAAAAAAACCTTGATGATCTTTATATGCATCCTTCTCACAAGGTGTAATTGAAAGTCATCTTATCCGCGCGGATGATGCCGCGCATGCAGCTGCTTCAAGCGTTCGCGCGCGACGTGGGTATAGATCTGAGTCGTGGAGATGTCGGCATGGCCTAGCAGCAGCTGCACCACGCGCAGGTCAGCCCCATGGTTGACCAGATGGGTGGCGAAGGCGTGGCGCAGCACGTGCGGGCTGACCTTGGCCAGGCCCTGGCGCGCGGCGTACTGCGAGATCAGATGCCAGGCCATCTGCCGCGTCATGCCGGCTTTGCGCTGGGTGACGAACACCGCGTCGCAGGGATGGCCGGCCAGCAGCAACGGCCGCGCCTCCCTCAGATAGCGCAGCAGCCAGTCCTGGGCAATCTCGCCCAACGGCACCAGCCGCTCCTTGCTGCCCTTGCCTATCGTCTTCACCACGCCATCCAGCAGGTTCAGCTGCTGCAGCGTCAAGCCCACCAGCTCGGACACCCGTAGGCCGCTGGCGTACAGCGTTTCCAGCATCGCGCGGTCGCGCAGGCCCAACGGCGTGGCGATGTCCGGCGCGGCCAGCAGCGCCTCCACGTCCACCTCGGACAAGGATTTGGGCAGGCGCAGTCCTGGCTTGGGACTGGCCAGCCGCGCGCAGGGATCATCCTGGCGCTCGCCGCTGCGCGTCAGATGCTGGTAATAGCGGCGCAAGGCCGAGGTCAGCCGCGCGCGGGTAGCCGGCTTCTCGCTGGCCACGCCGGCCAGCAGCGCCCGCTCAAGATCGGCGGGCGCGGCCGTCTCCAGGGATGCCCCCTCTTCTTCCAACCTGGCCGCGAGCTTGGACAAGTCGCGCCGATAGGCGGCCAGAGTATTCTGCGACAGGCCGTCCTCCAGCCACAGCTGGTCGAGGAAGGCGTCGATGCTGTCCTTAGCCGAGCTCATGCCGCAACAGCCATCGTTTGATATCCAAGGTTTCGTCGCCGGTGGACTGGCTGAAACCGCCCAAGCCGGCGCTGGCCACCACGCGGTGACAGGGAATGATGATGGGAATGGGATTGCGCCCGCAAGCGCCGCCCACCGCACGCGGCGAAGAGGCTAGCACGTTAGACAAGTCCAGATAACGCCGCGTCTCGCCACAGGGAATGGCCGCGATCCGCGCCCAGACTCGCTGCTGGTAGGCTGTGCCATGCAAGCGATAAGGCACGGTAAAGACATGACGAGGATCGGCGTAATAGGCGTCCAGCTGCCGCGCCACCTCCGCCTCCAGGCTGCCCGGAGCGGGCGCACGCAGCGCCGCGCCCGCCGCCAGAAATCGCAGTTCGACCAGCTCGCCATCGCGGCAAGCCATGCCCAGCCGGCCGAACGGCGCGGCGATCACGGTTAAGAAATCCATTCGCGTTTCCAAAACGAAAAAAGCGCAAGGCCAGGCCTTGCGCTTTGATGATAGCGGCGGTCGCCGACAGGATTAACCCTGCTTGCGAGCCGGCAGCTTTTCCTTGATGCGTGCGGACTTGCCGGTGCGGCCGCGCAGATAGTACAGCTTGGCGCGACGCACGTCGCCGCGGCGCTTCACTTCAACGGAAGCCACCAGCGGGGAGTAGGTTTGGAAGGTACGCTCAACGCCTTCGCCGGCGGACATCTTGCGCACGGTGAAAGCGCTGTTCAGGCCGCGGTTACGCTTGGCGATTACCACGCCTTCGTAAGCCTGCAGACGCTCGCGGTTGCCTTCCTTAACCTTTACTTGCACCACTACGGTGTCGCCCGGGGCGAATTCCGGCAGGGTCTTGCCCAGGCGCGCGATTTCTTCTTGCTCGAGTTTTTGAATCAGATTCATGGATTACTCCGATTTGTTCTGGATATCTTGTTCCTGCTGGTACTCCGCCAGCAGCCGAGATTCCTGTTTTGTCAAAACGCGGTCTTGCAGCAGCTCGGGACGACGTTGCCACGTGCGCCCCAGCGACTGCTTGAGCCGCCATTTGGCGATCAGGGCATGATTACCGGACAACAGCACGTCCGGCACCCGCATGCCCCGGTACTCTTCGGGTCGGGTATAGTGCGGGCAGTCCAACAGACCGTCCACAAATGAGTCTTCGTACGCCGATTGCGCATCGTTGAGCGCGCCCGGCAACAGCCGTACCACGGCATCCGTCACCACCATCGCCGCCAGCTCGCCGCCGGACAGCACATAGTCGCCGATGGAGATTTCCTCGTCGACCTCGGTGGCGATCAGCCGCTCGTCTATGCCTTCGTAGCGGCCGCACAGCAGGATCAAGCCTGGCCGTTGCGACAGCTCCTCCGCCTTGGCGTGGCTCAGACGCGCGCCTTGCGGCGACAGGTAGACCACGTGGCTGCGCTCCACGCCGGCTGCGCGCTGGCGCGCGCGCGCGGCAGCTAGCGCCTTTTCCAGCGGCTCGATCTGCATCACCATGCCGGGACCGCCGCCATAGGGCCGATCGTCCACCCGACGATAGTTGTCGTGGGTGAAGTCGCGCGGGTTCCAGGCATGAAAATGCCACAAGCCCAAGTCAAGCGCCCGCTGGCTGACGCCAAAGCGGGCGATCGAGTCGAACATCTCCGGGAACAGCGTCACCGCGTCGATCTGCATCAGTAATCCAGACCCCAGTCCACCAGAATGCGTCCCTCGGCCTTGACTACTTCCAGCACGTACTGCCCGACGAAGGGGATCAGTCGTTGCTGGCCGTCGGCGGCCTTCACCACCAGCACGTCGTTGGCGCCGGTTTCGAGCAGGTTGTCCACCGTGCCCAGCGCCTCGCCCTGCTGGTTGACCACAGCCAGGCCGATCAAGTCGGCCCAGTAGTATTCACCGTCGCCGGCTTCCGGCAGCTCGCTGCGCGGAACGGCGATCTGCATGCCGCGCATGGCTTCGGCCGCGTCGCGGTCTTCGACGCCTTCCAGCTTGGCCGCCAGGGCCTTGGGCTGGACCGCGCCGTTCTCGAATGCGTACGGTTTCCAACTGCCGTTTTTGCCCAACCACCAGGTGGGGTAATCAAACAGGCTGTCAGCGTATTCGGTATCGGCATGGATTTTCACCCAGCCCTTGATACCGAAGGCGCCGCGCACAAAGCCCATGACTACGAGATCTTCGTCGCGCATGCGCCCAAATCCGTCTTAGAAGTTGGCGAGCCGGATTAAGCGGCTACGACCTTCTGCTCTTTCAGCAGCTTGGCAACGGAGTCGGACAGCTGGGCGCCAACGCCTACCCAGTAGTTCAGACGGTCCATGGTGAAGCGGACGCGCTCTTGCTTCTCGTTGGCTACCGGGTTGTAGAAGCCAACGCGCTCGATGAAGCGACCGTCACGACGGTTGCGGGAATCGGTCACCACGATGTTGTAGAACGGACGGTTCTTGGCGCCGCCGCGAGCCAGACGAATCACTACCATTGTCGATTGTCCTTGAAAAAAACTGGATATAGAAAAGCCCACGATTTTAGGGCAGATTTCCCTTATCTTGCAAGCGCTTAATGTAAAACTGTGTCGAGGGCGTCGCTCACAAGGGCTTGAGCACCAGCGTCAGCGCCCGGTCTTCCGGGTGCGCCTCGACGCTAAACCCCAGTTTATGCATCAGTTTCAGCATGCCCTTGTTGCCGGCCAGCACCTCGCCGCGCATCAGCTTCAGCCCCTGCTCGCGCGCCGCGTCGAACAGCGCCTGCATCAACAGATTGCCGATGCCGCGGCCCTGCCAGTGGTCGGCCACCTCCAAGGCGAACTCGCAGGCTTCGTTGTCCGGATCGGTGATGAAGCGCGCCACCGCCAGCATCTCCTCGCCCGCCTCGCCTTCGCGCGTCATGGCCAGCGCCATCTCGCGGTCGTAGTCCAGCTGGGTGAAGCGGACCAGCATGCTTTGCGACAATTGTTTGATGCTGGAGAGATAGCGGTTATAACGGCTTTCCTCGGACAGATTGCGCACGAAAGCCTGTTGCATGTCGGCGTCCTCCGGCCGGACAGGCCGTATCATCACCGGCGTGCCGTCATGCAGCTTGGCGCAGATCACCATATGCGTGGGATAGGGCATGATGGCCATGTGGCCATAGCGCTTTTGATCCGCCCGAGCCGACTGCACCACGATGCGGGCGTCCAGGGCAATCACGCCCTTCTCGTCCGCCACCAGCGGATTGATGTCCAGCTCGCGGATCTGCGGCAGCTCGCACACCATTTCCGACACCTGCAGCAAGACGTGGCGCAATTCCTCGCCATCCACCGGCGGCAGGTTCTTGAAGGCGCCCAGCAATTGGCCGATGCGGGTCTGGCCTATCATATTGTCTACCAGGTAGTCATTCAGCGGCGGCAGCGCCAGCGCCAGGTCATGCATCACTTCCACGGCGATGCCGCCGGCGCCGAAAGTGATCACCGGGCCGAAACCGGCATCGTGCGCCACCCCCACCATCAACTCGCGCGCGAAGCGGCGCTTGCGCATGGGCTGCACCGACACGCCGTCGATGCGCGCATCGGGCCGGGCCTGCCGGGTGCGGCTGACAATGCCGTCGAAAGCCGCGCGCAGCGTGGCCTCGTTGCTGATGTTCAACTCCACGCCGCCCACGTCGGACTTATAAATGATGTCCGGCGAGTCTATCTTCAGCACCACCGGGTAGCCGATGGCCTCCGCCTGGCGCGCCGCTTCATCGGCATTGCGCGCCAGGGTCGTCGGATTGACCGGGATATTAAAGGCCGCCAGCACCTGCTTGGACTCGCGCTCGGACAGGATTTCCCGCCCCTCGGCCAGCGCCGCCTCCAGCACTTTGCGCGCGGCCGCCACATCCGGAGCCTTGTGCGGGCCTTCCAGCGGACCGGGCGTTTGCAGCAGCAACTGCTGGTTGTGCTGGTAGGCTGCCAGGTGGCGGAACACCTCGATGCCGTATTCCGGCGCGCGGAAATGCGCGCACTTGGCCTTGGAGAACAGTTCGCGGCTCTCCGACACCTTGGCGTCGCCCAGCCAGGACAGGAACAGCGGTTTGGTCGTCTCGCGCTGCAGGCCTATCATCAGCTGCGCCGTGGTCAGGTGGTCGGTGCCGGCTTGCGGCGTGAAGATCACCATCACGCCATCCACGCCCGGATCGTCGACGCAGGCCTTGACCGCGGTGCGGAAGCGCATCGGACTGGCGTCGCCGATGATGTCCAGCGGATTGGCGCGCGACCAGTTGCGCGGCAGCACGCTGTCCAAGAGCTTCATCGAGCCCTCGCCCAGCTGCGCCAACTCCACGCCGTAGTCTATGGCGCTATCCGCCGCCAGCAGGCCGGGACCGAAACCATTGGTGACGATGGCCAGCCGCTTGCCGCCCACCCTGTAGTTGGCCGCCAGCACCTTGGCGGCGGTGAACAGCTGGGCGATGGACGACACCCGCAGCACGCCGGCGCGCGCCAGCGCGGCGTCGAACACGTCGCCGCTGGCCACCAGATTGCTGGCGTGAGTGCGGCCTTCGGCATCATTCTCGAAACGGCCGGACTTGATCACCACTACCGGCTTGGTGCGGGCGGCGGCGCGCAACGCCGACATGAAGCGGCGCGCGTCGTGAATGTGGTGCACATGCAACAAAATGCCCTGAGTGGCGTTGTCCGCCACCAGGTAGTCCAGAATTTCGCCGAAGCCGACATCCAGCGCCCGCCCCAGCGACACCACGCTGGAGAAACCGATTTCCTTGCTGTCCGCCCAGTCCAGCATCGCCGCGCACAGCGCCGAAGACTCCGACACCAGCGCCAGATTGCCCGGCCTCACCTTGCCGTTGTAATTGCTGGCATTGAAGCCGGCTACCGGCCGCATCAGGCCCAGCACATTGGGGCCGAGCAGCCGAATGCCGAAGTGGCGCGCGATGGACAAGGCCTCGTTGATCAGCTCCTGCTCCAGCTGCTCGCTGTCGGCAAACTCCTTGGCCAGCAGCACCGCTTTGACGCCCTTCTTGCCGCAGTCCTTGATGATGCCCGGCAGCGAGCGGATGGCGGTGGCCACAATGGCCAGATCCAGCGGTTCCTCGATCTGCCGCACGGAAGACACTGCCGGCAAACCGCCCACCACTTTGTGATTGAGGTTGACCGGAAACAACTTACCCTGGAAGGAGCCAGCCAGCAGATTGGCGAACACCGCCTGGCCGATCGAGCCGGGACGGTCGCTGGCGCCGACCACGGCCACGGTGCGTGGAGAAAACAGCGGGGTCAGATAGTGCGGCCTCATGCGTTCTTGTCCTTGGAAACGATATCTATCGGTACGGGCTTGCCTGCGGGCGTCGGCGCCGGCCACTCCGCCTGCAAGGTTACGTGATCTATGCAAAATTCGCGCGACAGCATCAGCTGGCAGGCGGCCAGGATGCGCGGCCAGTCATGCGGCGCGGCGATGCGCACATGGGCGGACAAGGCCACCCGCTCCGCCGACATCGTCCAGACGTGCAAGTCATGCACCGAGGCGACGCCGGGAATGGCCGCCAGCGCCAAACCGATGCGGTTGTAATCCAGATGCCCCGGCACACCCTCCATCAGCACCAGCAGCGCCTGGCGGATCAAACGCCAGGCCGCGACCAGCAGCAGTAAGGCCACCAGCATGGACAACAAGGGGTCGACCGCCTGCCAGCCGGTCAGATAAATCACCAAGCCGGAGGCGATGGCCGCCAGCGAGCCGAACAGATCGCCCAGCACATGCCACAGCGCGGCGCGGCTATTCAAGGAGTGCGCGCCCTGGCTCAGCAGCCAGGCCGCCAGCACGTTCACCAGCAAGCCGACGACGGCAATCAGCATCACGCCGCCCCCGTTCACCGCATGCGGGTTGCGCAGGCGCAACACGGCCTCCGTCACAATGAACACGGACAAGGCGAACAGGAGCAGGCTATTGAACAAAGCGCCCAACACCTCGGCCCGGCCATGGCCGAAGGACAGGCGCTCCGTGGCAGGTTTGCTGCCGATATGCGCGGCCCACAAGGCCAGCAGCAGGGACAGGGAGTCGGTCAGCATATGCCCGGCGTCCGACAACAATGCCAGCGAACCGCTCCACCAACCGCCCAGCGCCTCCAACACGGCGAAGGCGCAGGTCAGCGCCAGCACGCGGGACAGCGCGCGGCTGCTCAGCCGGCGGCCGGCCGCGCCATCAGGGCCGCCGTGGCGGTGCAAATGCGGGTGGTTGGAGACGTGCCCGTCGTCATGCGCCGGCTCCGCGCCGCCCTCATCATGCAGATGAAACCTGGACGTCATATTGACCTCCGACAAACCGGACACAAATGGGTAACAGGCTCGCCCATCGGTGAAATTCCTTCCGCCCCATACTCTGCCAGTAGCGCAGGCTTTACAATATTGCTAACCTTTACAGTTTCGCAACAAACGTTTTTTGCGCCGCAGCATGCAACCGGCCAGGGCTAGCGCCCGGCCCGCAGGAGCCGATCCATCATGACGAAACGCGTCGTCACACTCGCTCATTATTACACCCAGCCGGAAATCCAGCAGATGGCCGACAAGGTGGGCGACAGCCTGGAGCTGTCGCTGTACGCCAAGGAAGCCCAGGCCGACATCATCGTGTTCGCCGGCGTGCGCTTCATGGCGGAGACCGCGAAAATCCTGAACCCGGAAGCCACGGTGATCCTGCCGGACGCCGGCTCCACCTGTTCGCTGGTCACCCAGACCGACGTCGCCGAGCTGACGCAATGGCGCAAGCGCTACCCGGACCACGTCCACGTGTCCTACATCAACTCCAGCGCGGAGCACAAGGCGGTGTCCGACTGGATCGTCACCAGCCGCAACGTGGACGACATCATCGCCCACCTGTACGCCGAAGGTAAGAAGGTCATCTTCTCGCCGGACCGCAATATGGGCGGCTACCTGAACGACCAGTACGGCTACGACATGCCGCTATGGTCCGCCGTGTGCGAAGTGCACGACAAGTTCAACGAGGCCGCGCTGGACGAGGCCTTCGCCGCCGCCGCAGGCGACAAATACCTGATCGCCCACCCGGAAAGCCCGCTGCCGGTGCTGAAGAAGGCCGATTACGTCGGCTCCACCTCCGGCATGCTCAACTGGGTCAAGGCCTACCAGGGCGATCCGAAGGCGGTGATCTTCGTCGCCACCGAGGACGGCATCCTGTACAACATGGGCCTGGCCCGCCCGGACCTGGACCTGCGCCAGGCGCCGATCTACGCCGGCTGCCAATGCAATTCCTGTCCTTACATGAAGATGAACACCATCGAGGCGGTAAAGCGCGCCCAGCAGGGCCAGGGCCTGGAAATCGACTACCTGACGCCCGAACAAATGGACGCCGCGCGCGTGCCCATCGAGCGCATGCTGGAGTTCAGCAAACGCTACTACGCCTGAGCCAGGCCGAGAAACCCGCCCGTCGCGGGTTTTTTTACGGCCTCCGCCAGCCTCGCGGCACTATTCGCTGTCATGATGGCGGCGCTACAATCATGCGATGAACACGGAAAGACAGTATGAAGTTTCTGTTGAGCAACGATGACGGCTATGCCGCGCCCGGCCTGGCCATGCTGGCGCAAACGCTAAGCCGTTACGGCGAGGTGGTGGTGGTGGCGCCGGAGCGCGACCGCAGCGGCGCCAGCAACTCGCTGACGCTGGACCGTCCGTTGACGGTGCGCCAAGCCGCCAACGGCTTTTACTATGTCAACGGCACGCCCACCGACTGCGTGCACCTGGCGGTGACCGGCCTGCTGGACTTCAAGCCGGATATGATCCTCACCGGCATCAACCATGGCCCCAATATGGGCGACGACACGCTGTACTCCGGCACCGTGGCCGCCGCCACCGAAGGCTTCATGCTGGGCATTCCGTCCATCGCCGTGTCCCAGGCCGGCCACAGCGGCAAGCATTTCGCCAGCGCCGGCCGCGTGGTGGAGCGGCTGATCGAACGCTGCCTGGAGCAGCCTTTCGCGCAGCCGGTGCTATTGAACGTCAACGTGCCGGATGCGCCGCTGGAGCAGATAGGCGAGATGCAGGTCACACGGCTGGGCCGCCGCCATGCCGCTCAAGCCGTGATCAAATCACAGAATCCGCGCGGCGAGACGATATACTGGGTAGGGCCGGTCGGTGCGGTGCAGGATGCCGGCGCCGGCACCGATTTCGGCTGCATCGCGGCGAAGCAGGTGTCCGTCACGCCGCTGATGCTGGATCTGACGGCCTATGGTCAATTGGACAGGATTGCTACATGGCTTCACCGCTGACACAGAACAGCCAAGCGTACGGCATGCTATCCGAGCGCACGCGCCGGCGCATGACAGACCGGCTGCGCCAGCACGGCATCGCGGACGA
The DNA here is from genome assembly GCF_008275125.1 of Chromobacterium paludis. Taxonomy (NCBI): domain Bacteria; kingdom Pseudomonadati; phylum Pseudomonadota; class Betaproteobacteria; order Neisseriales; family Chromobacteriaceae; genus Chromobacterium; species Chromobacterium paludis. The sequence goes on from NZ_CP043473.1 coordinate 2,745,894, forward strand.
GCGCGTGCTGGCCGCCATGCACGAGGTGCCGCGCCATCTGTTCGTCGACCAGGCCCTGGCCACGCGGGCCTACGATGACGTATCGCTGCCCATAGGAAATGGTCAGACCATCTCGCAGCCGCTGACGGTGGCGCGCATGACGGAGCTGCTGATCCAGGGGCGCGCCCCGGGCAAGATCCTGGAGATTGGCACCGGTTGCGGCTACCAGACCGCCGTGCTGCTGAAAACCGGCGCGGAAGTCTACTCCATGGAACGACTCGCCACGATACTGGACCAAGCAAGACGCAATCTGCGCACCGCCAAACTAGTGCACGCCCGCCTGGTGCACGGCGACGGCAATGTCGGCCTGCCGGAGGCGGCGCCGTTCGACGGCATCATCGTCACCGCAGCCGCGCGCAGCGTGCCCACCGCCCTGGTGGACCAGCTCGCCGACGGCGGACGCATGGTGCTGCCGCTGGGCGAGGATGAGCAACATTTATGGCTATTGGAGAAAACCGCGCAAGGTTTGCAAAGATCCAAGCTCGATCCGGTTAAATTTGTTCCCATGCTGAATGGACGCAGTTAAAACTGCAAAAACGCAACACCATGACTGTCAGACAATCAAGCAAGACCCAAACTTCAACGTTCAAGCAAAAAAACATGCTAAAAATGCATTGCAGGTATGCCTACATATTAGCTGCGCTGATCGGCACCATATTGGCCGGCTGCAGCAGCATGGTGCAGCAGGCGGCGCCGGTGGAATCGGCGGCACCCTCGCCCTTCGGACAGACGCAAGCCGCCCCGGCGGCAACAGCCAAACCGGCGGTTCACGCGGGCGGCACCGAGGCCATGCCGTACCGGGATGCGGGCAACCTGAACATGCAGCCGGTGACGCCGCAGCCCGCACCTGCTGCGCCGACAGGCGGAGAAAACACCTATGTCGTCAAGCCGGGAGACAATCTGTTCCGCATTTCGCTGAACCACGGCTTGAAGTACAAGGATGTCGCGGAGTGGAACAAGCTCCCCGACAACAACATCAAAGTAGGACAGGTCTTGCGCCTGACGCCGCCCGGCAGCGACGCGGCTCAGCCTCAGCCGGCTCCCGTCGCCCAGGTTCAGCCAGCCTCCGCGGCAAATCCGGCGCCGCCAGCAGAAGGCGGCCAGGCCAAGCCCTACCCAAAGGCGCTGAAGCTGCCGTATAGCAGCGAAGCGGTGAAAGACATCGCGGCCCAGAGCGAGGGACGCGGCGGTAAAAACAATAACGCTCAGGCATCCAACTCGTCGCCGGCCCCCGCTCCGGTGAAAAAGCAGGAAGCCAGTTCGGCGGTCTCCACCGCCGCCGCGCCGGTGAAGGAAGCCAGCGCCCCCGCCGCCAAGCAGGAAGAAGACGCCGTGGCATGGGCCTGGCCGACCGAGGGCAAGGTCATCAAAGGCTTCTCGGACAGCAATAAAGGCATTGAAATCAGCGGGCGCATGGGCCAGCCGGTGCTCGCTGCGGGAGACGGCAAGGTGGTGTACAGCGGGACCGGGCTGCGCGGCTACGGCAAGCTGATCATCATCAAGCACAACAAGACCTTCCTGTCGGCTTACGCGCATAACAGCCAGCTGCTGGTCAAGGAGGGACAGACTGTCAAGAAAGGGCAGAAGATTGCCGAAATGGGCAATACCGATGCCGACCAAGTCAAGCTGCATTTCGAGATCCGCCGCTTCGGCAAGCCGGTGGACCCGATGCAGTATCTTGAACAAAAATCCTAGCGGGCAGGCTCAGCCCCCGCCGGGACCAAGACAGCGACGGGGGTAGAAAATGAGCAACGAAATCGACATCCTGGACGAGAACGAAATTCTCGATGAGGACAATGGCGAAGAAGGCGCGGCCGAAGCGGAAGCCGAGGAAAACGTTGACAGCACCGCGGCCTTCGAAGACGTAGTGGCCGATGTCACCCAGATCTATCTGAACGATATCGGCAACAACGCGCTCTTGACGCCGCAGGAAGAATTGGCGCTGGCCCGCCGCGTGGTGGCTGGCGAATTCGAAGCCCGGCAGAAGATGATCGAGCACAATCTTCGGCTGGTGGTCAACATCGCCAAGCATTACATCAACCGCGGCCTGGCGCTGCTGGATCTGATCGAGGAAGGCAATATCGGCCTGATGCACGCGCTGGAGAAGTTCGATCCCGAGCGCGGCTTCCGCTTCTCCACCTATGCCACCTGGTGGATACGCCAGAGCATAGAGCGGGCGATCATGAACCAGTCGCGCACCATCCGCCTGCCGGTGCACGTGATCAAGGAACTGAACGTCTACCTGCGCGCCTCGCGCCATCTGGAAAGCCAGATCGGCCGCGAGCCGACTCTTGATGAAATCGCCCATCTAGTGGGCAAACCGGTGGACGATGTGCGCAAGGTGATGAACCTGAACGAGCGCATGGCCTCGCTGGACGCGCCGCTGGACATCGACCCCATGCTGTCCATAGGCGAGTCGATTCCCGACGAGCAACATGAGGAGCCCGAGCTGCAGCTGCACAACAGCCAGCTGGAAACCTTCGTCCATGACTGGCTGAGCCAGCTCAACGAGAAGCAAAGGCTGGTGATAGAGCGGCGCTACGGCCTCAACGGCTACGAAATCTGTACGCTGGAGGAGTTGGCCGCCTCGCTGAACCTGACCCGGGAACGCGTGCGGCAGATTCAGATCGAGGGCCTGGAGCAACTGCGCCGCATCCTGCGCCGCAAGGGCATCTCCCGCGACTTCCTGCTGTAAGCCACCGCTCCCTCAGGCCCGGCCCGCGCCGGGCCTGATTATTTCCAGCGCCGCGCCCGCCTAGACCATTTCTTTTCACGCGCCGGATCGGCCTCGGATCGCCGGTAACGCAGTTCGATGTATTCATCGAGCAAGACTCTCAAGCTCAGGAAATCTTCGCGCGGCAGGCCTTGCGCCGCTTTCAGCATATCCAGCGGGCCATGCGAGGCCGGCACGACGATGCCGCGCCGGGCCAGCCCTTGCCGCAAGCCTGCCCATCCCGCCGCCAAAGGCGGCAGACCCGGCCGGCGCCGCCACCAAGCCAGCAGCGGCAGCATGGCCAGAGTCATGCCGATGAACAGGCCGCGCAGCACGCTGGACGCATCCACGCCGTCGCCCAGGCCCAGCCGCTGGAACAAGCCGCGCTGGCGATTGGCGTCGTACCCCACCACCCATTGCTGCCAGGCGAAATCGGCTGCCAGCCATTGCTGCCGCCAATAGCGCAGCCAGCGCGGCGGGAGCACCGCGCCTGCCGCGCCCTCATTGCGCAAGGCGGGCAGCGCCTGCTCCGCGCCTTGTTCCAGCCGTCCAGGCGAGACCGCCGCAGTCGGGTCCACGCGCAGCCAGCGCCGCGCTTTGGCCTGCCAGATTTCCGCCCAGGCATGGGCGTCGGACGAGCGCACCAGCCAGAACTTCCCCACCGGGTTGTATTCGCCGCCCTGATATCCCACCACCACGCGCGCCGGGATGCCGGCGGCGCGGGCGAGAAAGACAAAGGCCGAAGCATAGTGTTCGCAAAAGCCCTGCCGCGTTTCAAACAGAAACTGATCCTCCGGCTGTTCGCCCAGCAAGGGCGGCTGCAGGGTGTAGCGAAAACCTCCCAACCGCAGATGTCGCAATACCTCCTGCGCGAAACCCGCCTCGCTGCCCGCTCGCGCCGCCAGTTGCGCGGCCAGCGCCCGGCTCTTGGGATTGCCCGGCGGCAAGCGCGTGTAGAAGGCCCGAGCGCCATCGGACAAGTCCTCGCGCGCACCGGCGCCCAACAGGCTCGTCATCGCATAACGCGCCAACTCGCCCTGCCTGCGGTCCTGCCTCAGCACGCCGCCAACGGCGAAATGGCTGCCGGACGGCGCGTCCATAGGCATCTCCAATGCCGGCAGCCGCCCGCGGTCCGCCCGCAAGGTCAGGCTGTATCGCACGGAGGCCGCGCCGGCCACCGGCATCGCCAGGGCCCTCCCCTCCCCAGCCCTATGCCAGCGCCGGCCGTCGAACACATCCAGCAGCATCGTCCGCCAATACATCTGGTCCTGCTTGGGCGCAGGGCCGTCGAACACCACACTGAAAGCCGGATCGCGGTTCAGGATCAGTCGGCTGATGCTGCCCGGCTCCATGTCCTCGCCCAGCCCGCTGCCGGCCGCAGACTGCTGCATCGGCATGCTCCACAAGGGCTCAGGCAGCCGCGGCATCAGCACGAACAACACCAGCATGATGGGCAGGGACAGCAACAAAGCCTGCGCCGCATTGCGCCAGCTGCCGCGCGGCAGGCCGCCGGCCAGCACGGCGGCGGCCCAGGTCAGCAACAGCATCGAGGCTACCAGCCAAGCGGCCATCCATGGCGACTGGTCGAACAGCAGCGGCATGGCTGCCAGGAAGAAACCCAAGGCCAACAGCACGCGCCAATCGCGCAAGCTGGCCGTTTCATACGCCTTGAACGCGGTCAGCAACAGCAATAGCGCCACCCCGCCCTCGCGCCCGATCAGCGTACCCAGTTGCAGCCACGCGGCGCCGACGAACAGGGCGAGCGCGGGCAACAATAGCCAGCGCGCCGGCAGGGCGTCACCGCGCCGGCTCAGCGCCATTCTGCCCAGCAGGGCCGCCATGCCCAGGAGAGGCAGCCAGGCCGGCAGATACCAGGCCAGCGGCAACAGGACCCAGACCAAGGCCCATAGCACGGGCGCATGACGCAGCCCTTGCCTCTCAGCCCTCACGACCGCCTCCATGCAAGGCCAGCGCCGCCAGCGCGCGCTCGCGCTGGCGCGGCTGCGGCCCCACCTCGCCGTCCGGCAGGCAAAGGCGATATGGCTGGCGCAGTCTTTCGCACTGTTCCACCCGCCAGGCCATGCGCGATAGCCTGCGCTCCACGTCGGCCTCCTTGGCGTAATCCTCCCAGCGGATCAGCCTCATCGCGCTTCCCGCCTCGCCGACAAAGCGCTTGCTGGCCAGGGCATCCCGCTGCGCCAGCACTTTCCAGGCGATTTGCCGCGGCGTGTCGCCGTGCCGGTAAGCATCGAGGTGGGAAAAATCGTCCCCTGCGGGACGGCTGGCTCCGCCCTCGCCGCCCCCGCCCTCGCTCAAGCCGCGCGCGGCGTCCGGCAGCGGGGCGGGATAGACCAGCAGACGCGCCTCCAGCCGCAGAACCGCCCAAGCGCGGATCAGGCCGAAGGGCGCGTCGCTTTCCACCACGCACATCGGCAAGGCGAGCCAACCGCGGCGCGGCGCCGGCACGGCCAGCTCCAGCGCAAGGCCGGCATGCCCGGCCATGTCTTCTGCCGGCACGGCGATGTCCTGGTCCAGCGCCCGTACCGCCACCCGCCGGGGCACGGCCTGGGGATTGTCCAAGAACAGCTGGAAGCGCGCGGACTCGCCGGCAAAGACCGAGCCGCCCGGCTCGGCCGAC